>JAFGLP010000167.1 GCA_016927965.1 Dehalococcoidia bacterium
AGCGGACATCCTTGACCTTCTCCCCCAGACACCACATCTGCCTGCCGTCTTCCAGGCTCTTTAAATACTGTTCAACTGTTCTGATCACGATTTTCACTCCTATATTTTTTATTTTTTTTACCGGTATGGCTTTGCAGCAATATTTTGTCGTTTTGTATGAAAGGGCATTGTGTATAGGAGGGAGGAATTTTGATGGCTTTCCAAACGAAATCAGTTAAGCTGTCGGTGATTTCACTGGCAAGAGACTTAAACTGTTTGTCCAGGCACCAGAAGACTATCGCATTGCGCAGACCGCCAAAATACAGATGGCCGATGACTCTGATATTGGCATCCTGCCGTACCTCGCCGTTCTGTTTTCCCTCTTCGAGTATGTCCCTGAAAATAGCGGCAACTTCCATCGTACTATCCCAGACGCCGGGCGGCTCGCTCCATGCTTTAGTACTCAGAACCATAAATTCCAACCACGTCAGCTGCCTGTTTTGCTCATGCGAATATAAATAGTACCAGGTCATTTTACGTAATTTGTTTTCTGTTCCCTTTATTCCTGATAGATGTTGTTCAAGGTATTGCTTCATCTGCTTTGATTCTTCAATGATAATGCTGAACAGCAAGCTCTCCTTGCTGTCGAAATATTGATAGATGTTGGCCTGTGATACGCCTGATTTACGCGCGATATCACGCACGGTTGCCTCATTGAAATCTCCCTGTGAAAAAACACCTATGGCGGCGTTAATAATCCGTTCCCTGGTTGCTTTCGGATCCCGTTTAATCACTTGAAGTCCCCTCTTAAGATCACTGTCTACCCTCATCTACTTTTAACCGAACGATGTTCATGCTCAATAATGAACGTTATGGTACAACGAAGTGGAGTACAGGAAAATAATAACCGAACAATGATCGGTTGTCAATGGGTGTGTATTAATTAAAAAGAATTTACTGCTGATAGGCTTTAAAGGTTAATGTTGCGCTGCCTGTACTGGAGGGCTTCCGCAAGGTGTGTAGTCGTGATTACTTCTGAATTGTCGAGATCGGCAATGGTACGGGCCAACTTTAATGTGCGGTGAAACGCCCTGGCGGTAAAGTGGATTTGTCTCATTGCGGTTTTCATCAGGCTCTGGGCTGCAATATCGATAGCGCAAAATTGTTTGACTTCAACTGCCGTCATCTCGGCATTGCAAGTCAGTACCGAGCTGTTAAACCGCTGTAATTGCAGGTGACGGGCTTTCTGTACCCTTTGTCGGACTGTTTCTGAATGTTCGGCCGGATGGTCTTGCGTCAGTTTTTCGTAGTCGACATGTGGTATATCCAAGTATATGTCGATGCGGTCCATGAGGGGGCCGCTGATCTTTTTCTGGTAACGTGTTATGACTGATGAAGTGCACTTGCATTCCCTGATCGGGTCGCCATAGTATCCGCACGGGCAGGGATTCATGGCTGCAATCAGGGTGAAATTAGCGGGGAAGGTCAGGCTGCCTTCGGCACGGCTGATAGTTACTACCTTGTCTTCCATGGGCTGCCTGAGCGACTCCAGCGCAATGTGGTTGAATTCAGGAAATTCATCAAGAAACAGCACTCCCCGATGGCTGAGTGTTATTTCTCCCGGATGCGGCAGCCGTCCGCCTCCCACCAGTCCCGCATACGAGGTGGAATAGTGAGGAGAGCGGAAGGGCCTTTCGTTTATCAAAGGAGTATCTTTAGATATGAGGCCGCTAACGCTATATATCTTGGTGACCTCAATAGCCTCGTCCAGTGTCATTTCCGGCAAAATAGTGGCCAATGACCGTGCTAGCATGGTTTTGCCGCTGCCAGGTGGTCCAACCATCAGGACGTTATGACCGCCTGCTGCCGCAACTTCCAGAGCCCGTTTTGCATGTTCCTGTCCTTTAACGTGCATAATATCTGTCTGGTGGTTCTCTCTAATGTTCTGCCATTGAATATCTTCATTGAACTGCTCTATGGCGGTCTCGCCCTGCAAATAGCCGACCAGCTGGCTCAGGGAAATAACGGGGAAAACTCTGATATCTGTGATCAGTGATGCTTCGGGGGCGTCATCAGCGGGAACGAAAACATTTTCAATACCCCGTTCACGCGCCATGGCAACCATCGGGAGTATGCCGTGAATATGACGAACGCTTCCATCCAATGACAACTCGCCGAGGAACATGGTTCTGGTTGAGTCAGCATTTACCTGGCCTGAACTTAGCAATATGCCTATGGATATGGGGAGGTCGTAAGTGGGACCTATTTTTTTTAAATCGGCTGGCGCCAGGTTTACCGTGATCCTCTTCATGGGGAAAGTACATCCAGAATTGCGTATGGCAGCGCGCACACGGTCGCGTGATTCTTTGACTGCTGTATCAGGCAATCCGACTATTAGAGTAGTGGGCAGACCGGGCGAAATGTCTACTTCGACCTCTATCATGCAGGCATCCAGTCCGGTCATTGCCGCAGTATGTACTTTAGCTAACATGCCACAACATTAAATTATTGGTGGGACGATTATATCAGATATGAAGTAATATATTAATTCGGGATTATATACTTGATGCGTATTGTGGTAAAATAGGGGGATGGGCAGGTTCTCTAAATTTCCTATTTGGCCGTATCTTGTGCTTGGTCTGCTATGGCTATTGTGGCAAATTCTCACAGATGAATTGGTTGGTCTCATTAGAGACTGCATTCCAGAAGATGGTGTGATAATGTTCAGTATCACCCATCCTTATATCATTATGCCAATACTAATAATATGGGTAAGCCTGTTTTTAATTTGGAGACGATTTAAGCAAAAGACACCTAAATCTGAAATTAAGCCAATAATTACACAAAACAGCATCAGCTTAGTTGCTACTCTAACTGAAATGCATAGACGTTTAATAGAAATCCAGAAAGAAACAAAACCCCGTGTTAATACTAAGCAATTAGAAAAAGTGACACCTGTATTGCTTGATAAGATAGAGTTGGTTAAATTAAAAGACT
>JAFGLP010000168.1 GCA_016927965.1 Dehalococcoidia bacterium
AGAAGGGGAAGAGATTACCCATGTTGCTTGAAATTCAGGGACTGACTAAATATTTCGGCGGTCTTGCTGCTGTCAAAAACTTTGATATGTGTGTCAAAGAAGGGGAAATAATGGGATTGATTGGCCCCAACGGCGCCGGCAAAACCACTCTCTTTAATCTATTAACGGGGATATTTACACCAACCAGTGGTAAAGTATCGTTTAATGGAAAAGATATTACGGGCAAGAAGCCGCATGTCATCGCAGAACTTGGAATAGCCCGTACATTCCAGTTAAACCCCCTGTTTCCGGATTTTACCGTTCTACAAAATGTATCGGCATCGTGCACTCTTCACCCAAAATCAAGTTTGCTGGATATGTTTTTTAATACTTCGACCTATCGTCGTAATGAGGCACTTATCTATGAACAATCCATTGAAATCCTGAAATTGGTGGGACTGGATAAAGTCAAAGATGAGCTTGCTAAAAACCAGCCACACGGTTATCAAAAGATGCTGGGCATTGCCAGGGCTCTGGCAGTCAAGCCCAAATTACTATTACTCGATGAACCTTTAGGCGGGATGAATCCGGATGAAATCGAGTTCACCCTGACGGGCATTAGAAAAACACAGCAGCAAGGGACGACTATCGTGGTAGTCGAGCACAATATGCAGATTATGGACCTGTGTGACCATATTACGGTTATTAGCTTTGGGCATAAAATTGCTGAGGGCTCGGTTGAAGAAGTGAGAGAGAACAAACAGGTCGTTGATGCTTATTTCGGAGGCACAGATGTTGCTCAAAGTGCATGATATTACAGTTCACTATGGCAGAGCAATGGCGGTGAACAACGTTTCGTTGGAAGTCGCAGAAGGTTCCATTGTAAGCATTATCGGTGCTAACGGAGCCGGTAAAAGTACCATCCTGAAAGTAATCTCAGGGCTGGAGCCATTAACATCGGGACAGATAACGTTCATGGATAAAAAGATTAACGGCATGGACCCGGCTGATATTGTGGAACTTGGTATTGTTCAAATCCCCGAGGGACGCAGGCTCTTCCCCTATCTCAGTGTCTTGACCAATCTCGAGCTTGGAGCAAGTATACGCAAAGATATGGGTAATATAAAAAAAGATCTTGAGGAGATACTTGAGCTTTTCCCTATTTTACGGGAAAGGCGCAAACAGCAAGCAGGAACCCTTAGTGGAGGTGAACAACAGATGTTGGCCATCGCTCGCGGCTTAATGGCTAGACCAAAGCTGCTCCTGATGGATGAGCCTACACTGGGACTGGCCCCCAAAATTATCCATGAACTGGGTAACGTGATAATGAATATCAATCAAAAAGGCGTGAGCGTACTTTTAGTAGAACAAAACATTCCTCTGGCCTTCCGTGTAGCTACCGTGGGTTACGCACTGCAGGTGGGGAAAGTCGTCCTTGAAGGTGACATCGATAAATTTAAATCTACCGATATTATCAAAAAGGCCTATCTTGGAGGATAAACTGGTATCAGGTCCAGCGGAAATTGAGGCCAAATCACAATAAAGGAGTTGAAAAGATGAAATTGAACCAGGGACCCATAGCACTTACCAACTTAAGCCATCTGGGGGTTGCCGTAAATGACGCGGAAAAGACTGCCGGATTTATTTCCTCCATATGGGACATCGGCACACCTGAGATTGCTGATTATGAAGCCAAACCGGAGGATATGATTTTTGGTGATTCATTTAAGGTCAGGCTCGTCTTTATTAAGTTCGGAACACATACGATAGAATTGCTTCAGCCATTAGACGATAAATCGATCTGGTCCAAATTCATCAAGGAAAAAGGTGAGGGAATTCATCATATGGCATATGGTGTCTCTAATTATGATGAAATGGTTTCACTATTCCAGAAAAAGGGGCACAAATTGTTGGTGGCCGCTGTTTTCCAGGGATGCCGCTGGTGCTATTTTGATACCAGCCCCGGAGGCATGGTCATTGAGTTCCGTGAAGAATATAAGAAAGTGTAAATACCTGATAGAAGTTAATTTGTTTTTTAGTATTCTAATTGACACGCAGTTAACTGCTGTCCGGTAATGGTTAATATAGATATATCATTCTAAAAGCAATGGAAAGGAGAAACTCCAGCAGTGAAAAAGATAATTAACGATCCCTATCAGGTTGTTGAGGAGACAATCGGCGGCATTCTCAAGGCATATCCTTATCATTTGCGAATGTCCGAGAATAATCCGAGGGCACTGGTCCGGTGCGATGCGCCCATAAAAGGGAAGGTGGGAATCTGCACTGGTGGTGGATCAGGACATTTGCCGGTGTTTCTCGGTTATGTCGGGCAGGGCCTGCTCGACGGCGTTGCAGTGGGTAATGTTTTCTCCTCACCATCTGCCGAGGATATGCTTGCCGCCACTAAAGAGGTAAATGGAGGCGCCGGTGTGCTGTATCTCTTTGGAAACTACAGCGGTGATGTCATGAACTTCGAAATGGCAGCTGAGATGGCAGCCATGGAAGATATTCCTGTGAAATTAAGTATCGCTGCGGACGATGTCGCCTCTGCACCTCGTCCTGAAAAAAACCGCCGCCGCGGTATCGCCGGCATTTTCTTTGCTTATAAAATTGCAGGCGCAAAAGCCGCAACCATGGCCAGCCTTGACGAAGTTAAAGCTACCGCTGATAAGGTCATAGAAGAGACCTGTACTATGGGTGTAGCGTTGAGTTCGTGCACCATACCAGCCGTAGGCAAACCTACCTTCACCATCGCTGATGATGAAATGGAAGTGGGTATGGGAATTCACGGAGAGCAGGGAATAGAGGTCTCAAAGCTCAAGAAGGCTGATGAGATATCAGACATCCTGGCCGAAAGAGTGATTACAGACTTACCTTTTAAGCAGGGGGATGAAGTAGCAGTGCTGATAAACGGGTTGGGGGCCACTCCGCCTGAGGAACTCTTTATTCTATATAACAGGATCCACGATATTTTGGGCGATCATAATCTCAAAGTATATAAGGTATTTATTGGTGAATATGCCACGTCCATGGAGATGGCCGGTGCTTCGTTATCCCTGTTGAGGCTCAACGATGAATTTAAAACTCTGCTGGATGCGACTGCCTTTTCACCATTTTTGTTGCAATGGAGACAGCAGTGAATCAAAAATTGAGTAGTACCAGCCTGGTTGCCATATTACAGGATGTAATGTCAGCGTTAAGCAATCACAGCGATGAGGTACAGAAACTCGATGCCGCTCTCGGTGATGGCGATATGGGTGTTACTCTACAACTCGGGAGTAAAGCCGTCTCCGAGTATCTTGCCTCGGTGGATGAGAAAGATATAGGTAAACTGCTGGCAGGATGCGGTCTATGTTTTAATAAAGCAAGTTCATCAACCTTTGGCACCCTGCTGGCCTCGGCTTTCATGGAATCCGGTAAAGCCTGCATGGGACGGCAAGAGATAGCCATTGAAGATATTATGCTCATAGGCCAGGGAGCTATTGACGGCATCAAAAAGAGGGGTAAAGCTGAAATCGGGGAGAAGACTGTACTTGATCCTCTTGTACCGGCAGTAGAGGCTTTTAAAGATGAACTGTCCGGGAAATCCGATATCGGTCTTGCTGTGGAATCGGCTATCCAGGCTGCAAAAAAGGGACTGGAAGCAACTATTGAAATGAGGGCAAAACACAGCCGTGCCAGCTGGCGCACAGACGGCGGTGTCGGCGTGCAGGATGCCGGTGCCACCGCAATGTACTATCTTATTGAGGCGTTCGGACGGGGCATTTTACACGCCTTTTCTGAATAATAAATTGGCGGCGAGAATATTGTTGAGCGGCGGGATCCATTGATCCGGCAATTATTACCGTACTTGCCGGACAGCCGCCAAACGATTATACACTACCCAACAAGCTCAGACGAAAGTTATGGCAATAAAGGGGATATGAGAATGGCAAAACATATTATTCGACCTGTACCTTTAAACCGGACGAAAAACGCACCGCAACAACTTCATATGTACCTCACTGGCGTCGGCCCTCGACATACCACAGCAACTGCCGTCTGGTATATCGAGGGGCCGGACAAGAAAATAATTGTTGACGCGGGCGGGTCTACCGAGGAAGCTATCCGGGCGATGAAAATGCTTGCCCCGGATTCTGTTGTAGAACATATACAATCAATTGGTGAGGGACTCAACCGGTTAGGCCTGAAACCTGAAGATATAGACATAGTCATTGTAACGCATCTACATAAAGACCATATTGAGTTCGCCCATGAATTCACCAATGCCAGATTCATCATACAAAAGGCTGAGTATGACTCTATCGATAATCCGCACCCAAGCGTGGCACCACCGCTGACAAACAAGGAATTTTTAAAAGGATTAGATATAGATATTATTGAAGGCGATCAGGAAATAGTAGAAGGAGTACGGGTTTGGCTCACGCCGGGACATACTCCCGGAGGACAATCGGTCGTTATAGACACCGCCAAAGGTAAAGCAGTTATTACCGGATTTTGCTGCATACTCCAGAACTTCGAACCACCGGAGGAAGTAAGAGAAATGATGCCGGTCATTACACCCGGAGTCCATCAGGATGTTATTCAGGTTTATGATAGTGTGGTCAGGGTAAAGGAAAACGCAGATATAGTTATACCGGTACATGACGCCGGCTTTGCCGAGCGAGACAGAATCCCATGGTGATTTATATGCTATTCACTTTTTTCG
>JAFGLP010000169.1 GCA_016927965.1 Dehalococcoidia bacterium
CTGATGCGGATATAGTCTCTCAGTTCCGGTATCTCGAAATAACGTATAAAAATACCCTTTTTCTGCAAGCCGAGATAAACATCCCTGGCGCTCCTGTCCAGCACGGCGCACAGTATAAAATTGGCTGCAGAGGGGTAAGGCCTGAGCCATTTGAACTGCTGCAGTCCTTTGAAAAGTATGTTCCTTTCCGCCACCATGGCTTTTACGGTCTTCTGAAGGTATTCGATATCGTTCAGCGATTCCAGGATGGCAATCTGCGCAGCCAGGTTGATGTTATACGGCTGTTTTATCTTCATCATGTAGGGCACGATATTAGCCGGGCATATGCCGTAGCCGGCCCGCAGGCCGGCGATACCTGCCCACTTGCTGAAAGTACGCAGGACAATCAGGTTGGCATACCGGGGTACCATACTGGTAAGAGAGTTTCCGCTGAACTCCACGTAAGCTTCATCCACGACTACTATCAGGTTGAGGCCGAGCAGCTCTGTTATCTCCGACTCCGGCGCCTGGTTTCCGCTGGGATTGTTGGGTGAAGCTACAAAGATGATCCTTGTCCTGTCATCCACGGCTTTCCTGATGGATGGTATATCGAGCGAGAAATCATTTCTGCGGGGAACACTGGTCACAACTCCACCGGTGATAGTAGTGCAGAAAGGGTACATGCCGAAGGTTGGCGGGCAGTTGATTACCTTATCCCCCGGCTCGATGAAAAGGCGGAGGATGATATCTATGAGGTCGTCGCTGCCCGCGCCTGCCACGATGGTATGCGGGTTGGCGCCAGCGTATCTGGCCAGCGCCCTGCGGACCGCTCTCTGGTCGGGGTCGGGGTAGCGGTTGAATTCCCGGTATGAGGACAATGCTTTCTGCACGCGCGGGGAACAGCCGTAAGGATTTTCATTGCCGTCCAGCTTGGCGGTCCTGTCCTTCTTCGCGGTGGCCCGCTCCGTAAGCACCTCGACCGGGTCGACGGGCGTGTAGGCCTTCATGTGCCTGAGGCCTCTGCGTACCATTTTCTCTACGTCTATTTCTTCCAGCATCTTATTAAAGGGGTTGCATTATACATATAGATTAAATGCAACGCTCCCATTTTACCATTTCACAGGAGAAAGCTGTATATGCGGAGGATGGGAAGTCCGGCTATTCGTAGACTTTCTCTTCCGTAGCCTCCTGCTCGCTCAGGTGTACATCGGCTTCGATATTTCTCTCCTCCGCTGTTTTAGCCAGCAGCTCTTTATAAAATTCATGCTGGATAATAAGGCTCTGGATGTCGTTGGTGCCCGTCCAGATTTGCAGCAGGCGTGTTTCACGTACAGCCCTTTCGATGGGGAAGACCCTGGTGTAACCGATGCCGCCCAGTATCTGCATGGTCTCGTTGGCGACCTCCCACTGGGTCTGGGTGGCAAATTTTTTCAGTTCCGAGACCATCCTCCTGCGATGGCCGGGAGTGCCGACCTGGTCGTCGATTGTCCGGGCGACGACGTAGGCCAGCGCATTGACTGCGTCTATTTTGGTGATGCAGTCGGCTATCCTGAAGCTGACAGCTTCGAAATTCCTGATCGTTTGTCCGAAGGCCTTGCGTTTATTGGCGTAGCGGGCCGCGATCTCCAGCAGCGCACGTGAGCCGTTGATATAGCCCACCATCCTTTCCGGGACCATCATGTGATAAAAGACCTCCGAGCCGTGGTTTTCCTTGCCCAAGAGGTTCTCCTCCGGGACCTTAATGTCCCTGAATCTTATCCTGGCCGTGCCCGTGCCGCGGCTGCCCATGAGGCCGTAAACGTGCTTGACCTCCACGCCCATGTCCCTTTCCACTATGAATGCGCTGAGCGAATTATGTCCCCCGCCCGGGTTGGTTACCGCGTAGACGATGAAGAAATCCGCCCCTTCGCCTCCCACGACAAAGCGTTTTTGACCGCTTAATATAAAATGTTTCCCTTCTCTGTGTGCAGTAGTGGTAGCCCCGAAGAAATCGGAGCCGCCCCTGGGCTCGGTTAATGCCTCCCCGGCCCACAACTTCCCGGCAACGAGCGGTTTAAGATATTTCTGCTTCTGAGCTTCCGTCCCGAAGGTATTGAGTGCATCCGAGATAAGTGAGACTATGCCAAAAACGCATCCTAAGGGGACTCCCAGCTTGTTCACTTCTCCCAGGACGAGGAACTCATCCACGTATTTAAGGGCCCTGCCCCCGTATTTTTCCGGTGCTCTCAACGCCAGGAGATTTCTCCTGCCTGCCTCCTGAATGAACTCATCGGGGAATTTAATTTTCTCGTCGTCCATGTCCAGGATAAGCTGGCGGGGCACCCATTTGACGAAGTCCTGCGCTTCTTTCAGCAGCTTTTTCTGCGCGGGGGTCACAAATACCTCAAACATAACTGCCTCCTTATCAACCTTGTCGTGCCGTGATTATTATATACCCGGCGGACAAAAGCAGTTATGCTCTTGCTCCGTCCGATAAATGGAAGTTAGGGAATAAGTATTCCGTCGTATGGCAGGTAGTGGAAAATCCAGGCAAAGGCTGCCTATTTTTTACGCGTGAGCCCCATGATTAAAAAGCAAAGAGCGATAGCGCAGAAGGCAATCAGAGCATATCTGCTGAAAATATCAAGACCCAACGACTTCATGACCGGGTTAGGGAAGTTGGTGGTATTCTCGTTATCAGGCCCGGTCTGGAAAATGACGTTAAACGCAGTAAGCAAAAGCATGGCTGAAAAAATAACGATAGCGGCTATTATAAGAAATTTAAAATTGTTAATATCCATGACGCCCTCATTGAAAAATAATTAACGTGATCGATTTTAATTATAAACTGTATCAACCCATAAGTTCATTAACCAATTAGAATAATATCACGGTAAATGATCCCCGTCTTATTTAAGTGCCGTATAAATCGCAGAAGCGCCGAAAAACAGCCTGCGTGCCGAGGCCTGAATGAAACCTGCTCCGGCCAAAAATTCAACTATCTCTTCGGGTGAGTAGAAGTTCTCAGCGGAGGACGCCAGGTATTTATAGGCCCCTTTGTTTCCCGAGATAAGATAACCCGCCGGGAAAACCCAGCAGCGCAAATACAGTCGGAAGAAAAACCTGATGAAAGAAGATTCGGGCTGTGCACTCTCTACGATTACGAACCGTCCGCCGGGTTTGAGCACCCGCAGCACCTCTTTTAAATACTCGGGAGTGCGGGGGTTCCTGTATGTGAGATTTCTGAAAGCAAAGGATATACACACGCAATCGAAATGATTATCAGGAAACGGCAGGTTTGATATGTCTGCTTCAATGAACCTGATGCTGCTTCCGGGGGATTTAAGCGGGGCTTTTTTTTCTGCTTCGTCAAGCATCAGCCTGCTGAAATCCACCCCCGTGATCTCAGGCCTGTAATCAGCCAGTTGGGACAGCGTAATAGAAAGGTCACCGGTGCCGCAGCAGATATCCAGGATGCGTCCCGGGAGTGTGCTAAGGCAGGTTTGTGCCGCCCGCTTTCTCCAGCCGGTATCCATGCCGAGCGTGATGACATGATTAATCAGGTCATAATTCTTCGGTATTTCCTCAAACATGCGGTGAAGCGGTTTGCTGGTCTGTTCCAATTAACACCCCGGTAACTGGATATTGAATATGCCTGACAGCAAATAGCCGGCAGCCATGAGAAACTGCGTCAGCAGCACGACCATCACGTTGCTCGCCATAGCCGGCATCAGCCTGGTCGTGTCTTCACTCTGAAAAGATCCCCTTATGGCCTTAATTGCCAGTGGAATTGTCAGCAGCCCGAGAAGAGCAGGGAAAGGTATTGTGCTGAAGGCTGCTGCTCCCGCTATCCAGATATAAACGAGTATTGTAACGACTGTATAAACTATGGCGGCGCCCTTGTGTCCCATGGTGATCGGCAGGGTCTTTCTCCCGCCTGCCTTATCGGCTTCAGTGTCGGGGAACTCGTTCAGCAGCAGAAGGTTGTGGACAAGAAAGCCCGCAGGGATAGACGCGATGAGTGCATGCCATGTATATGCGCCGGTCTGAGAGAAATACATGCCCAGTATCGGCAGGATGCCCAGGCCCAAACCGGGCGACCATTCAGGCCAGTGTGCTCTGAGTACCAGCGGGCTGTAAAAGATAATACAGAAGACTGCCACCAAAATGAGCGGCAATAGGAGCCAGCCTTTGGTCATACAGAAATAAAGCCCGATGGGGATATCTATCAGCAGGCAGATCATGCCGAACCAGAATACCTCCCGGGAAGTCAGCAGTCCCTGTTTGATCAGGCCGCTGCCGCCGCTGAATGGGGTAACGTTGGTCAATTTATCGACCCCGCTTTTATAATCGAAATAATCGTTCAGAGCGTTGCAGCTGGCGTGAGCGAGTACCAGGCCGAACCCGGCCAGTACGGCATCGCCCCAGTTAAAAGACCCGTCATACCAGGCTATGCATGCGCCGAGGATTCCCAGCACTACTGCCAGCAGCAGAAACTGGGGCCTTGTCTCAAGGAAATATAGCTTTGCTTTCATCAGGATTCTCCGGATGTAACGGGCCTGTTTACCGTGTTTTCTTAGTGCTCAGCCTGATTTTGATTGCCGACGCGTGCCCGGTCAGGCCTTCATTTTCTGCCATTAATA
>JAFGLP010000170.1 GCA_016927965.1 Dehalococcoidia bacterium
AAAATATGATTTACCTGGAGGTATATGTTGAAGGATTTTGATGCAGTAGTAATCGGTGCGGGGCTGGGAGGTATTTCAGCGGCAACGTCGCTGGCCAAAGCCGGCAAGCGTGTGCTCCTCATGGAAAAACACAATGTTCCCGGAGGCTATGCCTCGTCTTTCCTGCGGGGCAGGTTTGAATTCGAAGTTGCGCTGCACGAGCTTTCAGGATTGGGGAATGAGGAGAACCCGGGTCCGATATGGAAGCTGCTTAAAGGCAACGAAGTAGCCAGGCGGGTTGAATTTCTCTACATGCCTGAGGTCTTAAGGGGATATTACCCGGATTTCGACATCACGCTGCCCATTGGCCGGGAGAAATATACGGAGACGCTGTGCAGGCAATTTCCTGGTGAAGCTGACGGGCTGAGGAAATTCATGGACATCATGTGGGATTTCGCAGACCAGGCATTAAAAGCCAACCGTATCGGCATGAAGGCCGTCATGCAGGACGCATCGACCTTCACCACACTGATGACCTATTACGGCAAAACGCTGTCACAGGTGCTGAACCCGCTGGTCGCCGATGAAAAGGCGCGTGCAGTCATCGGACAAACCTGGGGATACTATTGCCAGCCGCCTTCAAAACTGTCGTTTTTAATACATTGCCTGGGCACAGTTTCCTATATTAAGTTTGGCCCATCACATATCAGGGGGACATCTCAATGCCTCTCGCAGGGCTTTATCGATATTTTCGAGGAATATGGCGGGCAGACCTGGTTTAACACCGGGGCCAAACATATCCTGACCTCACGGGGCAGGATCAAGGGAGTTTTAGCCGATGACGGCACGGAGATTGCTACGCCCTATGTCGTGTGCAATGCCAACCCGGTTACGGCTGTCCTGCAGCTGCTGGGAAGGGACAAGGTCCCGTCGTGGTACCTGGAGAGGATAGGAGCGTGGGGACCGGGAGCTTCGACCGTGAATGTCTATGCAGGGCTGGATTGCGACAGCAGGGAGGTCGGGCTGACCGTCCATGAGAATTTCATCAGCACCAGCTATGACTTGGACGGCCAGTATTACAACATGAAGAAATCGGTGGATTTTGAGCCGGACGGCATTGCTCTGACTGCATATAATATTGCCGATAAGACCTTATCTCCCCCGGGGACCAGCTCCATTGTGATTACCGCCATCGCTTATGCTGAACCTTGGCTGAAGCTCAAACCGGCGGAATATCACGAGGCCAAGCAGCGGCTGGCCGGGAAGATGATCAAGCTGGCCGATAAAGTGGCTCCCGGATTGAGTCAACATATCGAGACAGTTGATGTGGCTACCCCCCTGACCAATATACGCTACACCAACAACCCGGGCGGCAGCATCATCGGCTTCGATGAGAATTATACCGGCACTGCCATGGACCACCTTCCCATGAAGGGGCCGGTGGAGGGCCTGTATTTTGCCGGGGCCTGGGTTAATATCGGTGGGGGCTTCGAGCCGTGCATGGCTTCCGGTGTCCTGGCGGCGCGCAGCGTGCTCAGTGATATGGAGCGTGGCAGGTGGGAAGACGGCACCATCGACAAGTTAAAGGAACAGGCCGCCAAACAAACGCCAGGAGCACATGAACTGAAGAATCCCCTTGCTGCGGCCGGCAGGACGGTGACTGCACTGCATCCCGGTAGCCTGTCATTAAAAGTGAAGGAAGTAATCAGAGAGACAGCCAGCGCCAAAACGTTGCGCCTTGTCTCAGATAACGGCAAGCTGCCGTTTTTCCGCGCCGGCCAGTACGTCAATCTCTTCGTTAAAGCAGGCAAAACACTTACTTCACGCCCTTACAGCATCGCGTCGGCACCTGGCAAATCTTATATAGACTTGACGGTAAGGCGGGTGGAGAAAGGATTCGTATCACGCTACCTTTTAAACAAGGTAAAAGAAGGTGACAGGTTAGAGTCAACCGCACCCAACGGGACCTTTTATTATGAACCTCTAACAGATACGGATAGCCTGGTATTCCTGGCAGGGGGAAGCGGTATCACGCCGTTTATGTCCATCATACGGCAGGCCGTTTCAAAAATACTGCCGCTGAATATTCACCTGCTCTACGGGAGCCGCAAGCCGGGCGACATCATATTTAAGAAAGAGCTTGACCGCATAGCTGCCAGGAATCCCAACATCAGGGTTGATTACATAATAAGTGAACCCCCGACGGGATGGAGCGGCCTGACCGGGTTCCTCGACGCACAGGTGATTGCAGAGCTGGTTGGCTCTGTCAGGGACAAGACTTTCTTTATCTGTGGTCCTGCCCCCATGTATGCCCTTTGCGGGCATGCTCTGGAGTCGCTGGGCATACCGCCGCGCCGCGTCAAGAAGGAGGTTTACGGCCCGCTGCTCAACGTGGTCGATGAACCAGGTTGGCCGAAGGATGCGGATACCGGGCGGGTGTTTAGCGTGATCGAGGAAAGGACCGGGCGCAAGATAAAAGCGAAGGCCTGCGAGCCCCTCATGGTTGCTTTGGAGAGGCATGGCATAGTGATTCCTGCGGTCTGCAGGTCGGGTGAATGCACGGCCTGCCGCACCAGGCTGATTTCGGGGAAAGTTTTTATCCCCGAGCGGGTACATAGACGACAGGCCGATCTTAAAAGCGGGTACATCCATCCCTGCATGACGTATCCTTTAGATGATTTGCATATAAGGATTTAAAATAAAAGCATCAGGCAGTTCGGGAGGTTGAAATGACAACAAGGACACAGGAGTTGATGTTCAAGACGCCGATCAAGGCGCAGCAGGTGGCGCTGGTGGAGTTGAGCGAGGATGCCAGGGCGAACCGGCCCGGTTTCGTTTGGACTCTTGACCTGGAACGCGCCAGGCTGGTAACCGAATACTATAAGAAGACGGAAGGGGAGCCTGTTTCCCTGCGGCGCGCCAAAGCACTGGCATATGTGCTGGACAATATGACGGTCTATATCAGGCCGGGCGAGATGATCGTGGGCAACTACGCCTCAAATTCAGATTCAGTGCCCTTTTATCCTGAGCTGGCCTGGAAATGGATTGCCCGTGAGACTGCTCCCGGCCAGGTCTATGCCAGCATGTTGACTGACGAGGGAAGGAAGGAGTTAAAGGAGATAGGTAATTACTGGGGCGACCGCTCCATTCATCACCGCATAAAAAAATACTTGACCGCAGAACTGGAGGAACAATTCTGGATCTTTAACTGGGAGTCGGCTACGCCCAACTATGAAAAGATCCTTTCCCAGGGTCTTAGAGGGATAGTCGATGAGGCCAGTGCCAGGCTGGATAAGCTCAACAGCGATTATGATGCCGAGAAGATAAAAGGTTTTGATTTTATACGCCAGAAAGACTTCCTGCAGAGCGCGATTATTACGCTGGAAGCTGTTATCAGGTGGAGCAAGCGCTATGCGGCGCTGGCGGACGAGCTGTCGAAGTCAGAGAGTGATGTACTGCGGAAGGTGGAGCTTGAGCAGATCGCCGAAATATGCCGGCGTGTGCCGGAACACCCGGCCAAGACACTGCAGGAGGCTATCCAGAGCTACTGGCTGGTGCACCTGGTTATCAACTTCATCGAGCTGCCGCAGGTGGGCTCCGGCATCCGTTTTGACGTTGTATTCAATCCGTATTATGAGAAAGACCTGGCGGCGGGTGTCATGACGCGTGAGAAGGCGCAGGAGCTGGTGGAGTTCCTCTTTGTTAAGTTCCAGGAGACGGGATTCCTGCATGCCCCTATATGGTCGGGGTTTGGTGGAGGAGCGCTGGGTTTCCAGACGGTGACCATCGGCGGCATCGATGCAAAGGGCCGCGATGTTACCAACGAGATGAGCCTGATTATCCTGGACGCTACGAAGTCGGTGCGTGCCATCGTTCCTCCGCTGGCCCTGCGGTGGCATGACGGCATACCTAAAAAGCTGGTCGACAAGGCCATCGAATGTCTGGCCTCCGGTATGCCTCAGCCGGCCATCTTCAATGACAAGGTGGTGATATTGCGTCTGGTCAACCTGGGGTGCCCGCTGGAAGACGCTCGTACTTACTCCATCAACAACTGCATGGTGCCGACCATACCGGGCAAGAACTTCAGCCACATATCGGCCTGGGCAAGCGGCGTGCCGGTGCCTCTGTGCCTGAACCAGGCGATGGGTATAGACCCGCTGGCAATCTATAAAAAAGCGGGTAAGACGACTATCGACCCTGAGAAGATCAGTTGCATGGAAGATCTGCTTGAGGCTTTTATGCAGAACTACAGCCAGGTCATACACCGTCTGGTGAAGATAGCCAACATTGCCGATGCGCTTTACAGGGAATGGGTGCCGAGGCCGTTTCTGTCGACGATCATTGATGACTGTATTGAGAGGGCGCAGGACGTGCGTGATTGGAACTTTATGCCGGATTACCGTGACGTTACGATATTCGGCCTTAATACGGTTGCTGACTCGCTGGCTGCGGTAAAGAAAGTGGTATTCGATGATAAAAAGGTCAGCATGGTAAAAATGATCGAGGCCCTGAAGGCCAACTGGGAAGGCTATGAGGATATCAGACAAATGTGCCTGAGGGCGCCCAAATTTGGCAATGATGATGACTATGTGGACTTGATCTCGCGCGAGGTTGGTCGCAGGATCAGCGAAGAGACATATAGCTGTAAGACCAACTGGGGAACGGGAGTGAACTGCGACGGCACGGCGGCCACGGCATGGTGGAGCTTCGGGCGTGTCTGCTGGGCCACGCCTGACGGCAGGAAAGCCGGTGATCCGTACAATGATGGGTCGATATCGCCGATGGCAGGACTTGATAAAAAGGGCCCGACGGCGGTTTTGAAGTCGGTCTCCAAGGTCGATCCGCTGATCACCTGGAACCAGCTGTTTAACCAGTCCTTCATGCCTCAGTACCTGACCGGGCGTAACGCCGAGCTGTTCGCTCAGTACCTGAAGACATATGCGGACCTGGGTATCCACCATATCCAATTCAGTACCGTGGGCAGGGAGATGCTGGAAGATGCCCAGGTGCATCCCGAGAAATACCCCACTCTGATGGTAAGGGTGGCCGGGTTTGCCGCCTATTTTATCGACCTGGACAGGAAGATACAGGACTCGATTATCGCCCGCACGCCCCAATGCTTCTAATATCTGTGAGTGATGCATGAATGATGCGATAGCAGACAGGAGGAAAGAGGGAGAGGGTTTAATATTCAGTATTCAGCGGTACAGCATTCACGATGGACCGGGGATCAGGACAACTGTCTTTTTTAAAGGATGCCCGCTGAGGTGCAGGTGGTGCTCCAACCCCGAGTCCATTAACCCGTACCCCGAGCTGATTTTCCGGGTAGCCCGCTGCGACGGCTGCGGCCGCTGCATCTCTGTCTGCGCCCCTGCTGCACTTAGCCCCGGGCAGGGCTGTGTACAACTGGATAGAGGAAAGTGCGATCTGTGCCTGCAGTGCCTGGACACGTGCTTTGCTGAAGCCCTTGAAGTTACGGGCAGGTATTATGGTCTTGAGGAAGTGCTTGATGAATGCCTGAAGGATGCTCCTTTTTACGGGAACTCGGGTGGAGGTGTGACCCTTTCCGGCGGCGAACCGCTTAACCAGCCGTCTTTTGCCATTAATCTGCTAAAGTTGTGCAAAGAGAACGGTCTGCACACAACTCTGGATACCTGCGGGTATATCAAGTGGGAGGTGTTAGAACAGGCCCTGCCCTATACTGACCTGGTGCTTTACGATATCAAGCACATGGACCCGGAAACTCATAAAAATTGGATGGGTGTTTCCAACGAACTGATCTTGGAGAACCTCCAGCGGATTAGCCTTATGCAGAAAAACCGAATCTGGATCAGGATACCGGTGATACCGGGCGTTAACGACAGTCCTGGAAATATTGAAAAAACGGCCAGGATGGCGGCCGGATTGAGTGTAGAAAAACTATCGCTGCTGGGCTATCACGAGTGGGGCAAGCCCAAGTACGATGCCGTCGGACGTGAATACGGTCTGGCAAGCATAGTTCCTCCTTCAAAGGAGAGGATGGAGGAACTGGCTGGCATAGTTGCGGGAACGGGGATTGAAGTTACCATAGATTATTGAGGGGCTGGCCGGTTGCGATGGGGAATCCCGTGTCTGATTTCAGGTGCTTCTTTTCATTTCAAGCAGGTTTTCCAGTATCTCCACAGCATAGCTTACGTATTTGGGGCAGATGTTATAGAACCGTCCCTCCTGGCTGGCTTTGAGATACATTTCGGGGTCGCTGATATCGCATCCAAGCAGGTCGCAGCACTTGATCGAATTATTACGTTTAATGAACTCTGTTGCGAATGAGTTGACGAGCTCATAGCCCAGCTTGTTGGACCTGGAGGGGTGGTCCGGTATGAACATACCCTTTTTTAAGCCGATGACCATGACGGCCTCGGTCACAGCCCCGCATGTCTCTGCCAGGTGACCGATTCCCCCTCCGAAACCCGAGGCAATTCTATCGGATATTGGCCTTTCCAGTCCCAGTTCGCTGCAAAAGGCTGATAACACTGCCTGCGAGCAGTTGAAGCCTTTCCTGAACGTATCCACTGCTGTTTCTGCCCTGGTCATTTGCTGCCTCCCCGTTATTTATTGAATGTTTTATATACCCGTGCTCGTGATAATCTTAAGCTATTGGCTGATCTTACTCAGCGTCTCCCCGAATTGGGTAAGATGAATTTTTAAATGCTTAACATAGTCAGCGG
>JAFGLP010000024.1 GCA_016927965.1 Dehalococcoidia bacterium
CCTCCGTATTAAACCGGCCTTCCTTAATATGCAATACCTTACGGCACCCTATTGGACAACCGAAGCAAGCCGTTGTGCCGACCTGGTATTTTTCATTCTGGGTTACACCACTGATTTCGGTGGTCTCCGGCATTGCGACATCGGTATAATACTTCCTTGTGGTATCGCCGTACATTATGCCGGAATCGACCCAGCCGGCGGTGCCCGTATCATGCATGACCTGGGTGATAAAACCGGTTTTAACCTCTTCCATGGCAGTACGAGCGAGTTCCCTGAATTTTTCGGGTTCTAACATCGGGATTTTGGCCTTGCCACGTACCGCTATAGCCTTGAGGTTCTTGGAACCCATGACATATCCCATACCTGCACGCCCAGCGCAATGGCCGTCTTCGGTCATAATATTGGCAAACAATACAAGGTTTTCGCCTGCAGGTCCGATACTAACCACGCGTGTGCGTTGGTCGTCATACGTTTTGCGTATATTATCGATGGTATCGTAAGTTGTCTTGCCCCAGAGTTGTGCGGCATCCTTGAGCTCAGGTTTGCCATCTTTGATGTAAAGATACACAGGTTTGGCGGATTTGCCGGTGATAATAATCCCGTCGTAGCCGGAGAAACGTAATTCTGAACCGAAATGGCCTCCGCAATTGGCGTCAGCGTAATACGTGGTATATGGGGAACGTGATGCCACTACCCAACGGCTGAAGCTCGGTCCACCCGTGCCGGTCAGCAGTCCTGCCATGAAAATGAGCGGGTTCTCGGGACCAAGGGGATCAGTATTTTCATCTATCATATCGGCCAAATAGCGGCAGGCAATGCCTCCCGCTCCGATATAATTGCGGGCATATTGCTCGTTAAGCGGCTCATCCTTTAGTTCGTACTTAGTGAGGTCGACTACCAGCACTTTTCCCATGTAACCGTTCATACCGGCTTCTCCTTAACTCAAATTTTATTCATCTTGTTTAAAAATCACAGGATTTGCCGTCGTAAGCACAAACGAACATTTTTTCCAGTTCGTCGGCATCCGGTACACGTGTAACGGCAATGGTCATCGCTTCGTTAACGGCACGGTCAACCAATCCTGGCATTGCTTTAATATAATCGTCCCTCTTGATGCTGGTGTCTTTCACCGCCAGCGGCTGTCCCACGTTTTTAGCCAGATCGCGCACTGCGTCAATCAACTTCAGGGCACAGGATTTATCGTCGCCCTTTGCGATATTGCAGAACCTGGCAATCTCTGCGTAACGTGAGGAGGTTTCCTCGGACCCGTTAACCAGGTATTCCATAGTGTAAGGCAGATACAGGCCGACGGCACGCCCGTGAGGCATATGGAAAAGTCCTCCAATGGCATGACCGGTGCTATGACCGAGGCCGGCCATACCGTTGCCGAAGCAGGTACCGGCCATCGAAGCTGCATACATCATGTCTTTACGGGCATCTTCATCCTTGCCGTTGTCATAGGCCTTCTGGAGATTTTCGAAAATAAGCTTGATGGCAATCAATCCAGGTCCATCGGTGAACCTGGTGCGCCAGGTGGCCACATAGCCTTCGATGGCGTGACAAAGTGCGTCCATCCCCGTATCGCCGGTGATCTGGGGGGGCATGCTTATCACCATACGCGGGTCCAGTATAGCCGTGTCAGGCAGGGTTTCATATGAACCCAGTGCTACTTTCCGCTCATTTTCCGTATCCGTCAATACGATGGCCCAAGTGGCCTCCGAGCCGGTGCCGCTTGTGGTGGGTATGCATATCAATTTAGCTGTTGCTCTGAGATTGTAAAAATCGGAAGGAGACATATCGAGCGGTGTCATATTGGCCGCATAGCAGACCAGGGTAGACTTGGACGCATCCATACTTGACCCGCCCCCTACACCGATTATCCAGTCAGGCTTATACTCCTTCGCTATTGCAGTGGATTTCATCACGGTCTGGATCGATGGATCGGGTTCAACCTCGTCGAACACCCTGAAGTCTATTTTAGCCTGTTTCAGCTGTGCGCCGACCATGTCAATCAGGCCAAGCGAGGTTATATTCTTATCTGTAACAATGAGAGCGCGTTTGCCCAGAATGGTATTGAGGTATTCCAGAGAATCGTCTCCAAAAACTGTAAATGGAACGCCGAAAAACTGCATAGTAACCCTCCTCTACTTACACTGCTATAACTTATGGATTGGGGTTATCGTTACTCAGGATATTCTGTTTTGACCTGGGTGACGCAATTGACAAGTTCCTGTGCAGCTTTGACTGCACGCATGACCTTGCCCATGTTGCCGGTAAGCTTCAACTGGCGGGTTACGATGGCCTGGATTGGGTCAACTTTCTTCTCTGCCACCTTGCGCCACGTAGCTATACTAGCCGATAAAATGAATTCCGGCTTGTATTTGTCTTTTTCTGCTTCTGTTACTATATCCACCTTGCGGCATTTGCCATGCCAGAGGTCGACATACTGATAGCCTGTTTCTTTGACTGCTCCGCCGGGCTCTATGATGAAATAGAAATCACCCTCCCAGGTTTTGGCCGCGTCTTCATACGCTTTGCTGTTGTTGACTGCTTCCATGAATTGGGTCGCCCACTCCAATGTGCCAAACATCGCCATATCCTTCACCTCCAATTCTGATTATGTGGGCGTATTATAGATATATTACATATTAGTGTCAATTTAGTGTCAATAGCAAAAATTACTGACAGCGCTTGATTAATTAGTGCTACAATTTCAAATAAAAAGTATATGGGATGGGGGTATACATCACAGTGGCAAAAATTATAGCGGTTTGTTTGAACAGCACAAAAGGTTCAAGTAAAGTGCCCGTTGAACAGGGCGTAGTTAAGGCTGGATTCGGGCTTGATGGTGACGCACATGCTGGGGGTGATGAAATAAGGCAAATAAGTTTGCTTGCACTGGAGAGTATTGAAAAAATGAATGCCGGCGGGTTTTCCTTTAAACCGGGCGATTTTGCAGAGAATTTAACTACACAGGGGATTGATCTGGTATCACTCCCGATCGGGACGAGGTTGATGATAGGGGATACGGCAATAATTGAAACTACACAAATTGGTAAAAAATGCCATAAGGGATGTGCTGTCTATAAGCAGGCAGGCTATTGTATTATGCCCCGTGAAGGCGTGTTTGCCCGGGTGATTAAGAGTGGAACAGTCAGGAGTAATGACCTTGTTACGGTCATGTAGTTTCCATAGCCAGTTGGGTCTGCCAAATCATGTTTAGTGAGAGATCATCTGAAGAAACACAAAATGTATTGGTTATACATAAAAGACTCATATGATGCACGTAATCATTGTTGCTTTGTAAACCTGTAATTTATAATTTTTAAATGGGAACGAGTGCAATGAGCATTGAAAACAAACCCAGAGACAGGTATTCCAGACAGGAGAGGTTTAATGGCATTGGTAAAAAAGGGCAGTATAAATTGGAGCGAAGCAGTGCGGTAATTATGGGCTGTGGTGCTCTCGGATGTAATATCGCTAATTTATTGGTACGTGCGGGAGTTGGCAAGGTAAGAGTTATCGACAGGGATTTTATCGAATATCAAAACTTGCAGAGACAGACGCTTTTTACTGAAACTGATATTAAAAACCGGTTGCCTAAAGCTGTTGCGGCAAAAAGGCATTTGCAGGAAATTAATTCATCCATTGACATTGAAGGCATTGTTGCGGATATAAATTTTAACAATGCAGAAAGATATTGCTCCGGTATGGACGTTATCCTTGATGGTCTGGATAATCTTAAAACCCGTTACCTGATAAATGATGTATCTCAAAAGTTGGGCATCCCATATATTTATGGGGGGGCAATCGCTTCGTTGGGAATGACCATGTCGGTGATTCCAGGTGTCACACCTTGCTTCAGATGCGTCTTTCCCAACTTGCTCCCAGATGGTACTGTACCAACCTGTGAAACCGAAGGAATACTGGGACCCATAGCATCAATCATAAGCTCATTAGAAGCAACGGAAGCATTGAAAATCCTTGTTGGAGCGGAGTTTGCAAACAAAGACCTTATTACTTTAGATATATGGGATATATTATTTGAGCGGATCTCCATAGAAAAAAAGCATGATTGCCCATCATGTAACGGCAGCTATGAGTTCCTAAATAAAAAAACCGGTTTGATAAAATCACCACTCCGCAGTCAAAGCGGAAGTATTCAGGTGCTATACACAGAATCTAAAGGGGTTGTCCTAGAGGATCTGGCCGGACATCTCGACAGTGTGCAAGACCTTTCTTACAATGAATATATGCTTCAGTTCGGGGTCGATAGATACGCAGTAACCGTGTTTCCTGACGGGCGGGCTATTATCAGTAATACGCTGGATCAATCAATAGCAGAGGAGCTATATCTAAAATATATTGCACCATATAGCAGGTAATAGCAATGGCAATGATTAATGTTAAATTCAATGGTATCTGGAAACTCTATTTGGGGATGGATAGGGCAGTTATAGAGGCGGCTGATCTCGATTCGACTTTTTTGCGTATAGAAAAGAAGTTCGCAATTATAATTGAAAAAAAGTTGAAGGAGCGCGGTGTCAAATTGAAAGGCAGTGTTCTCGACTATTCTTATATTACGATAAACGGCAAGAATGCAAAAACTATAAAAGAGCGGGTAGTTCAGGATGGAGATGTACTGAACCTGTACATCGCAGTTCCCGGCGGATAAGTTAGCTCCAGAATTAGTATCACACGGGCAAATCAATATATGCTATCAATTGCCCTATACGGTATTTCTCTAAGTCTTATTAATATGGTATATAGATATTCACGGGTATTCTATATTAGTTATGAACAGTATGATCAAATCTCCTGAAACCGTTGCTGGTATACAGCTGAAGTAAATTCACAAGAAGCTATGTATTAAATTGGAATAATATGGTGGTACATGCTGGACAGTTCCCCAACTCCTGTTTGATAGGAAAAAGCTTATTTTGATATTTCAATGGCTGTTTTCTGAGGCGGCGGACAAAATGCCCGGTCAGGAGCATTATGATGGCATGAAATTTGCACTGCCATCACGCTTTCCTGTACCGGGCACATGCGTTACAGTAACATTACTATACCGGGTGCTGCAAGCACTTCGGCTGGTTTAGTTTTATTTTGCTTAAGGCTATCTTTGCAGGTTCTCTACGATTGCGGCGATTCCCAGTCCGCCGCCGACGCAGGTGCTGAACATACCATATTTCCCGCCGGTGCGGATCAATTGACGCATTGCGAACATGCCGATCCTGGCACCGGAAGCGCCGTTGGGATGCCCATAAGCAATAGCGCCGCCCAGCATGTTCCATTTGCTGCGGTCAACTTTTTCACCTAGCTGCTTTTCGAGTTCAGCTATAACTGCCAACTGCTGCACGGCAAAAGCTTCGTTGCACTCCATTACGTCCAAATCCTTGAGCTTCAGGCCGGCCCGTTTAAGGGCTACAGGGATAGCGTAGGCCGGGCCAATGCCCATGAGCTTCGGGTCGACGCCGTAATCACCGCCGCAAATCCATTTCGCCATCGGCTTGTAACCAAGTTCCTTGGCTTTGTCAGAGCTCATTATCAAGACCATAGAGCAACCGTCATTCAGCCCGGAGGAGTTTCCTGCGGTTACCTGGCCGTCCTTTTTAAACGCAGGCGGGAGCTTGGCCAGCCCTTCCATGGTCGTTTCAGGGCGGGGATGCTCATCTTTATCGAAGATGATGTCCGGTTTCTTCTTGCCGCCCGGGATGGTTATCGGGACGATCTCATCTTTGAAATAATCGTTGTCCATGGCCATTTTTGCTCTCATCTGGCTCTGGTAAGCGTAATCGTCGGAAGCTTCCCTGGAAATTTTATACATGGTTCCCAGGTTCTCGGCCGTTATCCCCATGCCGATGCAGTCTTCAGGGTTTGGGGATAGCTGGGGCATGACCGGCATCGGGGGTATCTGCTTGTACGGTTGAGTTGTAGAGGAGAACTTGAAGGACATATTGCTGTGTGAATCCGAGCCGCCTGCAATGATAATATCAGCCTGGTTGGCAAGTATTTTCCAGGCGGAATGGTTGATGGTGTCAATCGAGGAACCGCACTGCATCTCGAGGAAGTGCGATGTTGTTTCCAGGGGCAGCCCGGCTGCTATGGTGACCCAGCGGGACATGTTAGGGGTGTTTACACTGCCGAATGCAGAGCCGAGCATAAGAGCATCCACTTTGCCTTTCTCAAGGATCTTGGTTTTTGCGAGCAGGCCTTTAATAACAGTGGCTGCCAATGGGTTAGGCAGGACGTCGCGGAGCGAACCACCCATTCTACCAAAAGGTGACCTCATAGCATCAACTATAACTACTTCTCTTTGTGACATTTGACCCTCCAATAATATAAATATTTATTTGGCATTTTTCGATATGCCATATTTTAACATCCGAACTATAATTGTATATGATTCAACCCTAAAATTACCAGTCGAACGTGGGACGCCTCTGTCCCCGTCGCCAGTTCCGCGATGTTGTGACCTCCTGTCGATCTTGCCTAATTCGTAAGAGGTGTATTACCCGGGTAAAGGATTTGCCTTTCGCAAGACTATCGCTTGGCTTGAACCATGCCTAAATAACTTAATGAGGATTGGTTTCAGCGTCAAAGAAAGTCGGCAGGCATCGTTACACATATCCGTTCGATGGTAAGATTATGGATAAATACTGAAGCTGAAATGATGATAGTATCGGTTTTAGCGCGTTGATTTGAAGCTAACCTGTTGGGTGGGGCTTTGCATAACTAAATGGTGGGCCATTGTGGACAGCTCCCGAACTCGTGTTTGAGAGTAAGAAGCTTATTCTAGCGCTTCAGCAATTTTATACAAGGACGTATCATCTAAGATGAAAGACCTGAAATTTTCTTAATTTACCGTCCTTATACCTTGCAATCCTATCATCAATCTGTTTATCTGTAATCTTGATAGATTTAACCATGCGTACCCATTCGTCTGGGTGTTTTTCAAAATATATTTTTGCCAATTTTACCTTACGTTTAATTATTCTTTGAGCTATATCATTTATCACTCTATCGAAATTGATAATCCATTCCTCTTCATCTTCTAGACCGTCCAATTCGTAGAATTCAGTTAATCTAAAGCTTTGTTTTATTGTAAGTTCAAACGGAATTAATAGTTTCCTGCCTTTATGCTTAACAGGAAAGTCTTTGAATACGAGACAACCGTCGGACCATGATTTTAATCTACGTTGTTTTTTTTCAGTCATATCTCTATGAAGCCCTTTTTCTAATTGATAATATACTACATCAATACCTACATAGGCTACCAAATCCTCTATTACGATTTTGTGGGTGCTTCCTTCTTTCCTGATTTTCAAGTGACAATTTGTCTTTTCTTTGTGCCACCGTTAGGTATATGAGAAAACGAATCTTAGCAATACAACAATTGCTCAGCAATTTGCGGTTATTTATCAGGAAGTCTGTCACTTCCTCATCGCCAAACCAACGTCAAAAACGTGCCCATTGACCGTGCTCCTGTCTATAAAACCGAGGGCGAGTATCAAC
Source organism: Dehalococcoidia bacterium (assembly GCA_016927965.1). Next base: position 7,519 of record JAFGLP010000024.1, read on the forward strand.
ATTCCATTCCGATGAGTGTAGATGTATAATTTACCCCAGCATTTGAGCAAAGTTTTGGGAGGCAGTCGTAGTCACCTTGAAAAATATCATAACAGATCGTCTTGCGAATAAATGGCTCATATTAGTCCTCATTCTAGCTAGTATAGTCTGCGCAAGCCTATCCTCTACCGCCAACGTTTCCGCCCAATTATGTCCTGAACGATGGGAAGCCTCGTTGCTAGGCCTCAGAGATACCTATAAACCAGGTGAGAATATCGATTTCACGGTCAATTATCTAACCCGTAACCCGTCAGATTGCTCTGCATGCCGACAACAGATAATCATCGGCATGATCAGTTCATCCGGTAAAGTAATATATGTATCCTGTGTCTATGATGGATCACCTTTAACTTGTCCAAAGGAAACCTCTAGCACCGGCAAGATCAGTTGGAAAGCCCCCTTTGACGTTGGGTTTTATCAGATTCTTGCAGCAAACGATTATCAAAACTCCTGTGAGGATGCCAAGGCCAACTTCCGTGTCAAATCATCTAATAGATTACTGCATACAATACAGGTAAGCACATCTAGCTCAGCAGCCAGTTCTTCAAAACCCACAGGTTCGGATACAACCGGTTCCATACAAAACCCATTCTCTACATTCCAGACATGGCTGAAACAAATTGCAAATCCAACTGGCAGCGGAAAGGCTACGCCTGCCACCACATCTTCTACTACTTCTGCTAGCCAGACAGCAGGCTTCTCATCGTGGTTCCAACAAAATCAAAAGGCTATCTTATCTGTTCTTGCTCTAATAATAATCGCTGTGCTCGGTCTTAAATACTTGATAAACCGAAAACGTAGTAAAAGGGACAAGGTAATAACGATCATACTTGGTGCAGTAGCATTAGGGTATTTATTAATAATATGGATAATAATCCCAATAATCGATTTTATTAGAGTACATTGGCAAGCTATATTAATTTCGGTTATCGTGCTGCTAACACTCCTCATAGTTGCCTGGCAAAAGAAATGGATACGAATTGGCAGCACAGAGATACCATCTCGCCGCTTACCCAGGAAGCACAAGGAGATACACCTTTAGATCAATTCAAGAAACGTCTTATGGATGGTGGGTGGCGTGAATTCGAGATATATATCAAAGACCTTTTTCAGAAGATGGGTTTCCAGGCTATAGCAACGCAACCAACAAAAGACGGTGGAATTGATGTGACAGCCTACAAGTTCGATGAATTGGGAACTAAGATTGACTATATCATTCAATGCAAGCTTTATCAAGATGGCAATCGAGTGAGAGAACGAGAACTCCGCGAATTATGGGGCATGATGCAAGAAAAACGAAGCCATGGCATCATGATATGCACTGGAGGATTCACTAGAGATGCTAAAGAGTTCGCTAAAGAACCACGCTCAATAGCATGTTGGGGCATTGAAGACCTGTTCTCTTATCACCAAAAACATTGGTAATTACTCAGCTGATCTTTTCAACTCCCTTATATGGGCCAGTAGTGCTCTTTGTTGACATTAATTTTCCGGTACTTCGGTCGTACTTCTGCCATCTACATAGACGGGGATTGTAACATTGATACACTCCCTTTACCTTTCCGATTCTGCTGTTAGACCTTTTCCCGACATTACTACCCATGCTAAACCTCCATAACCAGTATGCTAACTTGCTAACTTGCTATGGCCTATCATATCAGATC
>JAFGLP010000171.1 GCA_016927965.1 Dehalococcoidia bacterium
ACGACAGTTGCCTGCGGTTCTGCAGTTGACCTTGTAATATCGAGCGGCTACTGTGCAAGAACTATCAGCGGCTATATTGCCGAACCTGATGGTGTTACACCGATCGATAGTGTACTTGTAGATGCAGGCGGAGGTATATCAGATACGACCGATGCCAATGGCTACTATCAATTGACGGTAAGTTACGGATGGTCTGGTACAGCTACTCCGAGCAAGGCTGGTTATATCTTCGACCCGGCAAGCAGGGTGTATAACAATGTTACTACCAACCTGAGCAATAAAAACTACATGGCGATAATGAATGTTTTGGTCATTTCCGGCTACGTTGTTGATTCCGTCACGCATGCACCGATGTTAGGCGTGTTAATGTCGCCGGATGACGACGGTGGTCCATTTACCAGTAAATATTACGGCGGCGGTTCGAGTACGACTAATGCTGCCGGCTATTACAGGGTAATAGTCGATTATAACTGGTCCGGCAGTGTTGTGCCATCCAAGTATGCCTATGGTTTCGAGCCAAACAGCATGACATATACTAACGTTACCGAAAGCATAGCCGAGACACAGCAATACGCCGGTACACTGCTGACATATACAATCACAGGTTACATTAAGAATTCCTGTGATGTGCCGATAGAAGGCGTGCTTGTAGAGGCAAATAACGGCGGTAATTCGGATACGACCGATGCCAACGGCTACTATGAAGTTTGGGTCGATTACAACTGGTCCGGCACAGTAACGCCCAGCAAGGAACTGTATACCTTTGACCCGACCAGCAACACATATACTTCTGTTCTGGGCGATGTAACAGAGCAGAACTATCTGGCTGACAACATCTACGACCTTGATTGCGACGCATTTATTGGTTATGGCGACATTGAGATAATAAGCGAATACTGGTTGAGTAACGATGTGGATATTAATGACGGCGATTTCAACGACGATGATATAGTAAACTTCCTCGATTTTGCTGACTTTGCTGCGATCTGGTAAACCGATACAAGTTAAAAAATGGCAATTCGACGGCCTGCGAAAGCACTTTCGCAGGCCGTTTTTTATCAAGCAGGAAAAATAGAAAGGTGATTGACGTCAGACTTTTTAGTATTAGAATGTATCCTGCATTGAATAATATATTTCGAACAAAACACAAAAGGGAACGGCTCATTGACGATTAATACCGGTTTATCGCATACACCTTTTAAACTTGACACATCACGTCCATCGGTCTTTTGGGCATCCGGGAATGATCCATATAGTAATACACGAAAGGTTCTGGCAAATATTGACTTGGCAGTTTCAAAGAACAAGCGTGTTTTGTTGAAACCCAACATAGGACGAAATGTAGAGGCAAAAACAGGCATTACTACACATCCAGAAGTTGTAGCAGCAGCAATCGACGCTTTCAAAGACGTCGGGGCCGAAGTTGCTGTAGGTGAAAGCCCAATAACTGGTGTCAAGATGTCTGATGCTTTCGAAACCAGCGGGGTTGCAGAAGTTGCTAAAACACGAAATTGCTGTCTGCTCGATATGGATACACAAAACTATGTACCTGTCGAGATTGCCGACGGCGTTGCAATCAAGTCACTTAAGCTGTGCAGGGAAGTTGCAGAATATGATATTATTGTTTCGATTCCCGTGATGAAAACACATATGCATACGGGTGTAACACTGTCGGTTAAAAATATGAAGGGCTGCTTGTGGCGGCGTTCCAAAGTGGACCTGCACATGCTGCCGGAAGTTGGTGGACAGCGTGAAAAACCTTTGGATATCGCCATCGCTGATATGGCTTCGGTTCTGCGTCCTCATTTGGCAATTATAGACGGAACAATTGGAATGGAAGGGTTAGGCCCCAGTGCCGGGGTGCCTAAAGCTTTAGGCGTGGTACTTGCCGGCGTTGATGCTTTTGCGACAGATTCGATTGCGTGTGAACTGATGGGAATATCTGCCCACGATATTCCGCATCTACGGATAGGAGCTGAAAGAGGCTATGGTGTAATCGATGCAGATAAAATTAGCGTGTTTCCTGAAAACTGGAAAGACGTTCGGAGTCCGTTTGCTCTGCCGCCGGATAAATTGTCAATTGAGTTTCCGGGATTTATTATTTTAGATAAACAATCCTGCAGTGCCTGTCAATCAACGCTACTAATGTTTCTAAAGCGATATGGAAAACAGTTGCGCAGCAATGTACCCGATGAAAAAGATATTATTATCGCCATCGGCAAAGGTCATAAGGAGCTGCCGAACGGCACACTATGTATTGGTAATTGTACCGTCGCACATAAAGAGTGTGGAACATTCGTGCCGGGTTGTCCGCCGGTAGCAAGTGAAATACTGAATGAGTATTTTTCATCTTAAAAACGAAGAAGACCGGTCGTAACCGACTGGCCTTAAAGAAGTTATCGAAATAGCGGGGGCAGGATTCGAACCTAAGCCTTCGGCTGCGCTTTAGTTAACGTAGCCCAACCGTACATCGCTGTTGCAAATTAAAGGCTTGGATTAACCTACCTTTGGCCAAAATGAGGGTTACAAGTGAATAATAAGTAAACCAAAGACTTATTAAAGAGCAAAGAGTTAACTCCAGATTAACATTTGCACCCTACGCCATTCACACTTTATATCAAAACACCTTTACCTCTTTTGAAGTATAGGCTAATTCTGTACGGTGAAATTAACTTTGTCATATTTATTTACACCCGCATAATCAAGCGAGAACCTCAACCTAACATCCATAGCAGACTCACTCGAAGAAAGGCCCTCAACATATAAACTAATAGGTACGGTTTCGCTATCCAATAACCATTTTTTTCTCAAAGCACCCTGATCGATTATTGGTTGGCCGGTTTTATTGGGGTTATCCCAGATCCTTATTTTATCCGTACCTGTTACCACCTCTAAAGTTGCTGAACCTCTGTCTAACTCATTAGTCCAAACATCGGGCCAAGAGGACAGTATCAAGGCATTTATCTTTTTCAAAGAGCCGCCTATCTGAACTGTTCCTCCGGGGTCTTCCTCGCTGTTTTCCGAGACCTCATCAATATCAATATCCGCCTTCACATCAGGATATCCTAACAGCCAACAATCATTCCAGTTACCGCCCTGGCCGGGTTCGGTTGCTGAAGATGCATTATGATTCACAGTACATGTATACACTTCGAAAGTATCTCCCTCTGGTGAATCCCATCCGACCTGGTTTCCTGCTTTATAAGATGTGCCGCTCTGCCAGCTTGGGATATTCCAAAAACTTATCGTGCATGTGCCACCATACCACTCATGAGAATTATAATAAACGCATGTACATGCATTGGTTACTATCTCTGGAAAATACTGTAAATTATCCCAATCACCTGAATTGAATCGTCTGTCTCCAATATTATACACATCCTTCACATCAATCCATATTCGATCTCGGTTATTTATGTAATTATCAGAAACCCAGATTTTTCTGCCGCTGTAGTCATCATTACCCATCCAATAACCATTCTGGATATCAACATATTGCAATCGAAATCCATGATTATTGAACAAGGTGTCCGGTGGATATGCCGGATCACAGTTATCTATACCCTTAAAACGTGCTAAAAGGAAAGCTGATGTTGGAATATTATGGATATGATCTGCATCCACTATACTAACAGCTATTGCCTCGGTATCGTCCTGGTCGATTACATACCCAGATTCGTTTATTATATTACCTTTATAAACAACAATAAATTTTCTGGCATTTTCCAGAGTATTCTCGGCTGTATCATCAAAACAAATGCTTATTTTTTCATTGTAATCTAAAGTACTTTGTTCATCCCATATTTCGGTCTGACCGCCCCGTTTTATTGTTAGAGCGTCTATCTTGGTTCGTATGCCGCTTGCATCCTCCCAGTAAACCTCGAATTGGCCACCCTTAAAGCCAAATTTGTAATCCAGCGGATTAGCTTCAAGTACAGACTCATTAGTTACATCGAGAGTTATACTTAGAAGGTTGCCATTATTGGA
>JAFGLP010000172.1 GCA_016927965.1 Dehalococcoidia bacterium
ACAGGTAAGGGTCTTGTCCGTTAGGGCCATTAATGCCTCCTTGTTGAAAATCACTATGCCCCGTGGATTGTGACGCGTCTACTGGCTTAAGACCTCTTGAAACATATGCAGGGAGTCTTAATCCCGGCACTACGGTCTCCGAATTTAAGAGGTTGCCTGCTTAAGACTCACCAAAAACCAAGGTTTGCATACGAGCACTAGTGTAGTTTATAATTTCAATTTAGTCAAGACCTTTAAATCAGACAGTGGTACAAATGCCTTCCAGTTACGAGTACGACCGCCAACCAATAGTGCGCAGTGTTATTAGTATTATCGCCTGCGTTATCATCGGGGCTATCCTGCTGTTTGCCGGCATAGGTAAGCTGTCTGAACTGGGTACAATACCCGGTCAGACGGATTTTCTGGATAAATTTATACCGGATTTCCTGTTAACCCCGGAGTTTGCACGTTTTATAGGCTTGATTTTTATACCTTGGATACTACCTATCTCCGAGATTATTATCGGGGCTGCACTGGTTATCGGCGTCTGGCCGCGTATTTTTGCCATTCTTTTTATACCAATGGTCTTCGGGTTCATGGCTAACAACTCATATGCCATCGCCAGCGGATTGGAAGAGTTCCCCGAGTGTGAATGCTTTGGTCTTTTTGCTACGGTGACCCCGATACAGTCCATGTATATGGATGTCGGCATGTTTATACTTGCAGTGCTTATAATTATCATTCATCCAGGCGGCTTTTTCGCACATCAATTCTGGATCAACAGGATATTTTCCAGAAATAAAATATAATCGGATCCCCCCTCTTAGAGTAAGAATGGGAGCAGCACGCATTATGAACTCAAAAAGATTATCCACATCAATTTTAATCCTTTTTTTCTCGCTGATTTTGATAGCAGCCGCACCCGGCTGCACAGCCAGTCAGCAGACACCAGCCCCCGTGCAAGAACAGGTAAAAGTGGAGATCACGGAACCGGTAATCTCCAGTCTGGATGCCGACCGGCAGGTCCAGCCACTGGAAAGCACACAGGTAACCTGTACAGCTACGGAAGAAGGAACCGATAACCTGACCTACAACTGGGCGGCTACGGGAGGAAGCATCACCGGGGCTGGCCCGGCCGTTACATGGACCGCCCCCGAAAAGGGCGGCGATTATTTAATTACTGTGGTTGTCAGCGATGGCAAGGGGGGCGCAGCCAAAGAGAACATCATAATCAACGTTCCTGAGAAACCGAATAATCCACCGGTGATCGATGCCATAAGATATACAAGGCCCAAACGCATGCCAGTTACCATTAAACCCGACATGACAGAAGAAGAGAAAAGAAAGATACCCGAGCTTGTGGCGCTCAAATATGACGTTGTGGAGCTTTCCTGCCTGGCTCATGATGATGATAATGATGAACTGGATTACATATGGCAGGCCACCGGCGGTAAGCTGGTTGGCACGGGTCCCAGCATGCAATGGATAGCCGCTGGGGAGCCGGGTATATATACTATCAGCGTCGAAGTATCAGATGACCACGGCGACTCTGATCAGTTCCAGATCACAATTAACGTGCACTGCTGCAGCGGCTAATAATCTTTCAAAGGGTGACCAATTTAATCATTCCCCATACTCCCATACGGTCACCGGCGATAATCAGTATACCCTGAACATCCTTGATCTTCTGCCCATGATCCAGAGCGGATGGGATATCATCAGGAGATTTCACCAGATTTCCTATAGCCGTGGCTGCAGCATCAGCAAGGGACGTCGAGTGGGAGATCACCACCACTGCATCAGCAAGTCCCAGGCTCAAAGAAGGCCCAACCGTTCCGGAAGAAGTGCATATACCTAAAGGCTTTTTAGATGGATTGATTTGAACAGCTAGTTTATCGTTGAACGGGGAATTGCCGGCGTAGACACCGATCAGCCGCTGTCTGGCTGTTTTTAAGAATATATCCCCGCCGTTTTCCACCACCACTTCGGCTGAATGCTCCAGTAATGTACTACCTACCAGTTCAGCCACAGCCCCGGCGACCGCCGCCATAGGCCCCACGCCAGCGGCCCGGCCGGCTTCCGCCATCATTTTAATAATTTGGGGCGCAGACCTGTCAACATATACGGGTTGCAGGCTGTGCAGAAATATGGGGTGCGCATTGATATACCGTTCCAATTCAGTACGATATTTTGTGACGGCAGCCAGTGCTTCCCGGGAAAGGTCTTTGCCGGCCCGGACATACAGGTCAGTTTCCTTAACTGCAACCTCAAAAGACACCAGTTCGGTTTCTTTCAGGGCATGGCGGTAAATCCTCGGCTGATAACCCATTATGTAAACAACCTCACCTGCTATCATGCTCTATTTTTATACTGAACAGACGCCTGATTTGCAGGTTCTGAGAACAGACGGGACCTTAGAAATGCAGTTCCATAGCACGCGGCGGGCAGGCCTTGACACACAGCTCACAAACAATGCATTTGGTATTATCGAAGATCACCCTGCGGGTGCCTTCCTCTAGCCAAAAAGCGTGCGTCGGGCACATGGTTATGCAGGCGCCGCAATGCGTACAGCGTTCTTCGTTACGCGTTACATCCTGGCTCAAAGACTGTATCTGAACACCGGCATTGCGGAGATATTTAAGACCCTTCTCATAATCTTTCTTTTCGCCGCTCAACTCCATGATCATCAGGCCTTCTTCTCCCGGAGATATAGAGGCCTTAAGTATATTGATATCCAGTAAATATTCACGTATAAGACCACTTACGATGGGTTTATCCACAATCCGCTGCGGGAAATGCAATACTATTTTCTTGGCAATTACCATAATTCAGTCCTCCTTCAGGGCAAAGGCTGCTCTTCAAAAGTCTTTAGCTTGATACCGGACTGCGGCCCCGGCAAAGGAGCAACCGGCTCCGCTAATAAGAAGGAACCCTTTTTAATCCAGTCCTTGAGCGTTTTAGCTATGGTCACTGCTCCCGGATAGCTGGACAGGGAGGCCGTTGGCACCTGCCTCCCTTTGACAACAATGTTACCGGATTTTAATTCGGCATAACTCACTTCAGCCAGAACCTCAGGCTTACGATTAGGGTAGGCATCCGAAAAATCGATGACGGGCGCCAGGATATCGGCGTCGGTAACCAGCGTATATTTCAGCATTTCTTCGTCCAGTATAGGGATGGGAACACCTATGCCCACGGTCAGCGTAGCGCCATATCCCAGGAAACTGGTGCCCACCAGCCACTTGGGACTCATTTGCTTGAGATCTCCGATCACAGCCAGTGTGGCAGCACCCCTAGTCGGTACTCCTTTCTCCGTCCTAGGAGCGCACGGATTATGCTGAGTCCCGTTCCATGCTATATAGCCCATGCCCCCACCCAGAAATATCCTGGTACCTATGCCGATGGTCCTATAAAAAGGATCGTTCATCAGCGGCGACAACTGGCCAGCCGAGCAGAAGTTGGCATTGCCCAGCCGGGGCTTCAGGACACCCATATAGGTGTAGAGCATACGGTTTCCAATATTAACGGCAACGCTGTAATTCTGATAGGCGTTTCGCATATTAAAAAGCATGGCTTCATTGACCGTTTTGATATTAATTAATGTCTCAATCTTTTTCCTCGGGTAGCAGTCCGTGCCATATGCGCTGGCGATCAGCCGGATATCCTTGCCGGAAACCAGCTCTTCAATTACATGGCCTCCGCCATAACCGAACTCACCGGGATATATACGGTTCTTCGGATCGTCTTCAGGCATGGCCGTAGCTCCCAGTATAATATCAACGGCAGCCACCCCGGTATAAGCCGGAACATCGTTCAATGTAACCTTGCCACCTCCCACCTTTATACGTGGGCTGCTATGGCCAAGATTCATATACACACTGGACGAGCACATCGGGCCGAAGGTGCCTGTCGTAACCACGTCAATCTCTTTCGCAGCTTTAGCGACACCCTTCTTTTTGGCTATGCTGATCACTTCTTCAGCAGTGACAACTACAGCCTGGCCTTTTTTAATTTTTTCATTGATCTCTGCGATCGTCTTGGCCATATTATCCTCCTGTATAAAAATTTTCAGCCCGTGCGGCCGGATATCAAACAATTTGAACCGCAGCGGGCAGAAAAATTTCCTCGAAGAAGCCCAGTAAATTCTAATGCTTGCCGTACTTTTCGTAAAACACTATATCTGCCAGCTCTTTACGCGGCGGGGCCTTGGTTTCACCTGTCGGGTAGCCCAGCGGGGTCATTTCAATTGATACCACGCCTTCAGGCACCCCGATAATTTCATCCACCTTTTTGGAATCCGGTATAAAACCGACGTGCACGGTGCCCAGCCCCAGGGACTGAGCCGCCAGTATTAGATTCTGCATTGCTATGCCCACGTCAAACATAAACCAGTCATCCCGGTTGGTAGCTAATACTCCTTTATAAAAACCGGCTTTGCCCAGTTCCGCACAGGCTACTATTACAATAGGGGCCTGCTTGATGGCCTCAGTGGATGGATTACCCTTATTAAGCATCTCCGCCAATTTTTCCTTGGTGGCAGGGTCTTTTATCACGACATAGCGGGTGCACTGCGTATTAGCCCATGAAGGAGCCCAACGTGCAGCTTCCAGCACTTTCTGCAGAACATCATCCGGTACAGGTGTATCCTTATACTGCCGTACGCTGCGCCTGCTGCGAATCGCTGATAAGACATCCATGGCAAAATCCTCCAAGTTTATAGTTGAGATGTTAATCTGGACAGCAGCTCATCAGTCTGTACTTCCTGCTGCTCACTATTCTCCATTATGCGGAGCATCACGGTGCCTGCCCTCACTTCATCATCACCAATTATGGCAGTATTGATCGCACCGAGGGTGTTGGCATACCGGAGCTGGGCCTTCAAACTGCGTTGTCCAGGTGATACTATCACGGGTATACCGGCTTCACGCAAATCAGCGGCAATTTTTATTGCCTCTACTCTAGCAGATTCACCCATACTTGCGATGAACAGTACGGGCCTGACAGGCCCGGGAACCATAACATTCTGGCTCTTCAGATTAAGTACAATTCGTTCCATGCCGGCAGCGAAACCGATGGCAGGTATTGATTTGCCGCCCAGCATGGCAATTAGCTCATCATAGCGCCCGCCACCGCCCAGGGCACTTTGAGACCCCCCTTCCAGAGGTTGGACTTCAAAAACGGTTTTTGTATAGTAATCCAGGCCGCGAACCAACCTTGGATTAAGAACATAATTTATGCTCAACGCCTGTAGATAACTGCGCAGCGATTCAAAATGTAGTCCGCACTCATCACACAAATAGTCAGCGCTCTTGGGAGCATTATCGGCCGCCGCCTGGCAACCCGGTTTCTTGCAATCCAGCAGACGTAAAGGATTCCTTTCAAGTCTGGCGGCACAATCCTCACAAAGTAACTGCTTCAGGGGAGCATAGTATTCTTTTAATTTTTGCAGATGTACGGGCCGACATCTCTGACAGCCAATGCTATTAAGGTGAAGTGAGAAGTTCATCAGCCCCAGCGATGAAAGGAAATTAAGCGCCATGCTGATAATTTCCGCATCCAGCATTGATGAAGGTTCGCCGATAGCCTCACAGCCGAACTGGTGATGCTGGCGGTAGCGTCCAGCCTGCGGCCTTTCGTAGCGAAAAATGTCAGCGAAATAATATAGCTTCACCGGCTGCGGCAGGTTATCCATGCC
>JAFGLP010000173.1 GCA_016927965.1 Dehalococcoidia bacterium
AAATACATTCAATGCAATAAATGATATTCAATTTGATGTTGTACATGTTGCCGCCTATTCCCCCAGAACAGGTACACTGGCAAGCGAACATCTTATCGATGGCGTATCTTACGAGGAAAAAATGCGGCGCTTACATGATATTGAGCAATTGCAAACCAATATCTTGTCACTAATCAATCAAAAATTAATCGGCAGCGAAGTTGAAATACTGGTAGAAGGCAAAAAGGGCCATAAATGGTATGGTAGAACAAATAGCGATAAACTCGTATTTATTGAAGATCTCAGGTACCTTGCAGGCAACCTCATCAAAGTGCATATAACAAATACAAGTCCATGGGCTTTGCAGGGTAAACCTGTTTTATAATTTCCTCATATTGTAAGACACCCCTCTTGACAAATGCTCTCACGGTTGGGTACACTTGTTTTAAGAACAAATGTACGTATAGCAGGTGAATTTATGAGAAAACCGGGAGTCAGCACAACTCGCCAAAAGATTATTGAATTTATCCGCGACTTCTATGATGAACATGGGTACGCCCCAACTGTACGCGATATCATGAAAGGATGTGCGCTGAGCTCAACAGCCGTAGTCCAGCATCATCTTAAGGTTCTTGAAAGCGAACACCAGATTGAGAGAGACTCCAAGGTCTTTCGCAGTATCCAATTGCCTGACAGGAAAAGCACCATCCATGTACCAGTGCTGGGTAAAATTGCGGCTGGTTCTCCTATCCCCGTATTGGGCGCCGATTCATGGCATAGTGAAGTGTCAGAAACGCTTGAGTTATCCAGTGAGATTACCAGGGGCAAAGATGTATTTGCACTCAGGGTAAGTGGCCAGTCGATGATAGATGCATTGATAGACGATGGCGATATTGTCCTGATGGAGCCTGTAAAAAATGTGGTAAATGGTGATATGGTTGCCGCATGGCTAATAAAAGAAGAAGAGGTAACACTCAAGCGTTTTTATAAAGAGAATGATCGCGTAAGGCTTCAACCGGCAAACTCACAGATGCAACCTATTTTCAGTGATGCGGCAAATGTGGATATACAGGGCAGAGTTGTAGCTGTAATCAGGACCCTTTAGTAATATTTTCACCTTTTTATAATGCCTGCCATGCGTGGATACGTGACTTCTGTTACGTATCCACGCAGACATAACCAATCTATTATCGCCTCATGGCGTATTTCCTACCCAATATAAGTTGTTCACCCTGTATACCTGTGTAACCATGATTGTCAAGAGCCAAATGTCTAATTTTGCTGAACCACCAGGCTTGACATTTTTATCTTAGCGGGCCATACTAAAGTACTAGGACGTATGTAATGTCCTTCACTTTCAATCGATAACGATGTTATCAAGATAGTGAAAATCATGAAAAACAGAGGTATTGGGTTTATATCAACGGCTATAGTAGGAATAATTGTCCTTGGTATGCTGCTGGCTCTTCCTGCTATTCTCAATGCCGCTGCTGATGAGGGTAATATATCAGTAGCTGATTTTACTAAGCTATATAAAAACGCTCTGCTTTCACCATTAACCACGGCTGCCGGCGAAGCATCCGATCCTCAAATAGCACAATTTTCTCAAAAATTGATCCAGTCATATGATCTTGAGGAAACCGGCACGGGTATAAATGAACAATCTGATTTATCAGAGTTGCTTCCTGACCTGAAGAAAATCAACAAGGCCGCCATGGAAACGCCATTGAAAGAAGCGGGAAAGCAAATTCAAGATAAGGAGCTTGCCGAGTTTTATAACCGGTTCATCACCCAATGCGGAGTTGATTAATAGAAAGCTCCGTCACTTCCCCCATTAGCATATCAATTTAGATACCTATCGACTAAGGCACTTTGCGCTTCCCTATAATTTGCTGTCGGAATATGATAGTCAACAGACAGGATTATTTGAGCAGCAGCTAATCAGAATATGAGTGGTCGGGGTGAGTGGATTTGAACCACCGACCTCATGGTCCCAAACCATGCGCGCTAGCCACTGCGCTACACCCCGCAGGGAAAGAGTATAGATTACACCTGTAACGGCGTCAAGATGTGCAATGAAGGCAGCAGCAACTAGCCCCTGCAATTCGGGCAGATATCGAAAAATCCCTTGGGCAGATTTAACTTTTTCTGTATATATTCCAGTTGTTTTACAGGCGCCCACTCAATCCCGCATTTTTCACACTTCTGTAGCCTGTATTTAATATTCCAATTATAGATATACCTGTAACCGTTTTTATCTTCCATTTTGATGGCATTGGTTGGGCACGCATAAAAACAAGAACCGCAACCGATACAATTATTTGCAACCTCCAGGAACGGGGCAGCCGGCTCCCTGGAAATCCCGCGATTTACCAGACTTATGGCACTGACTCCCACCACCTGCTCACATACCCTGGTGCAAAGGCCGCAGACAATGCAGTTTTCCTTGGTCCAATCTTTCTCATCAAAAGACGGCTTCTCAAGTCCGTATTCCGCCGCCAACTCTTTTATGACCTTATTTTCAGAGCACCTGGCATAGAGCAAATCAAGCAGCATCTTGCGGTTCTTATGCACCCTGGGAGTATCAGTCTGGACAATAATACCCTCTTCAACTGGATAAAGGCAGGATGTGACGATGCGCGTCCTCGTTCCCCTGGTTACTTCAACGATACAAAGCCTGCAGGCCCCATAAGGTTCAACCGCATCAAGATGGCACAGGCTGGGAATTTTTATGCCGTGTTCCCGAGCTACCTGCAAAATATACTGCCCCTTCTCCGCAGTGTATTTATTTCCGTTTATTGTGAGAGTAACTATTTCACTCAATCTTTACAGCTCCCATCTTGCATACATCGTAACATGTACGGCATTTGATGCACTTGGACTGGTCCAGCACCACAGGTTTTTTCTTCCCCATGGATGTAATTGCTTCGGATGGACATACTTTCACACACATACCGCATCCCGGGCATTTATCGTTAATAATTGAAAAAGTAATCAGGTCTTTGCAAACGCCTGCACGGCATTTCTTTTGCTGGATATGTTCTTCATATTCCTGACGGAAATATTTGAGTGTAGTTAAAACCGGGTTTGGAGCGGAACCTCCTAACTGGCAAAGAGCGCTGTCTTTCAAGCAGTTGCATGTTTCTTCCAGTAGAGTCAGGTCACTCTCCTGCCCTTTACCAGAGGTAATCTTATTAAGTATCTGCCGCATTCTTTTGATGCCTTCACGGCAAGGAACGCATTTTCCGCATGATTCTTCTTCAAGGAACGACAGGTAATACTTGGCAATGTCAACCATGCAGTTGTCCTCATCCATGACAATCATGCCACCAGAGCCCATCATTGAACCTGCTTTGGTCAATTCATCGAAATCAACGGGTAAATCCAGCATACTGTCAGGCAAACAGCCACCGGATGGACCACCTGTCTGCACTGCTTTAAATTTCTTACCGCCTCTGATGCCACCACCGATATCAAAAATAATCTCCCTTAATTTAATTCCCATCGGCACTTCAACCAGGCCTGTGTTATTAACCTTACCAGTTAGGGAGAATATCTTGGTACCTGTATTGCTGGTTTCTCCAATACTGTTAAACCAATCCGGGCCATTGCTAATAATCTGAGGGATATTGGCCCACGTTTCTACATTATTCAGATCACTGGGCCTGTCCCAGAGCCCTTTCTCAACAGTATGCGTATACTTGGCACGCGGTTCACCCACCCTACCTTCCAGCGAAGCCATCAGAGCTGTAGATTCACCGCAGATAAATGCCCCACCACCTCTGTTAATCTGCACCTGGAAATCAAACCCGGAACCCAATATATTTTTCCCCAGCAAACCCAGTTTTTCAGCTTGTTGCATGGCGATAGTAATATTCTTTAAAGCTAATGGGTACTCATTACGTACATAGATATAACCCTGATGAGAGCCAATGGCAAATGCTCCAATAATAAGCCCCT
>JAFGLP010000174.1 GCA_016927965.1 Dehalococcoidia bacterium
CCTGGATAAACTCCATTTACCTGAACGTTAAAAGGCGCAACTTCCAGGGCAAGTACCATAGTAAACATCTTGATAGCGGCCTTGGAAGAGCAATAGGCGGACATCATGCCTGAAGGCATCTCGCCGGCAGAGGACGTCATGTTGATTATTTTCCCCGACCCCTGTACAACCATATGTGGAACTACCGCCCGGCAGCAGAGGAATACACCTTTCAGATTCGTATCTATGACTCTGTCCCATTGTTCTTCCGCCATTTCAGCGACCGGATAACTGGCAGATACACCGGCATTGTTGACTAATATATCGAGATGTCCCCATTCTTTCACAACGCCGTCTACCATTCCCTTCACATCATTCGCCTTGGTCACATCAGCCTTAATAGCCATAGAGCGTCTACCCATCTTTATAATTTCATCGCGAGTTTCCTGCAGCTGCTTCAAACTAGACAGGGGATAGTCAATACTTGCACTACCGTGACAGGCGTCGGCAACGGCCACATCGACCCCATCTTTTGCCAGCCTCAGGGCAATGGATTTCCCTATCCCTCGAGCTGCCCCAGTTACTAATGCAATTTTCCCTGTTAGCGCCATTTTCCTCTCCGATTTAATGAACGGACGTTCATTAAAATATATTCATGCTAACAAATTAATTCAAATGTGTCAACATATTTGATTAAGCGCATAGAAAACAATGCCCTTCATCATTAAAAACCGGGTTTCTTCTTTCCGTCTTTCAGCAGGCTGTTAAGAGTGAACCTGGTTATGAAATCCGCGATTTCTTCTGGGGACTTCTCACCTTTCGGTGAAAACCAGACCCTGCTTCTCACAATCATTGATATAATCATAATTGTGACCAGCCTCTCATTTGTCTCAACAAAATAACCTGCATCGATACCCCTGCGGATAACCCTGTGTAAAATTCCCTCGTATCTATCACGGAACTCAATTATCTTTTTCTCATGGTCAGCAGATAAGTTCCGCAGTTCCACATCAAACATCAACCCCGATACCATCTTACCTTTGATAGCAAGCTCTACGTGTTGGCGGATAATATATCGCAACTGATCAAGGGGACTTGATGTATCATCGTGTTCCAGGCCTCTTAACATGGAAATCATCATACCTGTTTCTTCTTCAAGTAGTTCGTACAAAAGCTGTTCTTTGCTGCTAAAATAATTATATGTATTGCTTGGTTCATAAGAACAGGCACGAGCTATATCCCTCATACTGGTTTTATCATAGCCTTTTTCCCAGATTAGTTCCCTGGCTGTTTTCATTATGAATGCTTTCATTTCTGAAGATTGTTTTTCGTTTGCCATTTCTCTCCAGAGCGTTAGTCAATCCAAACTCTAACCAAATCCCCTTTGAATGAAATGAAGATAACACTTCACATCTGACCGTTGAATCAAATGAACGAACGTTTATTAAGTGGTTCAAAGGATACTATCAGGCCTGCACTATTTTGTCAATATCATTAAGCATATGAGCATAATTAAAAACTCACTGGCACACATACGATGACAAAACTAAATTATGCATCCAGCAATATCCCTTATATTCACATCCTAACCAGGACTTTGACAGATTCATTTGAATCGAGTTGTTTTTGGAAAGCAGCATCTATATCTTTCAACGGAAATTCATGCGTGATAAATTTGCCGGCATCAACTTTACCTGATTTCAACAGATCCATCGCGGTCAGATAATCACCACCCAGACACCCGATCACACGTAAATTCTTTCCGGTGATGGTGACCGGATTAAACTCGAATGGCGTATCAAATACCCCCACCTGCATCAACTTGCCATCGATCCTCAATACATTCAACGCCTGTAAAAAAGGTCTGCGCAGGCCAACGCATTCAACAGCGATATCGGCACCGCGCCCGTCGGTAATTTGAGCCACGCGCTGCAACACATTTTCAGAACCAGCATCAATAACAATGTCCGCCCCTATTTCCCTGGCCGTCTGGAGGCGTTTCTTCGACATATCGCTGACAATGATCTGTGCGACTCCCATCGCCCTGCTGGCTGCCAGTGAAGCCAGTCCGATCATACCGGCACCGAAGATAACCACTATATCCTTGGCAGCCGGTTCAGCCCGGCCAGCAGAGTAAGCCCCCACCGACAGCGGCTCCATCACAGCCCCTGCTTCATAGCTGATATAGTCAGGCAGCTTGAAAACGGTCTGATCAAGTATGGCAAGCGGGACGGATGCATACTCGGCATAGGCGCCATGAAAATCAAACCCTCCCATCTTGAGGTTTTGGCAGCGGGAGTACTGCCCTGCTTTGCACCAGTAGCATTCCTGGCAGACTATAATACTGGCCGCCGACACCCTGTCACCAACCTTGATATACTTCACTTGTTTTCCCACCTCCACAACATCTCCGCTGAATTCATGCCCCATTATCCTCCCGGGTTTAGCCAACGGCCCGCCCCTCTCATAATAATGCAGATCAGAGCCGCAGATGCCGCAGACTTTCACCCTTACTACGATTCCATAGTCTCCCGCTTTGGGCTCATCGGCTTCCTCAACCCTGAAATCATGCGGACCATAAAATACAGCTGCTTTCATTTTCTTCTCCAATTATTTTCTGCCCCGGGATGAACAATGAGAGATTGCACCCGCAGTGACTATTCCCCTATAAGAATACCATAAATTAATGTGAAATAATTTTTCGTTTACTGCGCTAATACTATTGAATAAATTTACCGCATATGATATTTTATATCGAATTAATACTATCACTTCGAAATATTTGATACTGTTATTTGCTTACTCTTGATATAATTCACATGAACGGGTTGGCTGGTATTCCGGGCAGGCAATTTAGATGATCGGTTATTTTCTTCGTGGGAGGTTATTTAGTGAAGGTTACCGGAACAGCAGGTGTTATTCATATCATCGTCTGTCTGAAACAGGTCTCCGATCCTGAAGCCCCTTCCTCCGTATACAGGATTGATGACGATGCAAAGCACGTTATTTGCAGAGGAGTGCCGCCTGTAATAAGCACTTACGATGAAAATGCGCTGGAAGCTGCATTGCGTATTAAAGATGCAGCGGAATGTAAAATAACAGCAATCAGCATGGGCAAAGCGTTAGCAAAACCAGTACTCAGAAAAGCCATGGCTGCCGGCGCAGACGAATTGATCCTTCTTGATAATGCCGCTTTTTCCGATATCGACAGCTACGCCACCGCAGTTGTACTTACCGAAGCCATCAAGAAAATTGAGAGCTATGACCTGATACTGACCGGTTTGCAGGCGGCAGATACAAATGCAGGTGTTGTGGGACCGGGCATCGCCGAGCTTCTGGGGATTCCCTGCATTACCAGTGTGCGCCGCGTCAGTGTGGACGGAATCAATGTCATCGCTGAAAGCATTCTCCCCGATGGATACCGGACCCTGCAGGCCACACTACCGGTTGTCTTAACCGTGCATAAATCGCTGGGTGATCTGCGTTCGGCACCAGCTGCCTCCCTGATAGAGGCCCCAAAAAGGCCAGTGACGGTATGGACAGCAGATGACCTGCAAATACAGCCAGCGGAGCATATCAAAGCCCGGCTGGACAACTTTTTCATTCCTCACCATGAACCCTGCATCGAGATGATTACGGGGATAACCCCGGATGATACCGCAGCGAACCTGGCAAATAAACTATTTTCTATAGGAGCGATAAAAAAATCATGACGGAGGATGAAGATGGCTGTTACAACCGACCTGGCCAAATTGATTGGCAAAGAAAACGTGCTGGACGGCGGGGACGTGATCGAAGCCTACTCGAAAGATATGAGCTTCGCAAGACCAATGCCCTCCCGCGGCGTGGTTAAGCCGAAGACCATGGAGGAAGTGCAGAAAGTCGTCAAATGGGCCAACGAGACAAATACCCCCC
>JAFGLP010000175.1 GCA_016927965.1 Dehalococcoidia bacterium
CCATTCGCCCAAGATGATCGATGAAAATATCTCGCAGGCCAAAGCGGCAGCCGCACGTGCAGCGACTGTGCTTTCAAAGACTTCCCTGGAGATTGGCGCACAGGTCTCGCAGGTCGATCAGCAGAAATGCATTTCCTGCATGACCTGTGTCAAGGTTTGTCCCTACGGCGCGCCTACCATCAATGCTGACAGGAAGTCTGAGATTATCAGCGCCAAATGCATGGGGTGCGGCATCTGTGCTGCGGAGTGTCCGGCCGGTGCCATACAGTTGAACCATTTTGAATCCAGACAGTTTAAGACGATGCTGATAGAACTTTTTGAGGTCAGCCATGACGAAAATATAAAAGCTGTGGGTGTACCGCAGTAAAGAAGTGAAATATGAGTAAAGAAAATAATGAAGAAATTAAAATCGTGGCGTTTTGCTGCCTTTATTGCGCCTATGCCGCCGCCGACCTGGCCGGCTCTATGCGCCTGCAATATCCTTCAAATATACGTATCGTGCGTACGCCTTGTACAGGCAGGCTGGAGGTGGAGTTTTTTATGAAGGCCTTGGAAAATGGGGCGGATGGGGTGTTGGTTGCCGGTTGTGAGGAGGGAAGCTGTCATTTCAAAGAGGGGAACCTGGTTGCCAAGCGGCGTGTAAATTATGCACGTAAGCTGCTGGCTGAAGCCGGGCTGGAAAGCGACCGCCTGCGCATGGTGAATGTCAGCGCCGCCGGTGCACGTTTGCTGGTAGATCATCTGCAGGATATGGCAGAGACTATTCATAATCTGGGCCCCAGCCCTATTAATAAGTCGAGAAGACAGATTCAACAGGAGATACGATCATGATAGTTGCAGAAAGAAAAAGCATACCCGAACTCATTGATATATTAGCGGGACATAAGAATATCCTGGTGCTGGGATGCGGCACATGTGTTACTGTATGCCTGGCTGGTGGCGAGCGTGAAGTCAGCATTATCGCCTCGGCACTAAGGATTGCGTCACAGACTAAAGGTTTTGGTTGGAAAATCAGCGAGCTTACTATTGAGCGACAGTGCGATAATGCTTTTATTGAACAGGCCATCGATGCTATCGAAAAGAGTGATGCTGTGCTTTCGCTGGGTTGCGGTGCCGGTGTTCAGGCAATTGCCGAAAGGTTTATTAAGAAGCCGGTTTACGCCGGGCTGAATACAAAATTCCTGGGTATACTGGAAGAAAGAGGAATGTGGACGGAAAAGTGTGCGGCCTGTGGGGCCTGCGTGCTGCATGAATATGGAGGTATCTGCCCGGTTACCCGTTGCGCCAAGCATATGCTGAACGGGCCGTGCGGGGGCTCACGAGAGGACCGTTGTGAAGTGAGGCCGGATCGGGCATGTGCCTGGCAGCTGATCTACCGAAGGCTGAAGGATATCGGGCAGCTTGACAGGCTGGATGCCATTAAACTTCCTAAACAATGGAGCTCAAGCTTAAGCGGGGGACCTCGGGTGATTGTCCGTGAGGACCACAGGATCTGATTTCCGGCATTGCAGGGGGTGGCTTGTTATGGACTGGCTTGAGTAATAGCTTACCGGCCTTGGTCTTTATCATTATCGATTAAAAATCGAACGTACCTTGTAACCATCTCAAGGTATCTGTAAAATCTTAGCATATATTTCAGTACCAGAAGGAGGTGGAATTATGTCTTGGTTGACCATGGGATTGCCTGTAGGCGGACCTGCCTTGGGGATAATCCTGATCCTGATAGGCATTGTAATACTGATATTTCCGCGAATAATTAACTACCTGATTGCAGCAGCGCTTATCATCGGCGGTATCATGATGATAATTGGCGGGAGCTGGCTGTGGGGTATCCTGAATCTCATCTTCGGTATTGTAGTCCTCATCTTCCCCAGGATACTTAATTACCTGGTGGGGATTTACCTTATTATCATCGGTATTGGTATGATTCTGGCAACCGGCTTTGCCCTGGGAGTACCTCTTATCATCGGTGCCCTGACCCTTATCTTCGGTATCATAGTAATGGTGAATCCCGGTGTGCTCAATGCACTGGTTGCCATCATTTTCATTATACAGGGCCTTTTCTTGATCGCCCGGGCTTATAACTGGTTTTAATAATACGGTACAGTAAAGCTGAAAATGTCATAGAGAGATAAGGGGGGCTTTCTGCTCCCCCTATCCTTTCATATCAGATTAGAGAAGGCTTGATGTTCCCCTTTATGATTGCATAAACAAAGGAATCTATGATTTGACTGTTTTTTGTCACGCTCTTAGCCAGGTGTGCTTCCTGTTTAAATCCATTCTTTTCCATGACCCGGGCGGACGCATTGTTTCCTTCAAAGACCGTGGCATATAGCCTTTCCAAGTCGAAATTATTAAAAGCGTAGCGGGCTAATGCGTTTAGCGCTAGAGTGGCGATACCCTTTCCCCAGTAAGGTTCTTCAACCCAGTAGCCGATCTCTGCGGATTTCCTGTGAATATTTGTTTGCGGTGTAAACCCGATGCCTCCTATAGCTTTGGCAGATGTTGAGATAGCAAAATGCGTTACAGGCTGTATAAACAGGCCAGTTCAATCCATTGTATTGCATTATCTTTTCTATAAGGTATGGAAACGAGTCACGTAGATTAATCCAGATATTAAAATTACTGGCGTATTTTACGATTGCCGGTATGTCGTGAACTGTCCAGTTACATAATTGCCACTGGTTTAGCTGGATATTCATTTTGCTGTCCCGAATTATTTAATCGGCTGCCTAATATTAGCTGAACTGCATAAACGAAGTAAATAATTGACGGAGGCTATAGGTCGGATTACTATTTATCCAAGTTATCCAAGACGTAAAATGAAATTGAAAAGCATCTGGTGTGCTGCTGCAGCGCTGGTACTGACCGTTACCGGTTGTTCCCTGCTTTCCATGCAGTCGTCTTCTGATAGTGTTTTTGATACTGATAACCTGCCTCCGCATGCCAGAAAAATGCAGACTCTCGCTTACTCAGGCAATAGAGGTGCGGTCATTTTTGTTCTAAACCATTTAGAAGATAGCAGCCTGATAGCGGTTACTGACAGGATACTGAGGGTTTTTGCCGAAAACGGTGTTCCCGTCGATGTGGCCGTGCAAACAGATTCGCTGGCTAAACACGGGGATATCTTAAAATTCTTGATTGACTATGTGGATGCCGGGATTATCGATATCAGCGTCAGCGGTGCTGAAGTAAACTGGGTAGATGTTGATTCGCCCAATATCCAGAATGCAGTTGATGAAGTGAAAGCACAATTAGTATCTGCCCGAACGTGTATAGGCCGCTATTTTGGTGTTCAGACATACGCCTGTGTTTTTCCCTATGAATCTCTCAACGAGCATAATTACAGTTGTCTTATCGATACGGGTTTTAAAATTATGAGCACAAGAATGTCGGAGGGTTTCTCCTCTTCCCGGCAGCCGGTAAGCTGGAATGCGGCCGTTGACCCGGGAGGATTAATCCGCCTGCCGGTGGTGGGAATCGTCAATTACCGTGGGGCTGCGGACCTGAAGGATGCGGATATAAGGGTGATTGATGCGGCGAAAAAAAGCCTTGAGCGGCCGGGTATTGCTGTAATAGAAATAGACCCTGCCTATTTTCTGGCTGAGAATAACCAGATAGATTCAGCCATGATACAGCAGCTAGGCCGTCTCATTAAATCGGCTAAGTCCCTGGGTGAAGTTGTAACCTTTGACGGCTGGAATCGGTATGCAGCCGAGTATATTACGGTGGCGCCTGCTAAAAGGATTATGCCGGTATATAACGGCGGGACTGCCATTATATTCAGGCTGGATGACGTGTGTAAAGGCTGGCATGAAGAAGTTGACCGGCAACTCATCAATATTTTCCGGGATAACGGCGTGCCACTGGATTGTGGTGTAATATCCAGCGCAGACGGGACAGACTCGTACGATATTCCCTGGCTCAAGGATTATCTGGATAACGGGATCATCGGCATCAGCGTGCATGGATATGACTGGACCTACTACCAGCTTGATACGAGTAAATCTAATTTGACCTATGATTTTATTAAGTGCAAATTGATCAGGGCGAGGGATGATTACATGAAATATTTCGGATTATCTCCCGTGGCTATAACAGTGCCTACCGATTATTTTGATGAGACCGGGTATAAAGCTATCCAGGATGCCGGGTTTAAGGTGTTTTCCACACAGTTTTTGATTGAGCGGCATCCTTCCACCAGGCCGGTGGACTACTATGGACGTACTAACAAGGATGGTCTTTACAGGATTCCCACCGCCAGCGATGTTTGCCAATGGGATGACGGCAGTCAAAGATTTACTAATGTAATTGACATCTCAAAGATATCTGATGTGGAAGATGTCTGTAACAAATATACGACCGATACCACGCTTGCTCCCTGCCGTGCTTTTAGTTGCAGCATTTGTTCGGTACTCAACAGCATTGATGTGACTGCCGTGGGCATCCATCCCAGCGCTTTTGTGGATGAAAATGGTAAACCGGATGATGAAAGGCTCCAGAAGCTGGATGCCATTGTGAAATGGGCCAAAAATATAGGGACCATCACCACATTTGAGCAGTGGTACAATTATACTTCCAACAAGCAATGACAGTAATGATCTGAAGCTGGTATAACATGCCTTTACAACGCCTGCAAATCAGGGAAAAATACCAGCTGGATTGGCGTCGTGGTTTACATAGTGTATAATACATACAAGTACAAGTTTAGGTTATTCACATACTTC
>JAFGLP010000176.1 GCA_016927965.1 Dehalococcoidia bacterium
AGCACCGGATAGCCTACAAGTCCGTAATTAACGTTCTGAGGCTGTGTTCTGGCCTTTTCCTTAAAAGTGGGAACACGCAGCAGCCAGCTAAGCGGTGTAACCATGCTGAGCAGTGTATGCAGCTCCATAACCTCCGGCACATCCGACTGTACAAAGAGAATACTTTTTTCGGGATCCAAACCGGCTGCCAGCCAGTCCAGCATCATTTCATAGACATTACTTTGTAATTTATCGGTCTCTTCCAGACTGGTCAAAGCATGTATATCAACAATACAGTAAACGCATTCGTACTCATCCTGAAGAGCAACGTAATTCTGAATTGCACCGATATAATTGCCGATATGCTGTCTGCCTGTTGGTCTGGCGCCGGAGAAAACACGTTTTTTCATTTTCAAAAGAGAAGTTTAGCACAAATAGGCAGGTTTTGGCTAGAAAACGCGGTAGTAAAACATTATGTAAATATCTTTACATGCTCTCAGGTGCGGACATCCCCATTATATGCAAAGACCTTGCCAGCACGATTTGTGCGCTTTTTACCAGTTTCAATCTGGCTGCACTTAATTCACTATTCCTGGTGACGACTCTGCATTGCTTATAAAAACTATGAAACGCTGTAGCCAGCTCCTGTGCGTAATACGGTAAATGATGTGGTTCAAGGTTAACCGCCATAAGCTCGACGATTTCAGGTAATACCATCATTTGCTTTACCAGGGACTGTTCTGCCTGTGTGGTCAACAAAGAGACATCTCCATTGCTGTAATCAATACCCTTTTCTTCTGCCAGTTTAAGAATACTGGCTATGCGGGCATGTGCATACTGCACATAGTAGACCGGATTTTCCGCTGAGTGCTTCTTTGCCAGTTCAAGATCGAAGTCCATCTGGCTATCTGCGGATCGTGACAGAAATACAAATCTGCATGCATCAGGGCCTACCTCATCCATAAGTTCTTTTAACGTTATCAAATCACCACTGCGCTTCGATACCCTGACAACCTCATTGCCTCTTTTCAACGTAACCAGTTGACAGATAAGTATTTTTAATTTTTCAGGGTCCACCCCCAGTGCACCCATTACCGCTTTCATGCGTGATATATGTCCCTGGTGGTCCGCGCCCCATATATCGATTACTATATCGAATTTACGATTAACGAACTTATCGTAATGATAGGCAATATCGGCCGCGAAATATGTGGGTACGCCATCTGACCTGACCAGAACGTTATCCTTATCCTCACCCAGCGCTGAGGATTCAAACCAGACTGCATTTTCCCGCTCTTTTACATAGCCTGCTTCTTTCAATAGATTCATTATCTTATCGTAGAGCCCACCAGCATAGAGGCTCTTTTCACTGAACCATACGTCAAACTCAACTCCCAGCATGCCCAGGTCCACCCTTATAGCCTCGATAAGCTTTCGCATTCCTATCGCACCCAGCTCATTTATGGCATCAAGTTCAGACAGCATAAGAAAGCGGTCACCTTCCTTTTCTACCATCTCTTTTGCCAGGTCTATCATATAATTGCCCATATAGCCGTCATCCGGCATTTCAGCCTTTTTGCCCAGAGCTTGTTTATAACGTATATACAGTGAACGGCTGAATGCATCGAGTTGATTCCCCGCGTCATTAATATAATATTCTCTGGTCACTTTATATCCGGCATTTTCCAGGACACTGGCAAGCGTGCTGCCCATTACCGCCCCACGGCCATGTCCAACATGCAGCGGACCGGTTGGATTTACGCTGACAAACTCGATTTGTACTGATTTGCCTTCACCAAGGTCTATTTTCCCATAGTCCTCACGCTCCTGAAGAATTTTCTCAACACAACCTGTAAGCCATACAGGATTGAGAGTAAAATTTATAAAGCCGGGTGGGGCAACAGTAATGCTTTCGAATTCAGGAAGATCTTTCATATTATCGATAAGCCTTTGGGCTATCTCCATTGGAGCAAGCCTCGTTGCGCGGGCAAGTTTTAAAGGCAGGCTGGATGCATAGTCCCCATGCCCGGTATTCTGGGGGCGTTCAACTATTATTTCCGGCAGAGCTGTAAAAGCAAGCAGTCCCTCTTGTTGTGCTCTACTTGCAGCCTCTACAAGCGCCTGAGCTATCTTCTGTTTAATCAACATTTACTTCAACTCCATTCTGCACTATTAGGCCATACCCTGGCCAATTCATGAGTAAGAATTTTCTTTTCCCGGTCTTGCAGCTGTGAATCATCGCTAAAAAGCGCTACCGCTTCTTCTCTGGCAATAGTAAGCAATTGAACATCCGATAATTTTGCCATCCGCAGGTCCGGCAATCCGCTTTGTCTTGTACCGAAAAACTCTCCCGGCCCCCGCATATCGAGGTCTTTTTCGGCAAGCTCAAATCCGTCATGAATCTTCTCCATCCATTTTAACCGTTCGATGCCATCCCCTGAGGACCCTTCAGAGAGCAACAGGCAATAGCTCTGAGATATCCCTCTTCCTACTCTGCCCCTGAATTGATGTAATTGTGCCAGACCAAACCTATCCGCACCTTCTATCAGCATTACAGTTGCATTAGGCACATCTATCCCCACCTCTACTACCGGGGTCGAAACGAGAATCTGCATATCACCATTACGGAAACGTGCCATCACATCGTCTTTTTCAACTGAAGACATTTTCCCATGAAGAAGCCCAAGTGTAAAATCCGGAAAAATGTCCTCTGAGAGCCTTTTAAATTCGGCAACGGCGGCCCTGGCCTCAATAGTATCAGACTCCTCAATAAGAGGACAAATAATAAATGCCTGGTGTCCCTCATTAACCTGTTTACTGATAAATTCATATACCCGCTTCCGCAATTCATGTTTGAACCACCGGGTTTTAATAATCTGCCTTCCCGGTGGCAGTTCCCGTATCACCGAAATATCTAAATCTCCATAAAGAGTTAATGCAAGCGTACGCGGAATCGGCGTAGCGGTCATTACCAGTATATGCGGATTAAATCCTTTTTGCCGCAACGCGGAACGCTGCATTACGCCAAACCTGTGTTGCTCATCAACTACTGCCATACCAAGATTCTTAAATATTACGCCTTTCTGTATCAGCGCATGTGTACCGATGGCTATATCCACTGATCCTGTTTCTATCTTTCCCAGAACCTCTAACTTTTCCTTCTCGGTGAGTCTACCGGTTAACAAGGCGAGACTAATTTCGGACTTGAGAAAGCCTTCAAAACAACATACATGCCCCTCGCCTTGTTTATGAGCACCATATCCTGACAATAGCTTACATATATTCGTATAATGCTGTTCTGCCAATATCTCAGTGGGCGCCATTAATGCACTCTGATAGCCGCTGGCCGCTGCAGCCAGCAAAGAGGTAATTGCGATAATTGTCTTTCCACTTCCCACGTCACCCTGAAGCAACCTTGACATTGCCTTCGGCCTCTGTATATCAGCCATTATTTCTGCCAGCGCTTTATTCTGGTCCCCTGTCAATGCGAAAGGTAAACCTTTAAGGAAGCTATCAATTATCCTGCCAGCAGGTTTAAAGGCATGGCCGGGTTGGTCAGACTGCCATTGGCGTTTTCTGTTTAATACACCCAGTTGAATAAGAAATAATTCATCGAAGGCAAGACGTCTCCTGGCCGCAAGCAGTTTTTCCATACTTTCAGGATAATGTATCTGGCTTATTGCCTGTGCAATGTTCATTAGTGCATTTCGCCGCCTTATTTCTTCAGGGATAAACTCAGGAACGCAAGAATTCCATTGCTCAAGCACCCTCTTCACCAGATTCCGTATCTGCCGCGGATAAACACCTTTTGTAAGTGAATAGACCGGTATAAGGAGATTTTCCGGCACATCGTCCTCTGAATCTACAATCTCCCATTCAGGCGATTCAAAAACTATCTGCCTCTTATAAACAGCTACCTTCCCGGTGATTAGAATGCGATTGTTTGTTTGGAATGC
>JAFGLP010000177.1 GCA_016927965.1 Dehalococcoidia bacterium
ACGCCAAACCCAGGCTCATCCGGACTTACAGGCTCAGAGAGATACCCAAGCCCCAACGCCCCGACATCAAGACCATCGGTTATAATCCATCCGGGGGAGCCCTGTCCGCACCTACCGCGAGGGTCATTCACACAGCCTTCTTTAACAAACAGATAAAACTTTTCCAGCGTTTCGAGATAATCTTTCTTTCTCTTATCATCAACATATGGATAGATTTTAAACAGGGCGTGTACTGCCGTACCCGTATCGGCAAGATAAATATCATGTCTGGCAAAATCCCACCACCATATAGCTTCATTCCCCTTTGAGGTTTCAATGCGATTAGCGGCGGTATAAACAAAGTAATCACACCAATTTATCGCCTCTCTGAGATATTCTTCATGTCCGGTTATCTCATAAGTACAAATAAGTGTCCGAATCATATTGCCGTTGGTAAATATGCCATTGCCCGGCAAATCACCATCCTCTTTGGGCATATCCAATGTTCCGGTGCCAATCTTACGTTCTATCATCCAATCTGAAATTTTTACAAGCATCGCTGCTAATTCATCTTTGCAGGCATCTATCTTCATGTTTTGATTACTTTCTGTGTTCGATGTTAACAAACTAAGTAACTATGTTTCATTCCAGCTTAATATATTTTAACTTGCAACACTATACTTCTTTTTGTTTCTTTATGGCCAATCAATGCTTGATAGACTTGCAAGGTCTTCTGTCCATTCGGGGTTTCTTATTTGTTCAACATGGGAATCCGCAAATATTGCGTTAATACTGCTGTTACTATGCCGCAAGGCCTTTTTCATGAAAAACCCTACCAAGTCTATGGGGTAGCTGCTCTTCGTGATGCTCGTGTGGTCATTCCATTTACCCTTGTAAACTTCACCTGTTGCTGAAGAGAATAATCCGTCATTATTTGCATACCGACACTCGCTTTTTGCGGTCTTATTGCCATAATACCAATCGAAGAAAGTAGCAAAATCACTGGATATCTTTATCTGTGCCAGCTTTGTTACATTATCAGGTGTCGCCTGTTTTCCAATATCAGTACTTAGCCAGGCATATGCCAAGGTTTCGCCGTAATCTTTTATGGCCTGCCCGGAAGGGCACCTTAACATTCGGCCAACGTGATTTGTTTCATTTGCCGTAATATCCGCAGTGTAGGGAGCCAATTTGGAAAACCACTTACCCTGAGGGTCACCCCATTCATTTCTCAGGTAGCAACCGTTGTTGTCTTCGGCATAGAGCGACAGAGCAAAATTAAGTTGTCTTAGCCGAGTTTTGCAAACCGTCGACCGAGATGTTTCCCGAGCTTTCCCAAGAGCAGGCAGCAAAATGGCCAGAAGCAATGCTATGATGGAAATAACCACCAACAGCTCAACAAGTGTAAATGCCTTTTGTTTTTTCATATTAATTCCCTTTCAAAAACTCATTACTTAGCCTATCAAATACCTTAATAAGGGGTGGGTGAATTTTCACTCACCCCTTATTTTATACCGCAGAAAAAACTAATTGCATCCACTCGGATAAAATCCACAGCTTAACCATTCCTGAGCAAACGCATCGAGGTCAATCCAGTCGTATGTAGTTATCCACTCATCGGCCACATCGGCAAAATCAACCAGGTTTACCCTGCAGTCATCGTTAAAATCAAACTCTGAACCATAGCGTTCGTCAACACAAACTGTAGCGCTGGGATATCCACCCAGATAAATGTCGGCTATCTGAGTTCCACTCAATACATAATTATACACGCGTAGATCATCAATAGAGCCGTTAAACAAAGATGTAGGCGTCAGACGACCAGTTCCACCGCGGCCCGACCCAATACAAATACCGAGATCCCAGGCAGAAAACTGTAGATTGGACAGAGTGCCCCATTTTATTGAGGGCGATTCACCATCCACATATACAGCAATCAAAGAATCTGAACCGTTATAAGTAACAGCCATCATATGCCATTGATCATCCTGCAAAGAAATGCCCGGCCTGCCGGTCGATGATCCCTCCTTCCCATCACTGCCTCTCATCCAGAAACCCGCATCATTGTCATCCTGAACGTAAAGCCCAAAAGCAGAGTTGTTTGAAGCATTATAGTTCGCAATAATAAGGTTATTATACCCACTCACAATGTCTGGTGTTTTGAACCAAGCTGTAATTGTGCCTTGACGGAGTCCTGAAGCTAATCCCGTATTCGGATATGCGTCGGATGGCAATAAAACAACCTCATCTGTTCCCAGAAGTTCAACACAGTTATCATCAATGATTCCCTCATCGTAGGCGCCTGTAACAGGGTTCCATGAAGTATCAACCACTGTGCCATGTTTGCCGCCGATAGAATCGTTGGCATTTTGTTCAAACTTGTACCGGGCGAGCAGACGTTTGATAGCCAGTTCAGCCGTATTGGTAACTGTCTTAGGATAGACGCCGTTCGGCTCGGTGTCATCGTTAGACATTTTACAATAGTAATAAGCCTCATCAGATGAGGAAGTTATTGTAACATCTAAGGTATTGGAATCTGTGCCGACAGACGAATCATCCACAGAAACATTGGCATCAGCAGATTTATACCAAGCATAGTGCATTGGCGTAAGGCTTGTCGCAGTAACAGTGAAACTTACGGCATCGCCAATATCCCCTGCAGTATCCTTCGGCTGCTCAACAACCACTGGTACAACCGCCCCAAATTTATAGGCAGTATTGCTGATCCTGAAACCATCTAATTTGCCGTCAAGAACCCCATAAGTTGAACCTTGTCTGTTGCCTATCCTGACCGCATAACTACTGTACTCCTGATAGGTTGACCCGGGGAAAGTTGCTGAGGCGATCGTTACACCGTCAAGATACATCCTTGCCGTATCGTCTAACGCGTCCCATGTACAGGCTAAATGATACCAGCGGCCCGTAACCAGATCGGGGACATAGCCTTCGATTTGCCTTTGTTCAGAATCGTCGCCAAACCTAAAATCAAACCTTTGCCCACCGTCGCTGTAGTATTTAATCTGAAGACCTCCAAGCTTGTCATATTGTTTGTCGATGACATACTGACCATTCTGGGAAAGGCCGTTAAAATAAACCCACGTTTCTACAGTAAAGCTGGGATCCGTATCTCCTGCAAATA
Organism: Dehalococcoidia bacterium; assembly: GCA_016927965.1. Next base: position 3,119 of record JAFGLP010000177.1, read on the forward strand.
AATCTGTTATCGGTGGATACGGATATAGAACATCACCTGAATAGCGACCGCCATGTAACTCTGCTCCATATCCAAATTTACCATCTTCAACAAACTCCGTGTAGCCATATAGAACTACAGGCGGCTTGATCCCTGTAACTGCAGACATATTGATGGCGCGCTGGTCATCCATTATAAGCTCATCAGAATTAAAATTCCATAAGTAAAGCGTATTCGGATCGTTACCATCGTACTCATATTGCCAGTCATAATAGGGACTGCCATCATAAGGAGGATTTAACGGCACAGAAAACTCATAAGCAACATCACTTATCCTCACGCCGTCAATCACGCCGTCAACCGCACTGTAGATAGTACTCAGGCGATTACCTAGTCGAACATCGCGAGTGTTATTAACGAGGCTCGACCCCGGAGATTCCGTAGTATCCGCCAAACGACCGTTCACATATATATATACGGTATCGGTTTGAGCATTCCAGGTGCCGGCTACATGATACCACGTATCAGTTTGCAACGGCAGATAATAATAAGCGCTTATCTTATTCGTACCATCGCCTACGGTAAAAACAAATCTCGGCCAATAATCTATCTGATTTGTATAGTAAAGCGTATAACCTGAATTATCGGTATATTGCTTATCTATAATTATCATACGGTATTCACTCGCACTTGCAGGATCAAGCGTATCAAGCTTGACCCACGCTTCGACCGACAAATTTGGGTCCGCGCCGGAAGGGAAAATGCTCGCACTGTCGGGAACCAGCAAGCAGTCGTTTCCATCCGCGCCTCCGGGCAGTTCTGCTCCGCCGCCGAACCTGCCGCCAGTGACAAAACTGGCATTGCCTCTCAGGATAGCATTCGGCTCACCGCCGGTTATTACATTTATCGCATAAGTATCACTACCTGAAGTATATATTTCATCCGAGTTAAAGTTCCATAATACCAAAGTATTCGGTTCCGAACCGTCATATTCGTTTTGCCATTCGAGATACGGTTCAGCAAATGCCGAAAAGCACAAAATATGTGCACTAAGTACAAATAACAAAAACAGATTAAATTTTATTCTATTCATAACCCAGTTCCTCAAGAATTAATCTTTAATATTGCTTTTCAAATGACAGTCATCGTTAGAATGTTTAACAATACATATAAAAACCTTTTCGTTTTAAAGGGGCGTTTAGGGGCCGAAGCTAACCGGCCCCTAAACCAAACCCTTTTTAAAACGCTTCCATCAAACTAAATTAGCCTTTTTTCTTTCGAAGCATTGTCAGACCAAGACCAAGCAGACAAACGGTTGCCGGCTCGGGAACCAATGTAAAGTTTACTCCGCTATGGCTGAAAACATGATCAGTTGAACCTAACTCAAATGCGTACACTTCCAATGCATAGTCGCCCAATTCGGTAATAGCGGTACCCGGAGTGTATGCAACGCCATTCAAATAGCAGTTATAGCTTGTGGCACCCGTAATGGTAATTGTCGGAGTAACCGAAGCTGCATTGATCTCATAGTCACCAACCGGAATCGGTGGATCGAAAAGTTTTTTCTTTTCACCGCTATACTCGGCAAACCAGGGAGCATCCGTAGAATGATGATAATTATAAGCACCCAATGTCATCTCGCCTTCGACAATATAAAAACAATCCGTAAACGCACTTACATCAACACCTCGCATGAGGTCTAACTCATGAGATCCGGCACTGACTGCTCCGATTGCTTCGTCTAACCATAAGGTTGGAGGCGCTCCATAAGCATCGCCGGTCAACTGCAGGGTATATTCTGCAACCTGGGTGCTGTCGATATCAACATACCCCGTGCGGTCGTAGCCACTACTACCAGCGCCATGCCTTAAATAAATTCTGGTCGTACTATCCATTGCCGCCGGCAAATAAACATTATAGTTCACGACACCTGTTCCGTCAGTTTCGTATGTGCTGCCGTTCCACACATTGTTCTCTCGCGGGTCAGGTGTATTAAAATTTGACAGAGTTGTACTATAGGTCCATTTGGCGAAACCCCAAGTGGTATCAGCGGCATCAAAAAACTCTGTCTCAATGCATGTCCATGCCTGTCCTTCGTCAAGCCCCGCAATACCTATCTGCGGCATCGCATCGGCGGCGACTGCAACCCCTAAAACTATCAACACAACAAGAATCTTCGTTCTCATACTTCTACCTCACTTTCCAAAAAAACAATAACATAACTTACGACACCTTCACCGAATCTGGCCACCAGCCAAATCCCAATGTCACTATCAATGTCTTTGAGCCTGTTTGACATTTTCCGAATTCAACTATTGAATCCGGAAACAGCGTAAGACAAGAGGGCTCAATTCTCTTGCTCTCATACCGCGTATAACGAGTCGACTCTCATTATTGACTTATGCAATTATCTGGAGAAATTTCCAGTTGACTTTCTTACAATAAGTTCCGGCTGCATAATAACTTTTCTTCCGGTTTTAATTTTTCCGGTAATAGTGTCTATTAGTAAATCGGCGGCGATTTTTCCCATTTCACTGAAAGGTTGCTTCACGGTAGTAAGTGACGGAATAACAAATTTAGCTACCCCTACATCATCAAAGCCTGTTACAATAACGTTTTTGCCTACTTTATAACCAGCTTCATCCAATGCTGCCATGGCGCCAAAAGCCAAATAATCACCGTTAGCTAATATTGCATCAGGACAACCAGTTTCTTTTAATTGGTATTTAACGGCATTGTAAGCTGATTTCGACCATGCTTCAGGTGTTGTTGCTACTTTTACAGGAATAGCTTTAGGCTCTTCATAACCTTTTTCATTAGCATAATCGTAAGCACTTTTTACACGACCCCAGCTTTTCGCACAGTAGATATTGTCCGAACCGGTCAACGTCCATACCTTTCTTGCACCAAGCCCGTAAACATGCTCTGCAAGAGCACGACCGCCGCTATAATTATCAATAAGCACTTTATTGGGCTTAGTGCTTTCTATGTCCCTATTAACAAGAACCACATTAACATTTGCATCCAAAAGTTTTAATAGCATTTCATCTGTTAGCTTGGAAGACCTGCTACCAATAACAGCTAAATCCTGTATGCCGTGGCTACCCATGATATTCATATTCATTGCTTCCGCGTCTTGCTTGTCCTGCAAAACGGTAACAAGTAAATGATAACCCTGCTTGTGTATCTCCCCTTCGAACGCTTCCGCAATCGCCGCCGCTGAGGCATCCTGAAAATAACTCAAACATAGCATTATAACTTTTTTGTTCTCCGAAAGTATTTGAGAAGCGAAAAAATTACGCTTGTAGCCAAGCTTTTCAGCAGCATCAAAAATTCTTTTTCGTGTTTCATCGCTGTAACGATTAGCAAGGCTATGATTTCTCAACACTACACTCGCAGCAGATTTGGCAACACCTGCCTCAGTTGCAACATCTTGAAGTGTTATAGCCATTTTTTAACCTTTCTTTTAGTTATGCAAAACTGGTTCTACATATAAAAAAATAAAATAGTTTATTA
>JAFGLP010000178.1 GCA_016927965.1 Dehalococcoidia bacterium
ATGAATAACTGTATGATCCTGGGTACATCGGCAAAATTTACTACTGATCGCGGTTTAACCAGGCGACTGACCAAGGAGCAGGCGCTGCAAATACTGGATGAAGCTGAGGCGTCTGCCCTCGTCCATAATTATTCAAACACACCTGACCACTTCAGTAATATCCTGTGCAATTGCTGTTCCTGCCATTGTTTTATATTGCGAGGCTGGAATAAATCTCCGGCGCCCAGCAGTATGACCAACGCCAGGTATCTTATCCGCATTGATACCGATGCATGTATTGATTGCGAGGCTTGTATTGACAGATGTCAAACTAAAGCGCTCAAAATGGAGGAGGGGAAACTGTCTAGAGATGAATTACGCTGCATTGGCTGCGGGCTGTGTATGTATGTCTGTCCGACCGATGCGCTTTCACTGGAACCAAGGCCTGCAGCAAAAATACCCTTAAAACCTTGTTAAACGTAAGTCCGTTATTCTTGTCCTTTCTCTTTCTTTAACACCCGGTCGCGTGCCCAGCGGTGCAGCTCATCAAGCGCCGGTGGGGCTACGCTGAAAACGTCGATATCCTGGGGGAATTGCACGAGATGCCCTTCCCTTATAAACAGCAACGCCACGTCGCCTTCTTTAAGCGTTTCATCAATGGCCTTGCCTATATGCTGATAGCGTTTCCTGGATACCTCGCTAAAATTATCATATACCGTTTTAGCAACTTTTTCGCTAAGGAAACCTATCATAACGCAGCGTTCCCAGTCCATCACCTCTTCCAACAGGGCCGTGTCCTCTATGCTTTTTACTATGTCACCTTTAATATCGCGGTCACTCACAATACCGTGGCTTTTGGGACTGAGGGTTTCCATCATCTTCAACCCTTCTTCTCCACCGGCGTTGATAGTCTCATGAAAGACCGCTGTAGTACTTCCCAGCTTGTTTTCCAGCTTGGTTATCATCTCATCAACCTGCTGCCAGTACTTGTCGAACAGCTCCATGTAATCATCAGGAGAATCCTTACCCGCATAGATTAAAGATATCTGCATTATTTTGCGGTCATGCTTAAAGCTGCTGACCTCCGGTTTTTCTACCTTTCCAAGTTCCTCAGACATATCTTTCATCCTTTCCTTTTCAATTTCCTACAAAATATTTTATAGGCCTGAACATATCTGTGACAAATTACTAGTGTGATACATCAGAAGTCAAAAACACGCATTTTCTGTGATTAACAGTTAATAATAGTTGAATCCTGAAATGTGATAGTAATATGCAAGGACATGGTAATCGCTCCAGACCGCCGATGTCCAATTTCAGAATAATACATACACGGTATATCCTGAATACCTGTAACTCAAAAATAGTATCGTATATCCTGGACACAGCATAATATTTTATTGAAATTTCGGGCCGTTATTATCTACAATTTACTTAAATTGATTTTTATTCTGCTGCCCTGACCGGGCAGACTCAGATTTGTCCTACAACATAATGGGAGAAGGTGGCGCTTTTAAGGGGATAGTACAAAAATAATAAATTTTAATAAGTTGCCCCTTGGGGATAATTACAGTACACAAGAAAAGCCCATCGCAAATGCCATAAATTAATATTTATGATGTCTCTGACATAATAAAATAAAAGCGTGTGATGCAGGTGGCAGGCACAGGAGGTTCAGATGAATAAATACAATATGAGGACGAACTTTATCTGGATACAAATATCCTGCGTGGCGCTGAGTCTACTCTCAATGCTGACGGGGATGCCGGCGCCGGCGGAGGCCGATGGACCATTGCCTGTTATCAACTACTTCACAGCTGATCCTACCTTCATCACCTCAGGCGAATATACTTACCTTAGCTGGGATGTTTCCGGAGGGGAAGATACGATTGTCTTCTTATCAGCCTACGGCGTTGACATACACAGCGATGCAGCTCACTTAGCAAAAACGATGCTGAATCCCAGCCAAACCACCACCTACACCTTAAGAGCTATCAACGGCTACGGAGAGGGAGTGCCCGTCACCAGGTCCATCACTGTTTTTGTTGACGAGGGGCAACCCCCGCCACCCGCAGCTAACCAGCCGCCGGTTGCCTCCTTCTCAGTAACTCCTGCTAATCCAACAACTGGTGATACCCTGCTTTCAAACAATACCTCGACCGACCCCGACGGGGATGCACTGACTTATAAATGGTACATCGGGGGTAAACTTGTTGCAGATTCAATGAACTGGCAATATCCCAATCCACCCTCCGGCAGCTATACCATAGAATTGTTGGTGGATGATGGCAACGGCGGCACTGACACCCGCACAGAATCGATATTCGTTAGCAATGCTGCAGCACAGGAAGCCAATCAGCCGCCTGTGGCCTCATTCTCATTAACACCAGACCCTGCATCCCCCAATATTTACGAGGGAAACAGCACATCTTGGGACCCCGACGGCGATATACTGAAATGCTCCTGGTACTTCAATGGAGTATATAATACAGCGGTTGGGGATTCTCCTTACTGCAAAATTTCATTTGATCCCGGGGTCTGGAACATAAAACTGGTTGTGGATGACGGCAAGGGCGGCACTGACACATAC
>JAFGLP010000179.1 GCA_016927965.1 Dehalococcoidia bacterium
CTGCTTGTGGTGGTAATAGCTGGGTTGATACTTGCCGGGTGTTCTAAACCGGCACCTTCCCCCGAGCCAACTACACCAACTCCCACTCCTGCAGCACCCGCCTCTGAACCTGAGGTGATCACAATTACATGGGCTGAGCAGAACTTTGAGCAGGCATGGGGGCCGGTAAATTCAGAGATACCGTTTATGAAAAGAATAGAAGAGGCCTGTGACGGAAGAGTTAAGATTGAACCTTATTGGGGCCAGACAATGGTTAAAGGCCCGGATATCTGGGAAGCCGTGAAAAACGGAGTGGTGGATATGGGATGGTGTTTCCATAACTACTGGCCCGGTATGACGGAACTGGCCAACAGCATCAGTCTGCCCGGTCTGCCATTCCCCAACTGTGAAACGGTTGGTGCAGTTATTTATCAGATTTATCAGGAATTCCCATCTGTGCAGGCAGAATTTGCTGATGTTCATGTTCTTACACCATGGGGTGATGGATATCAGGCCATGATTACCAATAAAAAACAGATAAAAACACTTGACGATTTTAAAGGGTTGAAGCTACGCACTTCCGGTACCAATCCGACTGAAATGCTGAAAGCCCTCGGTGCCACTCCTATGATGTGCCCTATGCCGGATTCATATCTTTCACTTGAAAAGAAGACATTCGATGGCATGACAGCCGGACATGAGGCGAATTTGTCATTTAAACTATATGAAGTAACTGAATATCAGACCTTTGGCCCCTTCGGCTTTTACTTCTTTACCTATTCTATGAATCATGATAAATGGAATAGCCTTCCCGCCGATATTCAGCAGGCAATCACCGGCGTATGTTCGGTGGAGAATGCCAAAATGCTGAGCGCAGGATGGGGTGATAAGGCGCTGGGAGCGCTTAATGAAGCGATCAAAGCTGAGGGTTGTGATGTAACACAGTATACTCTGCCGGCTGCAGAGGTGGAGAAACTTACCAAGTTGGCCCAGCCTATACAGGATGCATGGGTTGAGAAGATGACCGATGCAGGCCATCCGGAAGCACAGCAGATACTTGACAGGATGAAAGAGCTTATCGCTGCTGCGAAGTAGTAAATAAAATAGAAAAAAGAATAAAAAGAAAATAAATTTTTAGGTAATGAAATGATAACCAGGATAGCCAGAGCAATAGACAGTGGTTTTAATGCTGCAAGCGAAGTGTTGCACCGGATTGGGAACGTCGTGTTGATGTTTACCATGTTGCTTACAGCAGCGGATGTAATTCTGCGTCTTGTAAAACACCCTATAATGGGAGCATTCGATATCACCGAATATATGATGGCTATCCTGGTTGCATTCAGCCTTGCCTATTGTTCTATCAATAAAGGTCATGTGAGCGTTGATTTCGTGATGAGACATCTGTCTGCGTTTGTGCAGGACATTATCGGTATTATTACCACCTTCACCAGCTTTGCGTTGGTGGCTATTATGGCTTATTGGTCGATGCTGCAAATGATAACACAGTATACGACAGGGGTAACATCATCGGTTCTGCCAATCCCTCAATATCCTTTTGTTGGAACGGTTGCGCTCGGTCTTTTTATGCTTACACTGGTGCTTTTAGCAGAAGTTATCAAAAGAATAGCACATACGGCAGCAAAATCAGAAGGTCTAGAAAATGTAGCTGAGGTGACGTATTAATGGAACCCATTACAATTGGTTTTATCGGCATTATTATACTTTTTATTGTTCTCATGCTGCGTATGCCCATAGGGTTTGGCATGGCACTGGTCGGATTTGTGGGTTTCTGGTACCTGTCTAACTTTGATGCTGCAGTTTCCATGATTAAGCTTGTCCCTTTTCGCACGTTTTCCTCCTATGACTTGAGCGTTATTCCTCTCTTTGTATTGATGGGTGAGCTATGTTTCTTCTCGGGTTTGAGCAAAGCCCTGTACGATACGGTTCATAACTGGCTGGGGCATTTGCCTGGTGGATTAGCAATGGCTACCGTAGGAGCCTGCGCGGGATTTGCCGCTATCAGCGGCTCCAGTATGGCGACTGCGGCAACTATGGGAACCGTTGCTCTGCCGGAGATGAAAAGGTATAAATACGACGATGGCCTGGCAACAGGCTGTGTTGCCGCGGGAGGCACTATAGGCATTCTTATACCTCCCAGCGTTATTATGATTGTGTATGGAGTCATTACGGAGCAGTCTATCGGCAAGCTCTTTCTGGCAGGATTTCTTCCCGGCATATTACAGGCGATTCTCTATATGGCTGTCATCTTTATTATCTGTAAAAAGAATCCGCTGGCAGGGCCGCGCGGGCCGCAGACCACTTTTATTGAAAAAATAGTCTCGTTAAAAGAAACCTGGGTCGTGGCATTCCTTTTTGTTCTGGTAATCGGCGGTATATACGGCGGATTATTCAGCCCGACGGAAGCGGCCGGTGTAGGAGCTTTCGGCGCTTTTGTGTTCGCGCTGGCCAGAAAACGCCTCACATGGAAATCACTCAAGGAAAGCCTGAGTGTTACGGGCAAAACGACCGCTATGATCTTCACGGTTATTCTGGGTGCCATGATCCTGGGCTATTTCCTGGCAAAAAGCAGGCTGCCCTTTGAGCTTGCCAGCATGATTGCCGCTTTACCCATAAGTAAAAATGCCATTCTGGCGCTGGTATTATTTATCTACCTGGCTCTTGGCTGTATTATGGATTCTATGGCAATCGTATTGCTGATTACTCCCATATTCTTTCCGCTCATTCAACAACTCGGTTTCGACCCCATTCTGTTCGGAATACTGGTAACCAGAGTAACAGAGGTGGGCTTGATTACGCCGCCGGTAGGTTTGAATGTGTATGTAATTGCCGGTATCGCCAAAGATGTGCCCATGAATACTATATTTAAAGGTATCGGGTCATTTCTTATCGCCGATATCGTTCATATTGCGCTTCTGGCATCAATACCTGCCATCACCCTTTTCCTGCCAACGCTAATGCGGTGATTTAAGACCTGATCTTTTTATTGTATCTGCGGGAGTCAGTAACAATAACTCCAGCTTGATCTATCGCTACAGTTGCATATATCTGTATTAACCGGTGACGGTATTCCGGGAGCAATCTATAACCGGATGATTGATAGAGCCGTTACTTTCAGCGCCCTTTAATGATAAATAATTGAGCAAATGCTCAAAATTCCTGCAGTTTTATGCGCTTGAC
>JAFGLP010000025.1 GCA_016927965.1 Dehalococcoidia bacterium
AACCCTGATAAAAAACTTCCGGAAGTCTGCTACAGGGTTTAAGACCTTACTGTAAATATTCACTGATTTTAGGCGGCAGCCGCAGTCCGCACCACTTTTTTTGCGAGAGAAGCGTGGTAATAACCATCTTTTGATAGCAACAACGCTACATTCATTCCAAGTTCGAATCTCTGCTATGTAAATATAGACGAGCATTGATTGCCGTAGCACTGCATTCCTTCGCAATTACGTTTAAGAATATCTCAGAGATGACAAAAAACCAGGGCTTCTGGGGATAATATTGGCAAGGACGGGCAGGAGATTGTCTCTGCCTGTCCTCATTGTACTAGCTTACGTACACTTTCACCTTGCTGTCGCCTGCTAGTAAATTCAGCTGGCTGGTAAAGCCTGTCCAGTCAAAGTTTGGCTGGCGATGGTACTGATAATGCATACCCACACGGTCATCCAGGGAAGACATGGTTTCCAGGCTCAGACCGCGCGGCTTTTCAGAGAGAAAAGCGGTCAGTTTCTTCTCCAGGGAAGGAAAGAAGCCTGCTCCACGGAGATCATGAGGTACCCCCTGCCAGAGAAGGTTATCCGGTTGCGTGCCAGCAGCTGGATTCCCAGAGCTGCAAAAACAATGGCGTAAAGTATCACGGTAACCAAATAATTGCTTGTGGCAGCCCCAATTGAGCCCGCGATCAACAGCAGCAGAAAGCCGATCTCTGCCGGGTCTTTGACGGGCGTGCGGAAGCGCACAAATGAAAGCGCACCCAGCAGTCCCAGCGATAACGGGATGGATGTCTGGATACCCAGGAACAGGGCAGTGATGGCAGGTCCGCCGATAAGAAAGGTGCGGTGCACCCCCGCGCCGATATTCTTGGAGCCGTAAAAAAACTGATACATAAGGTAGGCGATGATGGAAGCCACCAGTGAAAATCCTATGGCGGTAAGCATTTCCCCATGTGAAAATGTCTCCCGTAATCTTCAATGGGAAGCGTCAATGTAAACTGAAATTAGCATGAATATCATCGCCTGCGACTCGCAAGGTCAGATAATTTAAAGAGCCACTGGAATCTTTGCCCTTTTTTGTATAATATAGTCCCGTAAATTATAAAATTCCTTAACGAAAAACAAGGAGGGTTTATGCGCAAACTACTTGGCGAATTCAAAGAATTCATCATGCGCGGCAATGTCATGGACATGGCGGTGGGTATCATCATCGGCCTGGCTTTTGGCAAGATTATCACCTCGCTGGTAAACGATGTCATCATGCCGCCCATCGGCTTCTTGCTGGGTAACGTGGACTTCAGCAATTTGTTTGTCAATTTATCAGGCGAGTCATATGGCAGTTTGGAAGCTGCCACGGCAGCCGGCGCTCCGCTGATAAAATACGGTCTTTTTGTCAATACTTTAATAGATTTCATCATTGTTGCCATTGTTATCTTTTTCATCATCCGTTTTGTGAATCAGCTGCAAAGGAGGGCTAAAAAACCAGCTCCGGAGGCAGAGCCCACCACCAGGGAATGTCCCTTTTGCATGTCCGTTATTCCCATCAAGGCTACGCGCTGCCCCAACTGTACATCGCAGTTGAGCTAGTCCTGAATTAGCAACTTGGGCTAGGGTTCGGGGGGCAGTTTAGCCAGGAAATTTCTTTTGCGGGTTGACTGTAAGGTTAACCTCTATGCATCATGTTACCTGATATTTTTATTTATTTTGTGTTATGATAGCTATTAAATGAGTATGGAGGCTATAATGCGCTTCAAAGCTTGTACCGCAGTATTAATACTGTTTCTCTCCCTTTTCTGTCTTTTCCCCTTAGCGGTGAATGCGGATACATTTGCCATCTCCCCTGCTCAGGGTGTGGTTGGTTCGGAAATAACCATAGATAATATCTGTTCCTATGGTTCAGATGATTATTTTATCTACTGGGGCGAAGAGCAAGAGACGATAAAACAGGGCAATGCATCAGGTTGCCATCCTGTAACTTTCACAGTGCCAGATGCGGCACGCGGTGCGCATCCGATTGTGCTCAAGATTGACGGCAAGACATTTGACAGCAGTTTTACCGTTCTTCCCTCTATCAGTATTAACAATGCCGAAGGAAATGTGGGCTCGGATGTGACTATTACCGGCACTGGATTTGCTGCCAATGAGTCAGGCATACAGGTATTATTTAATGAAGAGCAGGTGCAGACCGGCATTATCGCTGATAAGAAAGGGTTCTGGCAGGCGACTTTCAAGATACCGCAAGGTGCAGCCGGCGAGCATAACATTGACGCGGCAGGTGCAACTGCAGCCTCGGATGTGGAAGACTTATTCTATATTATCAGGCCTAAAATTGATATTAACCCCGTATCCGGGCAGGTGGGCACCATGGTCACCGTTGAAGGCAACGGGTTTGGCAAGAGCGAGACTGATGTCAAGATAACCTTTGACGATGCCGTGGTGAAAACAGCCATTACCGCTAACAGCGATGGCTTCTGGCGTTCGAGCTTCTTTATCCCGCCTTCCACCAAGGGGGTACATACTATCTCTGCCTTCGGCGACACTTCCATGCCGGAAGATATTGCCGATGTGCTTTTCACCATCTCGCCTTCTATCAAGCTGGAGCTGGCTGAAGGCGTACTGGGCTCCGCCGTAAAAACAGGAGACAGCTTCTGGGTTTCAGGTGTGGGTTTTGAGGAGAACGAATCGGGAATACAGGTTACCTTTGACGGTACCATGCTTACCAGCGGCATAATTGCCGATGCCAAGGGCTCCTGGGCGATCAAGGTGGCAGTGCCGTTGACAACGCAGGGCGAGCATGCCGTGGCTGCCTCCGGCAGCACCACCAAAGCTGAGGATGTGGCCGGTAGCAAGCTGGTGATTTCAGCTGGAATCCAGATCAATCCCACCACAGGTGCAGTTGGTCAGGAGATATCCGTCATGGGCACTGGCTTTGGTCCCAGCCAGAAAATAACATTAAGCTTTGATGGCAACCAGGTAGGCATGCCCACCTCCACTGATAACAGGGGTTCGTTCAACACCGCTTTTACAGTTCCAGACACCACAGGCGGAGTACATTTGATAATGGCGGCTGATGCCAGTGCTACAGTGGCTTCCGCCAGCTATGAAACCGAGTCGCAGCCGCCGCCGGCTCCCAAGCAGATAACACCGGAAGCAGGTGCCAAGCTGGGCAAGATCGGCGGCACTATCGTAACTTTTAACTGGGGAAAGGTTGACGATCCCAGCGGAGTGAGCTATATACTGGAACTGAGCCGCAGTCCTGATTTTGCCGGCACGGTGATGCGGAAAGAATCCCTGACCAGCAATGAGTATACTTTAAGCAGCGCAGAAGCCCTCAGCAACGGTGAATACTTCTGGCGTGTCAAGGCCGTAGACGGCGCTTTGAACGAAGGCGAGTGGTCCAATGGAAGCTCGTTTAAAATACAGGCGTTAGAAATTGTTTTCCTGGCTTTGATCTGTGTGCTGGGTGTTGCTATCCTGATTGCCATTATCTGGCGCTTAGTGCACCTTTCCAAACACGGTTGGAAGTAGGGCGATAAGAGACATTTTCAGGAGGCAGATTAACAAGTCGTAGCTCCGCGCCTCCTCATAATGACGATTACGTTTCCTGTTATTGCGGTTAGCCAGAGCCACGAGGAACGGAGTAACGTGGTGGATAGCGCGGCATGCCTTTATATTTCCTTATCCTGTCCCTTCACATCGCTGTCATCACGAGCGTAGCGTGGTGATCCCTTGTCCATCCCCATATCACCTCATTGACATGTGGGCGGAAACGGGCAGCGATTGCTTCAGGTGCCGCGCACACTCGCAAAGACGCGGGTGTTCACTCCCTCTGATAGTGCATGATTACAAAATAGAAGATGCTACTCATGATGGCAGCATTGATTATGCTGTCTTTTACTGCCTGCCCTTTGACCTGTGTGTGACTTTATTCACCAGGCTGGCAACTAGCACAAAGGGAAAAATCAGACCGTCGCCCAGCTTGTCAAGGCCGATCTCTATGTACTTGCCTACCAGATCAATACAGGAAGCCGGGCTTATCCTGG
>JAFGLP010000026.1 GCA_016927965.1 Dehalococcoidia bacterium
CTGGATAACTAGACATGAATAATATTGAAGATAACAGAGTAATGGTTATTTGACGGTAAGATAAAGGAGGTGGCAGAGTAGCGATTCTGTCTAAAAAAGATGCTGAGAGGGTGCTTGTAGATGTTGTTGACGATAAGAGCTTTTTCCCCTGTGGATGGATGTGTTCCTTGTAGCCTGGAAGAGTTGTGCGAGTATTTAATCCGTATTAATATTGTGATCCATACTCAATGATTTACATGGAAGTCAGGAAAGATAGGAGGAAGTTATGTTTGAGAAAATATTGGTTTGTTTAGATGGCTCCAAGATAGCGGAGCAGATTTTACCTTTTGTAGAAGTACAGGCAACGCAATTTGTTAGCACAGTAACGTTGTTTCAAGTTATTAATTTATCCAGTAGTGCACTTGCAGGCGCAGGTATGGCCCCTCCTCCCGGAGATATAATTATCGAGCAGTTACGGGTTACTGAAGAACGGGCTAAAGCCTATCTACAAAGTATAGCACAATCTCTGGAAACTAAAGGTATAGAAACCGAAGTAGTAGCACTACAAGGTGCCCAGGTGGGAGAGGAAATCATAGACTATGCCAAAAATAATGGCATTGACCTTATTGCTATTGCAACTCACGGGCGGACTGGATTGGGACGTGCGGTCTTTGGGAGTATCGCTGACTACGTTTTGCGCCATTCGTCGCTTCCTCTGCTTGTGATTAAACCCAAATAAGAGAGGAGTGGGAAAATGCAAACCGGAAGAAAAAAATTACGGGTTTTGGTCTGTTCTCAATGCGGCAAGAAATACATTTATGATTCCGTCAGCAAAATCTGCCCAAAGTGTGGGGGCACTCTGGAAGAAGGTTATATAGAAATATAGGGATAGGGTTATTATTTCTTACTTGATGGAAGCGGTAGCCACTAAATGACATTCCTGGTACATAATTGGCTTACTCTATATCTGCCGTTTCTTTAATAGGAAGGCGCAGACGCTTAGTTCTGGCGCGGTGGTGCTTGTTCTCTAAACGGCGCATCTTAGAAGCTTGCGAAGGCCTAGTCTTTTTGCGGATCTGAGGTTTTTGCGCCGCTTTGCGGATCAACTCCACGAGACGTTCCACGGCATCCTCTCGATTGGCTTTCTGAGAGCGGAAGCGCCGTGCATTAATTGTGAGTACGCCGCCTTCAGAGATCTGCCTTTGAGACAGTAGCAATAACCTTTTACGAACTTCATCTGGCAACGAGTGGGAGTGGGCAACATCGAAGCGAAGCTGCACAGCCGTGGCGACCTTATTCACATTTTGACCGCCAGGTCCAGACGCTCGGGAGAATTCTTCTTGTATCTCACTCTCGTCAATTTTGATGCTATTGGTTACTCTGATCATATCTTGAGCTTATACCAAATATCAGAAGCATGCAATATTTATACCCGATTTAATAAATTAGCATGAGTTTGTTGCCAAGGCGTATGTTGTCAGGGATGCGTAAAAACTACCGCCTCTAAAAAAGTGAAGTTATTCAGGTTTGTCATGCTGCACAATGGCCAGAATTGCCCCGGGACCGGAGTGCACCCCCAGCGCAGGGCCAAGACTGCATAATCTTGGTGATACGTTGGGGAATTTTGCCTTAAGATTGTCTATAATCTTCTGTGCATCTTGTGGAACAGTGTTGTGAATAACGGCAATATTTTGTGGAAAAGGAACTGCTTTGATAAAATCCTGGACACGCTCTACGCCTTTATTCCAGCTTCTTGCCAAGCCTAGAGGCTTGATTTCTCCGTCGCGTAACGTGATCAGCGGTTTAACATTGAAGAGCGTTTCCATTTTGAAGATCGACTCCCTCAAGCGTCCACCTTTGACGATATATCGCAAAGTATTGAGAAGACCGATACCATGCATTTGTGAGATTGTTTCCTCTATCCTCTCTTTTACCTGCTGTAGAGAATAACCGGCTTCTGCTGCCTTAGCTGCAGCTATAGCTACCAGTCCCTGCCACATGGTTACGCCTTGGGAATCAATAACTTCAACATGGCAGCCTTTTTTTTCTACAATTTCCTTTCCCAGCCTGGCACTGTCAACGGTGGCGCTATGTTTTTTGGTTAAATGGATGGATATAATTTGATCTGTTTCTTTGGCAATTTCCTCATAGGTTCTGGCAAAATCACCGGGTGAGGGTGATGAGGTAAAGGGCTGCACATGGCTATTTTCTAACTTTACATAAAATTCATCCGGCCCGATGTCAACTCCGTCACGGTAAACCTTATCCCCGAAGCTTACATATAGTGGAACCAGGGTAATGCCCAGTTTCTTTGCCTCTTCAGGTGAAATATCCGAAGCACTGTCAGTTACAATTTTAATTGTCATATAAGTTTACACTGTCCTTTTATTATTAAAGTAATTTTGAATTTGATGAAAACACTCACTACTTCGTTACTTGGATTAAGTAATTAAGTAACTTCGACATAATTTTGCACACAATTATGAATTTATGTCAAAGTTACATAGTTATCGGAGGTATCTTAAAAGAAGATTGTTGATTATCCTCTCACTCTTATGTCCTTCTCTTGTGAATAAAGGAAAAGGGAAAGAGATTATTAAAAATGTGCTTCGCACCTTTACATATACTCTATAAATTCTGTTGTGCTAAATGATACGACTTATAGACAATGGAGAACATGACTAGAACGGCTCCTGCGATAATAAATCCGATGCTCAGCATTTGTAATGGAGCCAGAGCATGGGTTAAGAACTGCTGCAGCCACAGCTGTAGCTGAACAGGAAAGTCATCTGCGAATTGTCCCAGTTGCTCACCTAGATAATTCCTGGCGAGCAGGAAACAGATTATTTCTACAATACCATAGACCAGGAAAATGATGCCCAAGGTGCGAGTTGCACCCTTTACCTCGCGGTAAATGAGGCAGATACCGGTAATAAGAAGCAGGATAACGACAATCAGAACAATATACAGGAAGCGGAAATTGCTGATGTAATCTCTCATCTGCTTAAAGTTATTTTCCACTTCAAAAAGCGATGCATTGATAGCCACCGGCAGATCCTCACCTATAGTCGTTTCATTAATCTCGATTGACGCAGGTATGGTCAGGGATAACTGACTGAAGAATTGTTCGAAGGCCAGTTCAATCAGCGCTGGAGGCAATAAGGCCAGTTCGGGAATGGGCAAATTTTCTGTGTCCTGTAGCAGCGTTTGCCTGAACTCCTCTACAAATGGTTGGGTGGGAATCGAGAAAATAAATTCATTCCGATCTCCCAGCAGATAGCTTGCCAGCGGATCAGCCGCAGCTTGCATCTGCTCTTTAATCCATGGTTCCTGGTTTGCCAGTACTTCATCGATGACCGGGTAAATGTAATCATTTAAAGATGCCAGCTCTTGAGGGATCCAGTTGCTTAACTGCTCATAAATCATAGGTTTGATAAAAACTGTTACATCCAATTCATCAATAAGTGCACTGATAAAATGCGCGCTGAGAAAGGTGCTGCGCAATATATTTAATAAGTCCAGGCTGTCGCTCTTTCCCAGCAGGTAATCGTAAATAGAATTGATAGACTTATTTATTTCCCCTTTTAAGTCAGGTTCCAGTTTATAAATCGTGCTGGATATAGCATTTCCGATTTCTGCAGGTAAGCCGCTGGACGCCTTTTGATTTAAAAAGTCATCCGCCAGCACACCCAGTTCTAAACTGTTGACTTCGGAATTGACAAAAGCGGCATTAAGGATTGTCTGGTTCAGCGTAAACGCTGGTCCAAATATGAATAAAGCCATAAAGAGCAGTAAGCCAAGTAGCGAAGTGCCTATTATTTTCAGCGGTTTTAAACTGCGCCTGCCCTGAGCTTGCGCAGTGATAGCATTTTGCCCCGGCAAGCCGGATTGACCCCGCTGCTGATTTGTCCATGATAGTAATTTGCCGCAGGCACCGCATATATCGCTACCATATAAAACTGGATGACCGCATTGTGGACAATAGTATTGTGATATAGTCTGTGGTTGCTGAGGTGGCCAGTTTAATGGGTTTCCGCAGTTGCCACAAAATTTTGCCCTGGCTTCTACCGCAGCACCGCAGCTAGGACAACTGTATATTTGTTGCATTGCC
>JAFGLP010000027.1 GCA_016927965.1 Dehalococcoidia bacterium
CGTCAGAAGGGGCCTGAAATTGGCCTTTCTGCATCTGATGATGATATAAAGGAAGAGATGGAGAAGGACAATCTTCCGCAAAATAGAGTCGGTACGGACCTGGCGCTCACCAGAGTGTTGACAAAAAAATATACTGATCAAATTTGTCTGTCAAAGCAACCTGCATCTGTGCAGGCTGCCGAGGTGGAGGCTATGTTTCTGGAGAGCAAAGCCTTGGTTGAAGATCGCAAACACAAGTTGGAGCTCGGGGAAAATTTCACTAAAATGGCCGGGCAACTGTCTATGGAGCCAATAACTAAGGCAACAAGCGGTTATTTAGGCTGGATTCCTGAAGGTTATGCAAATTATGTTCTTGCAGATTTGCAGAGTGCTTCTTTTGTGGATGTTGTTTTCAGACTGCAGCCTGGGGCTTTTAGCGATGCTATATATGATGCCGGTATTGAGAAGGAGTATGGTTTCTGGGTGCTCGAATTGCTGGGGAAAGACGATGCGAAGGGGTACCATGGCAGGGGTATTTTATTGCCGACTGAGCAGCAAGCGCAGGAAATAAGAGAGAAGTTAATTGACGGTGGCGACTGGGATGAGCTCGCCAAACAATATTCACAGGCAAGCGGGAAAGATGCCGGAGCTGACCTGGGATGGATACTGCCGGGATCGGAATCAACCATGATGGCACGGCTGCTGGCAGCGCAGGAGCCGAATAAGATCAGTGCTGTCTTGCGTGATGAGACTGCCAGTACCAGCGGAGGCTACTGGCTGGTACATGTAATAGATGTCGAGGATCGGCCGTTGCCGTCAAAGATCAGTCAGGAAGCGGCACAGGATTGTCTCGGCGAATGGGTTGTAGGCTTGCAAAAGGATGCAACAATTGAGAACCTGCTGGATCAGCAGCAAAAGGACCTTGCCGCCGAAAAAATCAGTAAAACCAGGAGTAAGTAAAGTTTGGTAAAAAAACGCTCAATAAATGTCGCCTTGTTGGGGATTGGTACCATCGGAAGCGGTGTTGCCGAAGTACTTACGCGTAAAACCAAGGCCCTTGAACGCCAGGCTGGTAGCCCGGTGACACTTAAAATGATCGTTGAGAAGGATGTATCAAGGCATGGAACGTCAGGTCTTGATAAGAAGCTGTTCACAAATGACTTTAAAAAAGCTGTAAAAAACAAGGATATTGATGTAGTTATTGAACTGATCGGCGGTGAGCATCCTGCCTGTGACTTTATAAAAGAGGCATTGGAAAATGGAAAGCATGTGGTAACTGCCAATAAGGAAGTCATGGCTAAGCATGGAGCCAAACTGCTTTCTATTGCACGTGAAAATCATGCGGGCTTGCGTTTTGAAGCAAGTGTTGGGGGCGGCATACCGCTGATTGCTCCTTTTCAGCGTGACCTTGTAGCAAATGATATACAGGCTGTTTATGCCATAGTGAACGGGACCACCAACTATATCCTGACCAGGATGGCACAAGAACACATCGATTTTGAGGTTGCTTTAAAGCAAGCGCAGAAATTGGGATATGCAGAGGCCAATCCAGCAAATGATATAGGCGGATTGGATGCGGCTTATAAATTGGGCATTCTTACTTCACTGGGCTTTGATATGGCAGTCAATTTTAACCAGATTCATTACGAGGGAATAGCTAAAATGAAGTCGAAAGACTTTCGTTATGCCAGTGATTTCGGCTATGCGATAAAGCTGCTGGCTATAGCCAAGCGGTCAGGCAATCTGGTTGAAGCCAGGGTCCACCCGGTCCTGATCCCGGCGGAATCTTTGCTGGCGAAAGTTGACGGCGTTTATAATGCCATATATGTTAGCGGTGATCTGGTGGGCAATGTACTTTTCTATGGTCAGGGAGCTGGCCCATCGGCAACTTCCAGTGCTGTCATTGCAGATGTCATTAATATTGCTCAGAATATTAACAGCAGGCGTAGTAATGCGCCAAGGTTTATTCCGGAGAAAACATCCGGCATCAAGGCCATGGCAGATATACAGACACGCTATTATTTCAGGATGAATGTGGTGGACCGTGCTGGCGTACTGGCCCAAATAGCTGCTATTATGGGTGAGCATTCCATCAGCATATCTTCAGTAATCCAACAGGAGTCTGACCCATCCACTAAGACTGCTGAGATAGTTATAATGACACATCCGGCCATAGAAAAGGCTGTTCAGAAAGCAATGAAAATCATTAACAAGCTGGATGTTGTTAAAGAAATAAGCAACTTCATTAGAGTAGAGGCTATTTAATTATGATAAGAGGAGTGTTACAGCGCCATAAAGAGTATTTACCTATAACGCCCCAAACACCTATGATTTCACTGGGTGAAGGCGAAACGCCGCTGGTTAAGTCAATCAACCTGGCGAAAGAACTGGGTGTAGGTGAATTATATTTTAAATTAGAGGGATGTAATCCGACAGGCTCTTTTAAAGACAGGGGCATGGTTATGGCTATGGCGAAAGCCATCGAAGACGGCAGTCAGCAGGCTATATGTGCTTCAACCGGCAATACTAGCGCTTCTGCTGCTGCCTATGGTGCGCGATTTGGTTTAAAAGTAATTATACTGGTGCCTAAAGGCAAAATCGCCGTGGGTAAAATGGCGCAGGCCATCGCTTTCGGGGCGGAGATAATTGCCATTGAAGGTAATTTTGACCAGGCGTTGAAAGTTACCCGTATTCTGGCTGAAAAATACCCCATAACCCTGGTAAACTCGTTAAACCCATACCGAATTGAGGGGCAAAAAACATCTTCATTTGAGATCATTGACGATCTTGGAGGTGTTCCTGATTACCTGTTTATCCCGGTTGGTAATGCTGGCAATATAACCGCGTACTGGAAAGGCTTTAAAGAGTGGAAAAGCTGCGGCAAGGTTGATAAAACACCAGTGATGATTGGTTTTCAGGCGGAGGGAGCAGCTCCCATTGTAAAAAATATGATAATTGAAGCGCCGCAGACTATTGCAACCGCCATCCGTATCGGTAACCCGGCCAGTTGGAAGAGCGCAGTGACGGCCAGAGATGAATCCGGGGGTATAATTGATTGTGTAACGGATGATGAAATCCTGGCGGCCTATAAGCTGATGGCAGGCAGGGAAGGAGTGTTTGGAGAGCCTGCATCGGCTGCACCGCTGGCGGGGCTATTAAAGCTTATTAAGCAGGGTAAAAACTTCAAGGACAAGAAGATTGTTTGTGTTGTAACGGGAAACGGATTAAAGGACCCTGATATTCCAACCAAATATGTAGAACCATTCCCTGAATTGCCTGCCGACCTCGAAGTGATCGAAAAACATCTCGGTTTGAAGAAGTAGTTCTTTTTACAGGAGAGGAGGGCCTCAATGCTAAAGGTCATTACGGAAAACGTGGGGGCATTTTATCAGCATTATCCCAGAACAGCTGCTATTGTTACCATAAATTACTCCGGCAGGAAAAATGCCATGGCTGTTGCCTGGCACTGTCCGCTGTCGTTCAGTCCGCCTGTCTACGGCATTGCTGTATCACCCAAGCGCTATAGTTATAACATGATTAAGGAATGCAAACAGTTCGGCATCAATTTTATGCCTTATAAGGCAAGTGAGATGATTGCCGCGGTTGGGGGGAGTACAGGCAACTTAACGGACAAATTTACAGAATTTAATCTTATTGAGGATTCTGCTATTAAGCTGGAAGTGCCAATTTTACGAGAGGCTTATGCAGCATTTGAATGCCGTGTTATGGATAATAGTGTTATTGGAGACCATGCATGGATTACAGGTGAGATTGTCGCTGTGCATATGGCTGAAGATGTGTTTAAGGAAAACGGCGTGCTGGATTTTGAGTCTGTACAGCCTGCTCTTTACCTCGGTGGTGAAACCTATTGTTCCGTAGATAAAACTACAGTCAAATTATTGGAACGGGAAAAATACGGTAAAAAGTGATTGAAACAGGATAGGCGATTAATATAATGTTGGACGGAGAGAAAATAGAAAAAGCAGCGCTGGAGCTTATTGAAGCAATAGGAGAAGACCCTAAAAGAGAGGGGTTGGTCGATACGCCAAAGAGACTGGCGGAAATGTACGCTGAGTTATTTTCCGGTATACATATGGATGCCCGGGAAATACTCTCCACCGGATTTTCGGCAGGACATCGTGAGATGGTCATTGTACGAGATATCCCGTTTTATTCGATGTGTGAGCACCATATATTACCTTTCTATGGAGTGGTACATATTGGATATATTCCAAATTCTAATGGGTGTGTGGTGGGCATCAGCAAGTTAGCCAGGGTGGTTGAAATTTATTCACGCCGTTTGCAGTTACAGGAAAGAATGAATAAGCAGATTGCGGACGTAATCATGGAGTCTTTGAAACCGGATGGAGTAGGTGTTGTAATACAGGCGGAGCATTTATGCATGATAATGAGGGGTATCAAAAAACCTGGCACTAATGTTGTTACATCCGCTATGCGCGGCGGCTTTGAAAGGCGCGCTGCTACACGGGCTGAGTTTATGTCCTTGATTCAGGGAAAATAGCTTTACTCGTGTCGTAATGACTCAATAGGATCCAATCTGGCCGCCCGGAATGCAGGGTATGTTCCTGATACAATTCCTGTAAAGATAGCTACCAGAAGAGCAACCAAAATGATGTCCGCTGATATAGGGGCGCTCACCGGCATATTATTCATTGTCTGCCCACTGATTGCCAGGGAACCTAAGCCGGCGATGATTAGGCCGATTATGCCGCCTGTTAGGCTCAGTAGCGCTGACTCGACTAGAAACTGAATGAGGATATCCCTGCGTTTGGCACCAACAGCCTTACGTATGCCTATTTCTCGGGTACGCTCAGTAACCGAAACCAGCATTATATTCATAATGCCGATTCCTCCGACAATTAAGGAAATACTGGCTACGCTGGCTAGAAATACCTGAAAAACCGCCATGGACTGCTGCATGCGTTTGAGGATTTCCTGCATATCGATCACATTGAAGTCGTTTTCTTCTCCTTCCCTGATGTGATGCCGTTGCTGTAGTATTTGTGAGATCTGTTCTTTGGCGGTATTGATGGCGCTGGTATTGGCTGCCTGAACAACAATCGTTTGTATGGGATGGCCCTGGGGGGTTGACTCAATTCCAAATCTGGATTGCA
>JAFGLP010000180.1 GCA_016927965.1 Dehalococcoidia bacterium
GAGCTGAAGTGGTGGGTAAAGTGTTACAGAAAATGGAGAGGCCGTCGGCAATCCATTACCTGGGTATGGGCAAGCTCCAGGAGTTGATCCGGCTGAAAGACGAACTGCGTTTCGACACTGCCATCTTTAATGACGAGCTAGCTCCTAGGCAGCAGCGCAACCTTGAGGATGCGTTGGGGGTCAAAGTGATAGACCGTACTGCCCTTATACTTGATATATTCGCGCGTCATGCAAGAACCAGCGAAGGCAAATTGCAGGTAGAACTGGCCCAGCACCAGTACCTGTTGCCCCGATTAGCGGGGCAGTGGAGCCATCTGGAAAGGCTGGGAGGTGGGATTGGCACCAGGGGACCGGGTGAGGCGCAGATTGAGACTGATAGAAGGCTAATACGCAACAAGATTACAGCCATCAAGAAACAAATCGAGGCTGTCAGACGTCACCGGGATCTCTACAGGAGGAAAAGGAAGCGATCAAATATTCCTCTGGTTGCTCTGGTCGGTTATACCAATGCCGGCAAAAGCACGCTGTTAAACTCTATCAGCAAAGCCGAGGTGCTTACCGAAGACAAGCTTTTTTCTACGCTGGACCCTGTTACGCGCCGGCTGTGCCTAGCGGATGGCCGGATGATATTATTAACCGACACGGTAGGGTTTATCCATAAGCTTCCGCTTCTGATAGTCGCTGCGTTTCATGCCACCCTAGAGGAGCTTGAAGAAGCTGACATCTTATTGCAGGTGGTTGATATAACAAATCCCGACGCCGTCAGCCAGAGTAGTACAGTTGACCAGATATTAAAAGAGCTAAAATTGGAAGATAAACCCAAAATTACGGTGATTAATAAGATGGATATGGTAGTGGAAAGCATCGAGCAGGCCCGCGATATCGCTTTTTTAATAAAATCGCCGCCGGAGTCGACCATCATGGTCTCGGCATTTAAAAACTGGAACCTTGACCAGTTGCTGAAAAAAATCGAGTCGTTTCTGGTATGGTAAGAAATAACGAAATTCCAATTTGGACAGAGGAATAATTAAAGAATGGATTCCAGAGATATTTTAATGAGAATGGGCATTATCCCAGTGCACTTGAAATTGATGCTTGTTCCTATTTATGTACATCCAGATTAATTCAGCTAAAATTCGGAGGACTTATAAAACTGAGGGGGGTGTTGGGATTACCTGAAGTAAATTATGGCGTAGGCAAACAGAGGAAGAAGATATGGTCTGAATCTGACCGGTCATGGCATAATTGGTAATTTAAATTCTAAAATGCGAAAGTATCACGACTTTCAAAGGAAGCTATTTTTTGTTATCACCGGTGGCGAATTTACGCAATTAGAAATTGATAATTTGGTAAGCAGGAGAATTAAACAAAGAATAGAGCAGAAAATGAAATGTACTTGCTTAGTTAAGTTTAAAAAACAAATCAGCAAAATCAAGCCGTTAGGGATACATAGTGAAAAAGCGTAATTTACCATGTCGCACACTGTATCTTTTGCGACATAGAAGTGATGGGGTTATAATAGGATAATGCAAGAAGCGACTGACAATAACAGTCATCTGCACGTTCTTGTAAATGATTTTCTGGAATACTTGACTGTTGAAAAATCGCTGTCAAATCTGACAATCAGAAATTACCGTCAATACCTGCTGCGTCTGTTACAATGGATCAAAGAAAACGATATCTCTATGTCTCCTGCTTCAATCAACCTGGGTTTAATAAGCAAGTTCCGCGTGTATATGGCAAATTTTAAAACCAACAAGGGATTTCCTTTGAAAAAAGCTACTCAGACTTATCATATTATTGCTATCAGGTCGTTTTTACGCTACCTAGGCACACGCAGGGACCTCCAGGTGCTCAATCCTGACAAAATCGACCTGCCCAGGACGGAGTCCAGGATCGTGGAATTTCTTACTCTTGACCAGGTATCGCGGCTGCTGGAAGCACCGGAGATATCCGATATTATCGGACTCAGGGATCGCACTATATTGGAGCTGCTTTTCAGCACCGGGTTGCGTGTATCTGAACTGGCCAGGCTAAACCGTGACCAGATCAATTTTGATACCAGAGAATTTGCTGTAAAAGGCAAAGGCAGCAAAGTACGTATCGTATTCATGTCGGATACGGCAAGCGAATGGCTTAAGAGATATCTGGCTATGAGACCGGACAGGTATGCTCCGCTGTTTATCCGTTACAGCCGCGACCGTTCCGAACTCAAAAACGGCGAAAAAATGCGCCTGACCACCCGTTCTATAGAGCGCATCGTTAAAAAATACTCGAAAAAAGCTGGTTTGCCCGTGGATGCCCATCCGCATACGCTGAGGCATTCCTTTGCCACCGACCTGCTGATTGCAGGGGCCGACCTGAGGTCGGTGCAGGAGATGCTGGGCCATGAGAGCATACGCACGACCCAGGTCTACACGCATGTAACCAACCGGCACCTCAAAGAGGTCTACCGGAAGTACCACGACCGAAAATAATATTATGTCTACTAAGTAAAGGGGGGACAGTTATGCGGGAATATGAAGTTGTTATCTTGGGTGGGGGCCCTGCCGGTCTGACGGCGGGACTCTACTCTTCTAGGTATGGAATAAAAACCGTATTGATAGAGCGAGGCATGTTCGGCGGCAAGATCGTCAATGCCAGGCACGTCGAAAACTACCCCGGTTTTCCGCTGGGCATCTCGGGCATGGATTTAGGTCAGCAGATGTATGAGCAGGCAATGCGCTTCGGTTTGACTGTAGAAACTGCCGAAGTCAATGCCATTGAAATGACGGACGGCCTTTTTATTGTGGCAGCGGATGATGAGAAGTACCAGACAAAAGCTGTTATAGTTGCCACCGGTGCCAACGACCGCAAACTAGGAATTGACGGCGAGAAACGCCTGACCGGGCGCGGCATTTCATACTGCGCCACCTGCGATGGGTTCCTTTTTAAAAATAAGGCAGTGGCTGTGGTCGGAGGTGGAGATACCGCCCTTTCCGATGCGCTGGAACTGGCTGAACATGCCGGGGAGGTTTATATTATCCACCGGCGTGACCAGCTTCGTGGCAGTGAGGTATTGCAGAAGTCAGTGTTATCAAATCCCAAGATAAAAATGGTTTGGGATACTGTGATCGAAGGCATTACAGGCGAACAGAAGCTTGGGGTACTCAACCTGCGTAATAAGAAGACTGATGCCACAACAGAATTGAAAGTCGACGGTCTTTTTGTAGCTGTAGGCATGGTTCCCAACAGCGGTTTGGTAGAAGGGCTGGCAAAGCTGGATGAAAACGGTAGTATTATTACCGACGAACTAATGTGCACCAGCGTCCGCGGCGTATATGCCGCCGGCGATATCAGGAGAAACTCGGCCCGTCAGGTGGTGACTGCGGTCGGAGACGGCGCTACAGCTGCAAAATCCGCCTTCCGTTACATCAAGGGACAGGATTGATAGAATCAGCGTATTACTTCTTTTATGGGTATTTATTTCCGTACTAGACGGTTTTAGGAAGCCTGGTCAGTCCCCATACATTAAATTGCCCGGGTACAATCTCTAATTGTTCGCCCACCTGAAAGCCGTGTGTGGCATAAAACTTAATGTCGATTTCCGTGTTGGTTTCCAGATAACAGGTAATTCCTTCTCTATCCGCCCTTTGCAGCATGGGACTTATCAATTGGCTTCCGATTCCTTTGCCCTGCCAGCCGGTATCAATGCCCAGGAACAAGAGATAATAATGCTTGTCCTTCATCAGGTTTTTATGCATTGGCGCAATACAGCTAACCATGTTCATAAGTCTACTGAATGGTTCCTTCCCCATAGTTTGAGGCAATTGGCTGCGTGGGTCATAGTCGGATGATTTTGCCGATTCAGGCTCGAAACCAAGCCAGCGCCAGATAGCAACGCCTCTAAATAAATTGGTGGTTAACATCTGTCCATCTGCAGCCGCATGCTGAAGGTTGGGTAAAAAGAAACGTTTGCCAGATTCTCGGCGGTCTTTTTCATCAGGGAACAAATAAAGCAGAAGAGGGTCTTGATAAAATGCCCGCATTAACAGTTCGGCTGCGTCGTTCAGTTTTCCTATGGGTAACCTAGTTATGGTAGTATCAGTCATTCTACTTCCACCTTATCGATATTATCGTCTCTGTTTCAATGCTTCATACATTACTACCGCAGCGGCAACAGATGCGTTGAGAGAGCCTATTTGACCTCTCATTGGTATTGATGCTAGGCTGTCGCATCTTTTCTTGACTAGGTCAGATATTCCCCTTCCCTCTCCGCCAATAATAATCGCTGTAGGCAGCCTGTAATCGATCCTGTCATAGGATGTCTTTCCACTCATGTCAATGCCGATTGCCCAGATGTTTTTTTTCTGCAAGCTTATTATTGATTGCGCTATATTGCTAACCCTGGCCACTGATACATACTCAACCGCGCCGGCGGAAGCTTTAATTACTGCGGGCGTCAGTCCGACCGCCCGGCGTTCCCGGATGACAACTCCGTGTATGCCGGTAGCTTCTGCTGTCCTGAGAATGGCGCCGAAATTATGTGGGTCTTCAATACCGTCCAGCACAAGGTAAAGCGGATTCTCGTTTTTAGCCCTTGAAATATCGAACAGGTCATTTATTTCTATATATTCTTTGGCACGTGCCAGGGCGATTATGCCCTGGTTGGCACCGGTGCTGCTTTCCTTTGCAATATCCTTTTTATCGGCATACATAATACCGATGCCTTTGGAACTGGCCAGTTCCAGTATTTGAATAATAGGGCCCTGGTTTCTAACATTTTTGTCGATCAGAATTTTGCTGATTGAACGGTTTGCCCGCAAGGCCTCTATGATGGGATTGCGCCCTTCAATAATCTCCATGGTGCTCAATGAATATTATACTTGATAAGCCGGTTTACCATTCAGACACACAGACAAAGCCCAATTTGTAAAAATAAAACCCTGTTTTATAAGTTTAAGATGGTGGGCTCGGCAGGTTTCGAACCTGCGACCAATCGGTTATGAGCCGACCGCTCTGCCCCTGAGCTACGAGCCCTCAACTAGAACGAAACTTCAACCTCGCTTGTCCCTACATCCAGCAATTTCATAGTATAGCACAGCTAATCGTAGCTGTGAAGTACATATAAAACCACAGAGATACGGCGCTGAAGAGGAAACCAGGGTGCTACTTGACTATACTGTCGATAATTATTAAAATATGAAATTAGCACTCATGTTAATAGAGTGCTAATTTTTATAAGATCATAAGATGGCTCCTGGAGGGATATATGCCTATCTATCAGTATGTGTGCTCTAAGTGCAATACCAAGTTTGAGGTCAGGCAAAGCTTCAACGATGAGAATATTGCATCTTGTCCTTCGTGTAAATGCGAGTCAAGGCGTCTATTTGTACCTGTTCCCATTATTTTTAAAGGATCAGGTTTTTACGTTACCGACAGCAAGAGTTCTTCCCCCACGCAGCTTCCTGCCAAAATGGAGGGGGCGTCAAAGGAGGTTGCCGCTGCTGCCAGCGAACCCACTGAGCCCAAAAAGGCGATAGTTTAAGCCGGAAATTAATCTCTTTTTTATGCTGTTGCTCCAGTGTAATTGCATGTGTTAAACTCGTTACACGTCCCTGTAGCTCAGTTGGATAGAGCGGCTGCCTTCTAAGCAGCGGGTCGCGGGTTCGAATCCCTCCAGGGACGCCATATCTAAATTACAATCAGGTGCCTTTGCCTTGTTTTTACGCGAAACTTTCTTTGAAATTCTTATTTTGCTTAACGCTTGTCTTCCCATTTAGATTCACCTCAATCCTAATAAATGCTTACCCATTTTGCTTAACGATCTTTCTGCCGACCTTTGGCTTCCGCCTTCGCTTGTAGCTCAAGTTCAACACGATCCAGTCACGTCCCAATCTCTTTCCTTCAATAGTTCCTGATTCAAGCAGTCGTCTCACATGGGCCTGTGAAAGACCCAGCCTGTCCGCTGCTTCCTTGGTCCCTAACATTACTGGTTCCATTAAAATCATTATACACGCTAAAGCGCACTGCAGCAATCGTCGATTTATGTCAATAATATTTGCTGGTAACTTGTGATTTTGACTTTCCCTAATCTATAAATTGCTGTCATTTGGATATATCCAGAATACTCTGTTTAGAGTACCCATAAGCGGCAAAGCCCCACATCAATAACCAAGGTGCCTGCAGATTGCATGGCCCGGCGCAAGTATTTATCTACGATGGCAATGCCGCCATTCGTTCAAGATTTCCGGCTTTCTTTGAGCTCTGGGCTTTAGTATGTATTAAAGAGGGCGTCAACAGACGCCATCACAATCAGTTGAAAAATTCGAGAAACCTATATAACTCTTTGGGATCGGCACCCTGTACCGTGATTTCTCCATTGGAGACTGCTTTTTGAGGAGCGAGCTTTCCTAGTACCACGTTCTTCCACAACAGAGATTCAGCGGTGAGGGTGAATTCTGGATTATCCGGGACCTGTGGCTGGACCTCAAGGACACCTCGGCGAAGGTGCATGGTATAGTCAGCAGGCTCCGTGGTGTTAGTCATGTCGGTCAAGTGGAGGCCGACAATGATATCCTCGCCTAAGGATTTAGAAGCGTTTAGAATAACGGCCATGATTTCAAACACAGTATCCATGGGCATGGGAGCAACAAGGGCATCGTCGATATCACTGAAGGCGGGGATCGGAATGCTCACCTGCTCCGTCTCGTCGAGGTATTCGGACAAGATGTAGTTGCGCGTTTGAGCGTTGTAAGTTTCTTCAGCCAACGAAAGCATCGCCGAGTTCTTCACTGCGCGTGCTCCAGCATGGTCCGGCTTGAGCACTAGTACGTCATCAGCGAGTATCAGTGCCCATTCCAGTTTACCTCCATCCAGAGCTTCCTGAGCCTTGGCTGCAAGTTGCTCTATCCCACCAGCCAACTCAGCCATTTCATGGGCCTCCTCATTCAGAGATATGGGAAACAGATCTCTGGATTTGCCGGTATACCAGCCCAGGTATTGCAGGAAAATCTGGCAGATATCTCGATCCATTTGACCGAAATATTCCTGCAAATAAGGTTCATCGGCAAGGTGAGGCGGCAGTTTTATGACTTCTATGATTTCCTTGGGAGTAAAACCTTTGTTCATGTTTTGTATTGTCTGGTCATGAACAAACTGGAGCCCGTCACGATAGTTGGTGAGTGTGCGGCTAATATTATCCGCACCTACCAGCGGCTTGCCGCCATGGATTAATACTAGATATTCAGCATTGAGACTCCTCATCCTGTCTATACTCTTTATGTAATCCAGCGGGTTCCGGAACGAAGCGCCACGCATTGTTGTTATTGCAGGAAAAGACTTATAGAAGTCACCTATTTGCACCAGGACTTTCTTCTCCGGCAACCACACACAGATTATGTCAGAGGTCTCACCAGGTACGTGTAGTAGAACGAGATCTACCCCGGCAATATTTGTCTCCAGTTTATCCTGGACAGTTTTGGTTGGTGGTAGGTAACCCGAGGGGCCTGGAATCGATAAAGGGAAAATACCGCCGTTGACGAAGTAGCCAGGGTCCTGCTGGAATTTTAAACCCATGTACTTAATTGCTCGATAAGCTTTCATAGGAAAAATCAAACTGTATACGGCACCAGGTGGGCTGAAAAGGTTCTTGGCAAGACTCTCATGAGCGATAATTTCCGGCGAGTGATCACCTGCAAAGACCGCAGCTCCATGGATATGACAGTCATGATAGTGCGTATAGATAATCGCCTTTACTGGCTTTTTGGAGAAGATATTATCCAGCTGCTTGTTATATGCTGATTTGACTATTTTCGCAGCCGTTTCGCTCTCCGCGGGATCAATAACTATCAGTCCGTCGGTTCCCTCTATCAAGACCGGGTTGGCTCGAGCGTAACCTACAGCGACATAAACTCCCTCTGTCACCTCATAAACATCCTGCTCAAAGTCTTTAGAGAGTTCGACGAGCTTGGGGTTGGCAGGGACTAACTCTGGCTCGAAGCCTGTCTCAGGTGTGGAAACAGCCTTTGGTTCGGGGGCAGATGCGTTACAGGCTCCTAGAAAGATGATACACATTGCCATTGCAACAGACGCTATTACTTTCATTTTCCCCTCCTTCATGTTATCGTTAAGCCGATGCGCATTCGCTCTTCGAAAGACCTGCCCCCAGTAACGCTAACACTGGTTACTTCGTAGTTCCGATTAAAACGGCCTCCGGAGCCGGTGGTTGGTAATTCTTGGCGCTGTGAGGTCGCATTTGATTATATTCTTTCCGCCACTGGTTAATCAATACCTTCGCCTCTGTCATCGTAGTGAATATTTCCCGGTTCCGTACTTCATCCCGCATCTTACCATTGAAGGATTCGATATATTCGTTCTCACAGGGACTCCCACGGCTCGATAAATAACGCCTTAACTCCTAGACCAGTCAGTCATTTCCTGACCACCCGAGCCATAAATTACGGCCCGTTGTCGGAACGGATATGCTCCTGAATGCTTCGGAAAACAAACAGGTTGAAAAGCTAATCGATGACGTCATCTGCCTTAATCTTCCAGTTCACCAAGGTTGCCAGGCACTCCCGGGTGTATTCTTCGATAAAATTAAATACCTTGAAAGCCTTGACATTAATCGTGCGGTCCATTATGAAATCGTAACTCCAGACATGGTCCTTATGCTCGGCGCGCAGGCGTACACAGGAGCCTTCGTTAAACCATAATCTTCCCATCTTCGGTTGCTTCGTAGGTACTTTCAAGACTTCCATCCTCCAAATCCTCTCCACCCGCTTATGTTTAACTCTCCAGCCCCGGTTATTATTTAGTAATGCGGTAATCCGCCGGTAACCATAGCGTTCATTTTAGCTGGCCAATTCAATGATTTCATGAATTACTTCGGTTTTTTACCAGGAAGTTCGGCGCTTTCTCGTCGCCAAACAAGAGGCATCTTCATCTTTACAGTAGAACATATGAGCTAATATAATGATATCTAACAAATATCGAAGGGGTAAGGTGGGTGTCCAATTATATCGATGTCATTTAAGATGAAAGACCTGAAATTTTCTTAGTTTACCGTCCTTATATTTTGCAATCCTATCATCAATCTGTTTATCTGTAAGCTTGATAGATTTAACCATACGTATCCATTCGTCTGGGTGTTTTTCAAAGTATATTTTTGCCGCTTTTATCTTGCTTTTAATTATTTTTTGAGCAATATCATTTATCACTCTATCGAAATTTATACTCCATTCCTCTTCATCTTCTAAACCATCCAATTCGTAAAATTCAGTTAATCTAAAGCTTTGTTTTATTGTAAGTTCAAAAGGAATTAACAGTTTCCTGCCTTTATGCTTAACAGGAAAGTCCTTCTCTATCGCTTTACCGCCAGACCACATTTTCAATTTAAGTCGTTTCTTTGTTTCAGCCATTTTCTCACTTATATTATTGCACGTTTTTAAAAATTCTTTTTGGAACGCTTTTTATTCATGATTGAATATACATACCAACGTTTACTCAATGGTGATATTATTGCCTTTCTTACGATTGAAAAAATACTAAGAAAAATAACATTGTGAAAAATCGTAGCTAATTTGTGGTAATAATATCACCAGAGATGGTGGGCGATACAAGATTTGAACTTGTGACCCCCTTTGTGTAAGACAGGTGCTCTGACAGCTTTTATGAAAAATTTACTTTTAACTGAGGTAAAACAATGCAAGTTCCAAACCTTATTGTAAACCTGATAATGTTTGATTTTATCTTTCTTTTCCCCTGTTTGGGCTAACGGCCTCTTTTCTGATTTATCACGTGCACCAGTAACATTTACCTGTGATATGGAACAGAAATAGTCTCAAAATACTGCGCTGGCACATGCACCAGCATCTTTTTTGCTATATGAAACCTTAATATTTATAAAGAAGCTCAACTGGCACCTCCCAAACGTGAGAAGGGGGAAATCCGTTTCTGATTTTTCACCTGCACAAGCACCTTTTCATTCCACAAGATATACAGATGGATTAGCTACAAAATACTGCGACAACACGTGCCCGTACATCTTTGCTGGTATAAAATTCTAGTATCTATGAATTAGCTTAACGATCAAATCCCAAACTTGGGCAACAATCAAATTCCCCAAGTTTCATAATTTTACGTTTGGGAAAATCCCAATATTTTTGTAAAACCAAACGTGATTTTGAGTTATTTCCCTGAAAATTATAGACTCCTGATTATTTCTTCCTCTGCATGCAGGGGTAGTTGGTTAGTCTCTGATTTCCATAGGCATCCGGCCAGTATATGGGCGGGCACCGCTAAATGCAGGGAGAAAGGTTAATATACGCCAGTTTCCAACGCTGATTACAAAAAACGCTGGACCAATATAGCAAGTGACATAATTAATAAATGCTTGGTCAACAAAAGGGGTACTGATCAATTACATCCTTTTACGAAATTATATCTGGTATCGTTTTAGGAGTTCAGGTCAATGGGATAATAATCATTAATTATTACAATACTACAGCCCCGATGCTTCCAACAGATAAAATATAAGTATTATTAATATTGCCAGAGGAATGATAACAATCCAATTGTTTACTTTAAAAACCTGGGGCATAGTAACATTGCCAAAATTCCCCATCATCATAACGCCCTCTTTTAATTTGGGATAAGCCGCCGCCAGCAGTCCGGAACCAAGCACAATGCCGGCTAAACCGGCTGTCATTGCATCAAGGTAACCATTCCCGACAGCCCCGGCGATCGTTCCAGGGCAATAGCCAAGCAAGGCAAAGCCTGCTCCAAAGATTAATCCTCCAATGGCATTTTTCCCCCAGGACCCTACCTTGGGACGGAGCTTAATCCACCCCACATTTTGCATGATGTACAGCCCTATCATACCGGTTAATACAGCCGACAGCATGATTTTGAGCACAGTAAAATCCGTAAGCAGCAGCTGGCCAAGGATGACGTCATATTTGGTAACTCCACCTTTTTGCAGGAGGAACCCAAAAATAATCCCGAATATTAGTCCCCAAAACAATTTCCATTTTCTGCTTTGTATATTCATAATCCTTCACACTTCAAATTATTATTTTAAAGAGCAACTGCGCTACCAGTATTCCACCAACGAAAAAGCATATGGCTGATATACAACTCGATACAGCGAGCTGCATTGTCCCGCTGATGCCATGACCACTGGTACAGCCATCAGCCCAGCGGGAGCCGAATCCTAACAGAATACCACCAGTCAGAGCTACTATGAGACGAATCGCTATATTATCGCCGAAATTGAAGCTCCAGACTGAAGGTATCCACTGCCAGAGGAAATCCCCAGACAACAGTGAAGAAATGAGAGCGCCGATAACAATGCCGATAACCAACATCATCTGCCAGTCTATTTCAGGCTTCACTTCCTGATAGTAGAGTTTATGCTCAACCCTTTTCCCCCTGAATAGTCTCTCAACCATGCCAGCTATCCGTGAGAACGAGGTTGAGCAACCAAGAGGTTCGTTTGAAACAAGCCATGTAAACCAGCTCAACACTCCTATAGCCGCTCCGACTAAATAGGGAGACCATTGCAGTTCTGTTAACCAGTTCATAACGCCATCCTCCTTTCAAATGCCTTTGAATCACAGGGAAACGTTTGTCAACCTTGGACCATGCGGATTAACGCACACGTTGCATTGCTTGATATGGCCAGCGGCGCTGTATCCGGTCATGCCGCCTGCAACATTATAGACTTCTTTAAAACCGTGCTGCTTAAGTATGCTTGCTGCCATGCTCGAACGATTGCCAGTGCTACAAATAAGGTATATTGGATTGTCCGGATGTAATTCCCTGTAGCGGGTACGCAATTCAGGTGCAGGGATGTTGACAGATCCCTTAATGTGCGTATCAGCGAACTCGAGGGGTGCCCTAACATCCACCAGTGTCAGCGGCTGTGAACCATCAGTTATGCGCCGATAGAGATTTTCAGTTGATATAAGGTGAACATGATCGACCTGGTATCCATCTGTTGCCCAGGTTGTCATACCTCCATTCAAATAAGCTACAATCCTATCAATACCTACGCGCCGTGCCCACAGGCTGGCGGCAAGGGCTTCTTGGTAGCTGTCTGCGACTAGCAATATATCACAATCAACAGGCATCACCCAGCCTGTAAAAGTAGGAAAATTCCCTTTAAGATCGAGATGCCATGAACCTGGGACATGGAAGCCGCCAAACGCAGCATAATTGCGCACATCTAGTACTACGTTATCAGACTCCTGAATTTTACTCAGAAAGTCAACCGGACGCAGTTCCTCAAGTACGGGTAGTTTGGAAAGCAGCACTGGTCCATTCCGGTTGATGTCGCTGCAGCGACTGAAGTGGTCAGGAGCAGGCGGCATGCTGGATGTAAGCGAGCGAATGAATTCAACCTTGTCTTTGATCTGCAAACTCGGGTTGTAACGCCGCTCATAGCCAATAGTAGAAGTCCATTTAGCTCCCATTGAGCGCCCGCATAAGGAGCCGGCGCCGTGCGCCGGATATACTTCACAATAATCGGGAAGCTTGAGCAATTTGTCATGCAGGCTATGAAACAACTTACCCGCTAATTCACTGGCAATATCTGGAAACAGGTCAGGCCTGCCTACATCTCCCACAAAAAGCACATCTCCTACAAAAGCGCCGATAGGTGAATCGCCTCGTGATCTATCGGTTACCACGTATACGATATGTTCAGGTGTATGGCCTGGTGTTTCAAGTACATCCACTGTCATATCTTCAATGGTAATAGTGTCACCTTCTGATAGTGGTATGTGTTCAAACTTACAATTTCCTGATTTGGGCGCGTAGATTTTAGCTCCGGTTTTGGCGGCAAGGTCCATATGACCTGAGATAAAATCAGCATGCAGGTGCGTTTCCAGGATATGCGTTATAGTGACGCCGAGTTCACGTGCCTCGTTAATATAAATGTCCACATCCCGCCTGGGATCAATAACGGCGCAGATCTGTTTGCCTGCCAAGATATAGGAACTATGAGCAATTTTTTCCAGAAAATAGTGTTTTATCAGCATATCTCCTCCTCGTTGATTATATTTAACAAATTTTTGTTATTGTACCCGCAAATTTTTCTATAAAGTTGGAATTCACAAATAAAAGAAGTAAAAAATAGTGGTTACAACCAACAGAAAAATGGCTGTTAATCCACCGCCTGCTTTGAGGTAATCAATGTTTCTATATCCTCCGGGCGTTTTCAACAATGCGTTAACCTGATGCGTCGGCAGAATAAAGGAGTTGGCGGTGGAAACAGCTACCAGCAACGCAAGAGGACGTGGATCTATCCCCAGAGTACTGGAGATACTGATGACCATTGGAAAAAGGATTACAGCAGCCCCTACATTGGACATAAAAAGCGATAGCAGCGTGGTTAGCGCTGATATGGCTAGCAGCATTAAATAGAGATTACTTCCCTGAACAAGCGAGATCACATTCCCTGCCAGAAAAGCCGCAGTGCCTGTTTTTTGCATAGCCAATCCCAAAGGAATAAGGCCAGCCAGGAAAAATACAACTTTCCAATCGATTGCATGATAGGCTTCATCAATTTTTAATACACCCGATAGTACCATAAAAATAGCCCCCGTAAAGAAAGCTATCGGTATGGAAAATCCCACCACCGCCAAAACAATAGAAATAGCGAAACACATTAAGGCAATCCAAGTTTTGGAAGTGTCTTTTTCCCCAGCCTCTATAGGTGTGATAACAATAAAGTCATAGCCCTTCTTCAAGTCACTGATCCTGCC
Organism: Dehalococcoidia bacterium; assembly: GCA_016927965.1. The sequence continues at coordinate 13,749 of JAFGLP010000180.1, forward strand.
CCATAGACCGTGAACGATGAAGATATCGCCCGGGGTAATTTCAATGTCTGAAAAATTTCCCCTGACTTTTTCCCCCTTGTGATAAAGCAGAACAGGTTCGACTCCATAGCGCCTGCGCAATCCGAATTTCCTGATTGTTTGCCCGGAAATGGCGGAACGCGGCGGAACTACCACTTCAGCGAATCCAGCACTGACCGCATCATCCAGCAATTCAAGCCTTTTGGGCTTTCCCACAGGAGCCAGAGCATAATCAGCAGCAAACTGCCGGACATTATCTTCATTGCCCAGCAATGCCACTGACTGATCAGCTGCAAACCTTGTTTCCCGCCATGGAGCATACTCAGGTAATTTGTTAGCAGCGATAGCCAGAATATTGATGTTATATTTATCCCAGATGCCTGTTTCCTCAACAGTCTTGCCGACTATCATGCTGTTTGCGTTTATCCTGTAATGCCATATATGTGCGGAAAGCTCCCAGTCCTCAACCAATGTAGCCTGTAGAATATCGTGGTCGTGATTAGATTCATATCGAGGTAATACATACCTGCCAAGGAGGAAAAAGAAAACCACGCATGAAAATAAAAGCGCAAGGCCGACCGGTGTCACGGCAAAAAGCCTGTAGGGTTCAAAAGAAGACCCTATCAGAAAGTCATTAACCATCATCAACGGTGCCGAGCCTATCATGGTGAGGGGAGCACTCAGCAGAATAGCAAAGCCGATTGGCATAACCAGATTTGAGGCAGGTATTTTTTTTCGTCGTGAAATATTGAGTATAGCGGGCAAAAACAGAACGGCAGACCCTATGTTCTGAATAAATCCTGACATTAATCCAACTGCTACCGAAACCGTCGCCACAATTCTGCGCTGGCTATTGCCGACACATTTGAAAACCAGACGGGCAAAACCTGACATCACCCCTGTGCGGGCAATACCTCTTCCCATAATCATCACGGCTATCATGGTGATTACCGCATTGGACGAAAAACCTGCCAGCGCTTCCAAAGGCTGCAAAATACCGGTCCACGCTAAAGACAGCATGCAGAGAATTGCAACTACATCTATACGGATTTTATCTAGGATTAACAGTAAGGCAGTTGCAACTAAAATAACCAGAACAATTATGATTTCAGTATCCATTACAGTATCTCATCATCTTGACCTTTAGCTATCCCCTGCTGCTTCTACTTAAACCACTATACAGATACTGAGGCATTACCCGCTTACGGTAATAAAATTATCAATTTTCAAGTGATTGATGGCATTCTAGGATAATTGCTATTAACGCCTAAATTATTAAGCCAATTTATACAGTGTGATTTAATTTTATAATATATGAAAGTGCGATGAAACTCTCCTGAAGATCCCCCTATCTCACGCATCAATTTGCATAAGCTTTTCTTTACTATGATCATCACCCGAAAACTGTACCAACTAATATAAGAGAACTTTGTTTTTTTGAGGGCCTCCCCTTTTCTGTGCCGACGATAATGCTAGTTTTGCAGATCATGAGGGCCTCCCCTTTTCTGTGCCAACGATAATGCTAGATTTGAACTAGCTGAGGGCCTATCGCCATCTCAATCAAGCAAGCGTTTTTCACCCTCTATAACCTTTATATCAGTTATGTCCTGTGTAACTTCAAGGATACCTTGGTATGTTTTCTCATTGTCTCTCACGGCAAAATATCTTATGAGGATAGTCCTCCCATGGAGATTTATCCAGAATTTAGCCGAGTCGCGATTTCCAGATTTGAAATCGTCTATTATCTGCTGCACCTTGTAAACACTTTGAGACGGATGGCAATTCTGCACTTTCTTACCAATAACTGCGGGGGTCCTTTTGAAAATACGACTGTTTCCATGACTATAGTATCTAACCGTATCCTCATTATCCACAAATGATATCTCTACAGGTAGATGATCTAATATATTCTCTAGCAGCTTACTCGAAAAAACCTCTATCATATCGCCTCCTTATGCTGCGGTGGATTTCTAATCTTAACATAATTGCAGGCCTGTTACACTTAGCTTATTTAAACCCTAGCCAGATCCATTGATTCATGATTGACCTGACCCCCTAAAACCATACCAAATATAATATCGTAGAAAAGGGGTTAAAAAATGCCAAAGAACGGGTACACACCGGAGCAGATTATTAATGAGCTGCGGGAAGCGGAAATCCTGCTCAGCCAGGGGAATAATATCAGGGTCGTCTGTAAAAAGATCGGCATCAGTGACTTCACCTATTACCACTGGAGGAAAGAATACGGTGGCATGCGCATCGATCAGGCTCATCGTCTCAAGGAACTGGAGCAGGAAAATACCCGTTTAAAGAAAGTGGTTGCTGATTTTACCTTAGATAATGCCATCCTCAAAGAAGCGGCACGGGGAAACTTGTAAGCCCGTCCAAGGGAAGGAAAGTAGTCGACCACGTATGCCATAAATTGGTAATCTCAGAAAGACGGGCATATGGATAATTCAACGTCAGTCAAGGTGTCAGATGAGGCTGTGGAAGCCGGCCGGGCATCGGAGGCCGATATCCAGATCATAGCCAGTATAATCGTCAAGGCTGTGGTGACCAAGTTGTGTAAGCAGGATTTCACTCCCTGCCTAATTTTAAGCCAGCTTCCTTATTGTAAAAATACATTGCAATTTTATAATAACGATGTAATTTTGCATGAGTATAATAGGCAAGACTTGTATAAGCAAAATACTAATGGCAGGTTGATTTATATGGTGCTGCTCATTATAATGAGCATACAGTCAATATTTTGAGCGATGCTAGATGTTACAACCATATATAATTTCAACCAACAAACAGAAGGTGCTGAGCCTGCTGGTTAAATTTCCAGACCAGGATTTTTACGAAAGGGAGATAGCACGCAGGCTGGGGATATCCACGGGGTCTGCCAACCTGGCGTTAAACGAACTATTTACGGCCGGGGTTATCACGAGGCGACAGGAAGGCAGGATGCTCTTTTACTCGGTCGACCCTTCCCACACAGCCATCACAGAACTTAAAAAGCTGGTAAACATCTTGCTGATCGAACCGCTGCTGGAAAAGCTTAAGAAGCTGGCGAGCCGTATGGTATTATACGGGAGCTGCGCTGAGGGCAAGGATAGCTCTGCCAGCGACTTGGATTTATTCATCGTGTCAAAGCGTAAAAAGGATGTCTTAAACCTGATCAGTAGCTTCGCTTTCCCAAAGGGATATGAGAATATCCATATCCAAGCAGTGATCAGAACCCCTGTAGAATTGATGGAAGGTGGAGAACAGGAGAGGGCTTTCATGGAAGAGATAGAGAAAGGAATAACACTATGGGAAAAGGCGGCCAATGAACCAGGAATTTAAGCAATGCCTTGAAAATAAAAAGATCATACCGTTTGCCGGCGGGCAAAAGCTTGTCAACAAAGAAATAACCGTTGCACAGAGCGACCTGGCTGACGCTAAGTCAGGTTATGAAAATGCACGATACAAGTGGTCCACCATCCAGGCCTACTACGCTATGTTCCATGCAGCCAGGGGGCTGATTTATGCGGAGGGTACAGGGAAAAAAGTCACTACTGCCTGGCAGTGGCACTGAAAGCACTATTCGCAGATAAAGGAAAGATAGAAGCACAATCAGCCCGTGATTTCCTAAATGCAATGAACCTGCGTGAAGAGGCAGACTATAATGCGGAATTTTCGCAAGCGGGGGCGAAAGCAGTGATAGCGGCGGCAGGTAAATTCATTGAAAAAGCAATACTAATTTTAGGCATAAATAAATAAGTAATGATGGGGGAAGGCAATCAATGGATATCCACTGGTTGTTAAATCTGTAATGGGCGATAAGGAGGATATCCCTGTGTAACGATTACCATCTGGTGCAAACCCTTGAACAATTGGCAGAAGCGCCGATGGGTAATTGGTAGTATTATTAGTAGCATTAGTGATATACTATATATGGAGGACATTCGAATGACTAAAGCCGGAGGAACCAAGAAAGTATCTGTTACTCTGCCTGATGATCTTATTGAACAGGTCCGTGTTTATGTTAAATCTGGAGAGTTCAGTTCATTTTGTGCCATTGCTTTGAGAAATCATCTTGCACACTACAGGCAGCATAATGCCTTGGAGCACAGCTTTGGCATTTGGAAAGATGAAAATCACCCCGAGTTATTATCCTCAAAAGATGTGTCCGGTTATGTCAGCAACCTGAGAAAAGCCAGCACAAAAAGATTATCAAGGTTGCATAATAAACGATGAGAAGTGAAGCAGATCTAGTCGTTTCCTGTCTCGTGGATACCGACGTATGCATCGATTTCCTGCGTAAGAAAGAATATGCCAGGAAGCTGCTGCACGGGTGGCTTTCAAGAGGTTTATTGTCCGTCAGTGCAATTACACACCTTGAAATATACGCCGGCATACTTAGAAGCGAGGAGCAGGCAACAGGAGTATTTCTTGATTCTATGGTTACAATGCCTGTAGATAAGGATATTGCACGTTCGGCAGGCAATATCATACGTCATTTAAAATCCCGGGGTTTAACGATTTCTCCATCTGATGCCATTATTGCCGCCTCGGCTTTATATTCCAATGTGCCGCTGGTCACCAATAATATTTCTGACTATCCAGTTTCGGAAATATCCGGTCTGATTGTAATTAAAGGTACCGATTTATAAAAAATAGGAGGCTGAATTCAATGAGAAAAAGAGCAGTTGCTTTGACCAATCCACAGGTGGTTGATCAGCTTTGCGAGGCCATCATCTCAAAGCTGACGGCCAGCAATTGTCTTCTAAGCAGCGGGTCGCGGGTTCGAATCCCTCCAGGGACGCCAGCCAAGCTGAAGGGGGCGGTTGCTTTTCAAGCAGCGGGTCGCGGGTTCGAATCCCTCCAGGGACGCCAGAGTAATTCTACGATTAGAAGCGTTCAACCTGTTTTTCGTGTAATTTTCCTGAAAATTCTAATTTTACTTAATGTATTTCATTTCCCTAATGATGAGGAGAATCATCATAATATTTCCGGTGAAGCTAATAAATAATTCTTTTATGCTATTTAGTTTGATATAGCATTTGTTGTTTTTCAAATAGGTAAAAATCTTGTGCGCTATGAAGCTTAATTGTTGGTAACAATTGATGGTGGCATGTCTTTCACATTTATAACAAGGCACTTGCTGAATCCAGCATATCTCCAGGGAAAGATAAAAGATGCACAAATGAGCTAAGATGTGGTATCATATTAGTGATCGTTAGCTAGCATTAACGCGCTTTGCCAGGTGGCAAGTCAATCAGGATCCTGTGCGATTTCGAATGTATTCAGCGTGCAGGTCAACCATATATAAGTCCTAATAATTTCTCCAAGTTACATTTCATCGGATAGAAATTAGAAACAAGAGGAGGCTAATTCCATGAGTCCCGTATGCGGAATATTAAGGAACGGTAGTGCTGATATCCATCAAAAAATAAATACTATGATGGCAACATTTAATTCGGTTAATTCCCAATCAGCCTGGGTTGTCCATGATGGATTAGTTCAACCATGGCGCAAAGGCATATCTATCTCAGGAGATATGTGTACCGGCCAGGTCGTAATGAATTATCCTGAGAAAGCCAAAAAAGGCAAACCTGAAACGGGTACTAACGGAAGAATGTCTGTGATATTTGAGGGCATTTTATGTAATGTGGCAGAATTGCTGAAAAAATTAAATCTTGCTGGCAGTGCTAGAGATTATAGTAGCGCAAGCATATTGGTGCGTTTAATTGAAAAGGAACATAACGGGGATCTTGCAGACGCCCTAAGAAAGGCAGTTGCACAAATCAATGGTGAGTACTGCCTGGTGGTCAATGATAACGAACAAATCATAATAATGAGGGATTTCGCCGGCCTCCGTCCGCTTTTTTATGATAGTGACAGCAGTATTACCGCCTTCGCTTCACAGAAAAAAGCATTATGGAATATAGGCTTGCGTAATGTGAAGCCTCTGCGGGCCGGCACGATGGCTATTATTAGTAAAAATAATATGCAGTTTGCTGATTCTTTATTTAAGAAGTACTATTCCCCTGCTGCTGTTATTGATGATCCTGCTATTGTTGTTGATAAGTACAGTGAACTGATAATGAGAGCTGTCGAAATAAGGCTAGAGAACGTTGACAGGGCAGCGGTGCTGGTATCTGGGGGAGTGGATAGCTGCCTGATAGCATATCTAGCTAATAAGGTAGCTATGAAAAACGGTATTAAGCTGGTGGCATATACAGGAGGGGTGGATGGATCAGTCGATATTGATTATGCTGTCAAATTTACCCGTGAAATAGGGCTTGAGCATAAAGTAATGCGTCTCAATTATCAAGATATCGATAAATTAATACCAAGAGTTATTCACGCCGTTGAAGAACGCGATTTCGTGCAGATCGAGGCAGGTATAGGGGTTCTTGCTGCAGTCGAGCAGGCTTGTGCTGATGGATTCAAAATCATACTTTCAGGGCAGGGGCCGGATGAGCTCTGGGGTGGGTATAGCTGGTATCCTGAGATAATTGCTAAAGATGGCTATGATGTCCTTGTGGAAAGGATGCGTGGCGATCTTGAAAGATCCGATATTGAAACACTGGACAGGGAAAACCGTATAGCCATGTCCCAGGGTGCATACATGGTTTTCCCCTTTATCGAAAATGAAATCGTAATGCTGGCAATGAACGTGGATCCCAGGTTGAAAATTAAATCAGCGGACGATCGTGTTGGCAAGCATCCTCATAGGGAAGCAGCAATAAAACTGGGTCTGCCCATCCTTTTTGCTGACCGCAGTAAAGAGGCTGCCCAGCACGGCACTGGAATACACGGTAAACTTGATTATATAGTACGTAAGCGTGGATTTACGCCTGAGATGGTTTCTCAAGTTGGATATAATGGAAACAATATAAGTCAGGAAAAACTTGCTAGCTCTACGCGCTATGGATATCTCTATGCTGATAAGAACCTGTGGGAGGTCCCTCAGCACATTCAATTCTATTTTGACCATGTGGCATATAAGGGGGGTTTTCTCAACAATGCTGAGCGGAAGAACATTGAGAAGTTCCTTAAAAAGGAAAATTATCAATACGATAACAGTTAGTGAAGTGGCAGATATCAGTAACAGCGACGATCAAGAAGAAAACAAGCATAATACAATAATTATGATCAACGCTAGGCCTGTTACTCAGCGTGTCATGCTGTCTGACTTGTGCCAGGCTTAAATTCATAAATTTCGCATTAATTCAACAATTCGGGGTTGAATTATTTTTCACTATGCAATGCGATAAAGCGGTTTTGAATCAGAAACCGCGCCTTTTTTCCGTAGTACTTTAGTAATACCATTGACAGGAAAGATGAGACTATTTGTATGTAGCCTGTTACGTAAGTACTAGCACATGTAATACTTAATGCCTATTTACCTGTGACTTAAAGAATCCTATATTGAAACTGTGGATTAATAGGCCGGATAAACCGGTGAAGTGAATATTATGTTTATGGCAGGGCATAGTATGAACAAAATAAAGAATTCCAACGAGAAGGGTTTTACCCTAATTGAATTGCTGGTTGTCATATCAATTCTGGGCGTACTAGCGGCTGTAGTTGTGCTTAACGTGACTAAATACATAGGTTCAGGGCTGAATGAAGCTGCTATAACCGAGCTATCTAATGTACAGACTGCGGTGACTGCTTATATGTACGATCATACCGGCGCAGTCCCATCTGATGTGGATGCCATTTCTCCTTATTTCCTAGGGACGCCACACGGAACCTATACAATTGATGCAACAGGTAAAGTCACCCAAACACTCTATCCGTAATAAATTAAGAATGAAATGAATTTAGGGACAATCCTCCTTATGCTGATTGACGTGAGAAGTCAATATGAGTGAAACCGGGCAGCATCAAATGAAAAAATCGTCCCCGGCATCTTCCAAAGATAAGGTGCTGCACGGAGTATTATGTGTCATTGCTGCTGTGTTAACTGTGATAGCTTTGGGATGTATCGTTCTTTTTCATTCTTCGGCAGGATTCCTGAATAACATACTAATCGGTCATGGTACAGGCATGGCAAGTATGCAGGATAAGACAGGAGTTGATCAGGATAATGCCGGCGCAACCGGCGCATGTGATGGTCTGAATGCTACGTCATACATTGAATCAGGGTATGGTAATATCGGAGCCGGCAATACGGGTGGAGATTCCTCTAGCAGCGCTGCAAATGCGACTGGAGATAACGGGGATAGCGATACTGCAGATAGCAGCTTTAGCTCACTAGACGGTGGTGATACCACAGATGGGGATGCTGATGGTTCCGGCGACACATCGGGCGGTAGCACTGGAAGTTCCGATGACACATCTTATGCTGGCGACAGTGATGGGACAGGTGGCGGCGATGATTCATCTACCGGTGGTGCAACTACCGTAAACCGCATCAAAAGCGCATGTTTCGGCGGCGTGGGCCGCTGCTATGTTGGTGAATAGCACTATTTCTATGTAATTTGGTCATTTTTATAGAATTTGACTTAGCCACTTTTTCACTACGCAGTTAGAATTTCTAATTCGTCTGAGAGATGCCCTGTTTGATCTATGATGATAACAGCTGCATTTTCCTTGCCTGCCGGCAATAGCTATAATTAAACTAAATTCTGCGTTATTGATATCATTATTCAAATAATATGAGGTACTGGCAAAAGGCGGTATACGTATTACTGGCGGTGTCTTTATCAATCTGCTGCTTATCCTGTTGCTCGAAGGCTGTTTCTAGGTCTGATAATACAACGGTATCAGTTTCATTCCGTTCTTCCCCTGTTGAAGATTATAAATTCGAGACGGGAAGCATATCGGTTATTCCTGAGGAAGCACTCCTGGGAACATTTGTCACGGTCAGTCTGCCGGTACGGAATATTGGTAGATGCAAAAACGCCTTTATTGCAACTTTATATATAGACGGTAATGAATATATTACACAGGATATTACACTCGCTCCTGGAAATGGTGGTTCCGTAACTTATGTATTGTCTAATCTCCGTGCGGGCACTCATGAAATCTCCGTGGCCGGCTTGAAAAGCAGTGTAAAAATTTACACTATAGACCGCTTCACAATTAGTAATCACCAGGATTATCAGCCTTATTATACGCCGCTGGAGTATACTCCATTGCCTCCTTTGCCGCATCTATCTACCGATCATTTCACCCCGCCAGCGGTACCATTTTTTATTACCAGAATAGATTTCCGTTATCCATTTCCACAATCGTTCAGCATCATTGATTCCAGTGGCAAGCAGTTATACAGTGCAGAAAATGCATATCAACCCAGTATGAAAGTCCCCGCAACACAAGTAAACGGAGATTTCAGCATTCAAATGCAAACAAGTCAATTGAGTGCCGACGTCAGGTCTCAGTTTTTTGGGTTCAATAGTTGGAAACAGGTAGTAGCCTATTACTGGCCGGAAGTGTCTGCTGTGGAAGGGGTCTGTAAACGTTTTGTCCCTTAGCCAGTGCCGCCGCAGGCTTGTTTTGAGACCCCTGCAACGGCACCACCGAGTAATATTAATCAGGAGGAAAACTGATTAAAATCATTTAATATATATAGAATACCTCAGGATTGTTATTCTGGATATCACCTAACGGTACTGATTTTACTAGTATTATAGTAATGGCCTACGATGTTACTGCGTTTTAGAGATGACAGGACCCTGCTGCCTGTGCCAGCAGGGTCCTGTCAATATAGTAAATAACTGGTACTACTGATACTACTTATACCAGCTATCGTCTGATGGTATACGCACTGTTGCTCTGCTAACGTGGTCGTGTACTATTACGCCTACTAATGCTATCGCCGGTAAGCATAACACCAAAAGCACTACTAATTGCAGCATTTAGTCACCTCGCTGTTTTTACTCAAGTATCCTTTTCTTAACATTGTAGAACTGCTACGATGCCGCGTCACCATTGAAAATAGTGAGTATTTTTATTGTGTTGCTAATTGTTTCGATTAGGTATTCCCTGTAATTTGATGATATTATTGCTTATATGTTGTGCTATTATGCAGTTAGGCAAATATAGCGATGGTGTTAACAGGAATTGCGTCAATACAGGCAGTGTAATATTTGCGGCACACTTAATGATGAAAGAACTGACCGCTGCATACGTTGCGGCGGTATGATCCTGCAAAATAAAATTGCTCTATGTCCAGGTCAGTGGGTAGCTAGCAGCATTGCTGTGCAGCAGTTTACCTGTTACAAGTGCGGCTTTAGCAACGCTGTTGGGTCTTTATCATGCATAAATTGTAATGAAAGTTTCTATACTATATGTCCTCATTGCAACAACTGGGTTGGCAAGTATCTTTCTTATTGCCCCGTATGTCTGCGGGCAATATATCCGCCATTAAATAATAGCCTCTTTCAAATTAAGTATCCGGGGAATAGTCGATCCGGGAAGAAGAGGTCAATAGGAATTATTTCGGCTGTTCTGGTTGTCTGTGCCGTTCTTATTGTAGGTTTGGACCTGGCACTAAATAGACCAGTTCCCTCTTTGCCCACAAATGGTGAGTATGAAACAAGTGCGTCACAAAACGCAGCAGGACATTTTAGTGGGCAGCCTATATCAGCTCATACTCTTTCTCCGGTACCGGATACAACCCCTACGCCGATTTCGAATGTAGCAGATTCGTCTATTAGTGTTGCTGGCCAAGATATTGAGGTTGAATATAATCTGCCGGAAGATTCGATTGACGCAGGATCTGACAGCGGCTCAGGTACAAAATATGTTGATACCTATCTGCAAGAGAACTTTCCGAACTGGGGGCATTGCTCGGGCGGTAGTTGCCGGGGCGGTTGTTGCTACTAACACGATACGATAAGATTGAAACACCAATTTCAATTTTGCAGGTTTATCAGTTCGTAATCCATATTTTCTTCACGAAGTTTCTTGATAAGTCCGGGAAATGCATCAGCCGTGCATACAATAACAACCGGCAAACCGCAATGAGCTGCTTCAATCGCTGCCTCTGCAGCACCGTACTGATATTTTGGTTTAAATCCAGCACGCTGTAATGCAACTAGCGCTTCGATACCGATAGCCCCAATATGTATTGTATTGCCAAGATGTGATTTAAGCAGATCAATATCCACCGCAGCAGAGCCGCCCTTATTGATGGCAGGAATCTGTATGATGGTTATTTTCTTAATCTCCAGGTCTACCAGTCCTTCGATATTGGTTACTCCCACATCATGGCCCTTTTTTGCAGAAGAAAGGCAAAGCCCCTTAGCCGGCCCGCTGACGTCCGGACTGGCAAATAGAAGCCCGTCTTTCATTATCAATCCAACAACCTGACCTTTTATCAGGTCGGTGTCGGCTACGGCAGCACAGGTAGTAATATCAGTGATAACGCTGTTAACGCGTGAAAGGTAATCACGCAATTCACGCAGCATCTCCAACATCCAGTTTACGCCTGTTACGCTCACACTGTAGCTGGAGCGGCCTGCTGATGTGACGAAACCGTCCTCGACCATTTTCTGTATATAATCTGATACTGCCTGCGGAGTAATCCCAAGTTTAGATGCGATTTGTCTCTGCTGAATATTTGGCCCTGACGCCGCAATTTCCACAAGTATTTCAAATCTTGTGGCAGAGTACTTATTTTGCAGAATCTCTATCATTTCCAAACACCATCATCCAAGCAATGCTATCGTAAAACTGACTATACTAATCACAAGGAAGATCTCAAGTATGGGTATGCATATAATCTATATACTTGCGGATAGCCGAGGCAGCCCGGGAGAACGATGGGAAAACAGGCAAGCCCAGTGAAATCAGCTTAGATTGCACCTCATCCATCAGTGCTCTACCCTCACGGCTTACAGCGAAGTGTAAAACAACAGCTATAGGTTTGGTTACGACCCGTGAGATTTGTGTAACCACCTCGGTAAAAAATCCTGCCGGTATTTTGCGATTGAGCAAAGCATACATGTCGAATGGGAACTGCATCATTATTATGTCAATCTGGCTGGACTGCGACACCAGTTTAACCGCGTTGACATGAGCATCTGCATTACTATAAAGAGACATGTCTATCGGATTTCTGAAGATACTCCCCGCTTCCGAGCCGTATATATTGTGAAGGCCTTTACGGATATCGCTATGAAGTAATGGTATGTGCAACCCTTCCCCGGCGATCTCGTCGGCGGCCTGCACCGCTATCCCGCCGCCTACGCCGAAAAGAGCAACATTCTTTCCGGCGGGACGTTTGAATTTATTAAATATCAGAGCCACATCCACCAGTTCCGACATACTGTTTACCTGTATGGCGCCTGCCTGTTTGATAAGATCGCGCCATATATCAGCTTTGCCGGCGATGGCACTGGTGTGCGATGCACATGTACGGGCGCCAGTATCAGTAGTTCCGCCTTTGCTTATTACTACCGGCTTGATGGAAGCTGACTTTTTAAGCACTTCACTGAAACGCTGACCGTTTTTAACACCTTCGACATACATTAAAATAATGCTTGTATCCTGATCATCAGCCAGATATTCCAGGTAATCTGTTTCGTTAAGATCAGCAGCATTGCCGTAGCTGATGGCCTTGCTGAAAAAGAGATTCCTGGAAAAAGCATCCCTTATGCAGAATATGCAGTTTCCCCCGCTTTGCGAGATCAGTCCAACCGTTCCCGGTGTTTGAGGAAAACCGGTCTGGTCTGGATATTGTGATGCGAAAGTGAGTCCTGCGCGAGGATTATAAATGCCCATGCAATTAGGCCCGATAATACGCAGCCCAAATTTATGGGCGATCTTGAGTATATCATGTTCTAGGTTCTTGCCAATTTCATCTTCAATTTCACTGTATCCTGATGTAAAAAGATGTACAGCTTTTATGCCCTTGGTGCCGGCATCCTCAACAAGCTTGGGAGTAAATCTGGCGGGTATAGCTGATACCAGCAAGTCGACCGGTCCCGGTATATCTAAAATACTACTGTATATATCATTGTCAAAAAAGCGGCCACCCGAGGGATGCACAGGGTAAATTTTACCTTTAAAACCATATTCGCGCAGACTCATTGCATATCTCTGCGCCATGCTGGGTGTTGAAAGGTCCTGTGAAACTCCTGCGATAGCTACTGCTGATGGCTTAAAGACAGAATCAAGTGAAAATTCGGGCATATCCGCCTCCGACTCCGAAATTGAAGTGTAGTTGATTGTATATTTATTTAAAAGCATATTCAAGCATGGCGGCTGTTAATCATGAATTCTTTATTCCAAATGAAACAAGATGGAACCGTACTGGTGTAAAAGTAAGATTAAGGAGAGATATAGATTTAAAAATCTTAAGTACGGTAAAACAAACGTTAGTTATGATGTACTTGACATAGCGGTTCTTTTATAACTAATATAATCAAGTTCTTGATTGGCGGGTGTAACTCAGCGGTAGAGCGCTTGCTTCCCAAGCAAGATGTCGTGGGTTCGAATCCCATCACCCGCTCCACCTACTTTTAACCATAAAAGCCCCAAAAAATGATGATTGGCACGCAAGTGCTCGTAGTTAGGCTGGACTATTGCGTCAGTCCGATAATCTCGAAGTATGATATTTCGATAGTACTACTTGGATCTTCTGACCCAGTGTTTGAATAATGGCTGATTACCGGGGATACTCTCATCATTATACCAGCGGACAGTTGATGTGACATTGCACGGCAATTCAGTGCCGTCTTTATGATAGAAACTAATTTTGTAATCTATTACGTAGCCTTTTTTCTCAACTTCAAGCTGAAGTAATTCCCCGGCGGAAGGATCTCCGCAAATGCTGGTAATGCATTGTCCCACGATATCTTCAACATCATAACCAAGCAGATTTATAAGAGGCTGGTTAACGTCAACAAAGCGGCCGTCACCGGTAGTGAAAAAAATGGCATCTTTAGATTGCCTCATAATCGTGCGTGTGATGTTCTTCCCGGCAAGAAGTCTCTGATACGCCAAAATATGTTCAAGATCATCCCTTTCAAGATCTGCTACGCGTGGGCGGATGCTGGAAACATCAATGTCAGATACAAATTCACTTACAACTGCCGTTTTCATTTCTAATACCTCGCTCTGGTTGTATCAACAATACCACCACTATTTTCTCACCATGTATAAAATCTTATACCTTGAATACTGATGTGAAAATCACCCATCGGTACCTTTTCATATAGTACTTTGGTGGGGTACAGTCCTGAAAAGCTGAATAAGTATAAATATTATGTCAACAGACGGTATAATCAAGTGAAATTGCCTGAGGATGAGGTATATGCTACACTTTTAATCTGGTTTTGCAGAAATGCAGACCAGTCATAATGGGCCGTTAGCTCAGTTGGTAGAGCAACTGACTTTTAATCAGTGGGTCGCAGGTTCGATTCCTGCACGGCCTACCACTCTCAAAACCCACCAATTTTCCCCGTTTCGCAAGATGAATCAGTGTGTCAAATCATAGGTTTCGTATTGTATACAGCTCTCTGAGGCAGGCATTTATGTCATGCCCGGAGATACTAAGTTTACTTTAGCCGCCTTATCTTTTACCGCCAATTTTCGCACTAAAATTGCAACTAGCTGCATTCTATGTCTTCAGGATTTGGAGTAGATAGCCCCTGAAGTAGTTAAGGCATTTTTGTCTTATCTCCGGGATTTAGTGTCTTCAGGCACGCTGATATGCTCTTTCTAGTGGGAAGCAGGAAAGGCGTCCTGCGCTGGTATTCGGGGTAATCGGGGAACATTCTGATAAAGAATACATTGTCTTGCAGGATAACATAGATAATATCCATGATTAGCCAAAGTATGACGGCAAGGAAGAGTGTGATGGAAGGAAAGATCATGGCAAGAGATAAATAAACAAGCGTCAGCCAAAGCACCCCCGGGTGCCTGCACAAAGCGTAAGTGCCAGTGGTGATGAGCTTGCTGCCTATCCCTTTTTGTAAATAGGTGCTACGGAAGGGGATTTCTATGAATAAAGAGTAAATAAGTAGCAATAATGATACTGGCAGCAGGCAGGTTCCTAGGACTAAAACATAAACCGAAATATCGAATTTATCAGGGCTTATGCAGACCATTACCGTGGCGTAGATATTAAGGCCTGCAGCCGCCAGCCCGGCAATATGCTGTATAAGGGGTATGTTCTTCAAGCTCAGCCAATCATAGGAATACGCTATCAGGAAGCTGATAATACCTATGATTATATATATCACAGCCGGCATTATATTCTAAGATATTAAACCCGGCAACTGTCTTTCCAGTCACTATCATTAGTATATGAGTAACCTATTTTTCACGAGGCTGCCTGTTTACTTAAATTCGGCCGTGTGTGATATATTTAAAATAATAAAACGCGTTTGGGGGTAATTTTTGACAAGTTTAAGAGAATTGGTGAAGCATAAGCGAAATGAGGAGCTGTGGCAGATGTGCTGCGGCTACATTGACCTTAGTTTGGAGCAATTCATGGTTATCCAGCGGCGGTTGCTGATGGGGCAGATAGATTTGCTCTGGAACTGCGAGCTTGGCCGAAAGTTCTTGGGAACTACCATGCCAGTCAGCTTGGATGAGTTTCGTAGCAGGGTACCTCTGACAACATATTCAGACTACTGCCCGGATCTTCTGGAAAAAAGGGAGGACGTGCTTCCGGCAAAGCCGTTGCGGTGGACGCACACTTCTGGCAAGTCAGGTGAATACCCCTTTAAGTGGGTACCCTACAGTCACGAGTTTGCCCATGAACTGGCGATGCTTTTGTACGGGACCGGAATTTTCTCCAGTTGCGAGAGCAGAGGTGATGTGTCCAAGGTTAGGGAACACGCAAAGATTGTTTACGCCGTGGCCCCTGTGCCTTATACATCAGGCGTGTTTGTTGACATTCTGCAGGGAGAAGTCGCATCGAAATACATGCCTCCGCTGGAAAAGACCCAGAGCATGTCCTTTGAGGAGAGGGTTAAAGAGGGTTTCAGACTTGCTCTATCGTCGGGCTTTGATTATTTCTTTGGGTTGTCGACTGTCCTGATTGCGCTCGGCGAACAGTTTGGTGCGCAATCGAGGGGCTTGGTGCTTTTACCACTGTTGAGCCAACCTAAGGCTTTGGCCCGGCTTATTAGAGGTATGGTCCGGAGTAAATCAGAGCGCCGTTCCATGCTGCCGAGGGACCTGTGGACCGTGTACGGGATAATGAGCGGTGGCGCAGACAGTAGCGTGCTGAGGAACAAGATATATAATCTATGGGGAAGATATCCCCTAGAAACATATGCCTGTGCTGAAGGGTCTCTTATAGCAACGCAGACCTGGGATTACAGCGGCATGACATTTGTCCCCAATCTCAATTTCCTGGAGTTTATCCCCGAAGATGAGTACATGAAATGGAGGGCAGATAGGTCATATAAGCCTAAAACAGTGCTGATCGATGAAGTGCAGCTAGACCAGATTTACGAGATAGTCATTACTAATTTTCATGGTGGGGCGATGGTCAGGTATAGAATTGGCGATATGGTGAGGATAGTTGCCCTTAGGAATGATAACCTGAACATTGATATACCCCAGATGATTTTCGAGAGGCGTGCCGATGACCTTATTGATATCGCAGGCTTTACAAGGTTGACGGAAAGGGTGATATGGCAAGCCATAGAGAATACAGGTATCCCCTACCAAGATTGGACAGGCCGAAAAGAGATGAACTCTGATAAGCCGGTACTGCATATCTACCTGGAGATGAAGGACGGCCATTCCGCCGATGAAAAAGACACGGCATTGGCAGTACATGAGCAGCTTAAAAAGCTTGATAAGGATTATGCAGACCTGGAATCTATACTGAATATAAAACCCTTGATGACAAGTTTCCTCCGCCCGGGCGCTTTTAAAGACTATATGGCGGCCCGACAGGCTGAAGGCGCCGACTTGGCCCATATAAAACCGCCGCATATAAACCCATCGGACAAGGTTCTTTCATTACTGGATATAAAAACAGGAACTGTATAGCCATGCACCAGACATTGCTGTTAGAGGGCCTCATGCCGCCAGTATTGGTCTTTTTCAGCATCGGCAGTTATCTGCCCTTTGTATTTAGTAAAATCAGCGGGGTGAATGCAAGGTGACGGCTTACTCTTTGATTCCACTGGTAGCTGTGATCGCTTATGTACCCCTCATGATCATCATGATCACCAGCCGCCCGTGGAAGAAGCAGAACTGGTATTTTGTACTATATCTGATTGCTGCCATGGTTTGGAGCTCGGTTTCTTTCCTGCTCCACAGTAGCTTCCTAATTGAGTACCAGTTGCTTTTAGCCAAACTTAATATATGCACTTTTTTGTGGATGGCAATGCAGCTTTACCTGTTTTCCCGTTCATTTGGATATGGGCCTTACTCAATACAACTGGCAATCGGCTATTGTCTACTGGCAGGCTCAATAGTCCTAGCGGTGCTAGGTTACATACCCCAGAGCGTTAAAGTGGATAACGGGGTAAGCATCTCGCTCGGCCTCTGGCTGGTGGTGCTGTTCGTTCCTCTTGTACTGCTCATGGCTGACAATGTGATCGCCCAGGTGCGCAAGCTGCGGGGCCTGACAGACCAGGTACAACGTACTCGCGTCACATATATATTACTTGGCGTGTGCATCATGGCTCTGTTCTCCCTGAGCAACGGTTCCGAAGCACTCAGCAGGTTCCCCATAGATCATTTCGGGAATCTGATCGCCGCGTGCCTGTGGACATATGCTACAGTGCGTCACCAGATCGTGGATATTCGGTTCATAGCCCGCCGGGGGCTGTCATGGGGAGCTCTTATTGTAGTCGCTGCAATTGTGGGGCTGCTTTTATATTGGGCAGTAAGTACAGCATCTCAAATTGAAGAGCGAACTATTGTCACAATTTTTGCCATGCTGATAGCTTTTGTCATGGGTATAATTATTTTTCAGCTGCGCGATATATTTATTAACTTGGTAGACCGTCTTTTTCTAAGAGACAGCTACCAGTACCGCCGCCGCTTGAATGATTTTATAACACACGGGATAGCAGGCGTTTTCAGGTTCAGGGATTTATGTGCCGGGCTACTACCGCTTATTGTAGGAGGTTTACGGTGCCAGCAAGCATATCTATTGGTACCGGCAACAGCTAGTAATGATTTTATTATCGAATTTGCTGAGCCTAAAGCAGAAGAAGTTTCAGTATTAAGGATAAGGCATGATAGTCCTATAATTACCTGGCTGAAGCGTGAGTACCGGTATCTTACACATGATAGGCTTGACATATTGCCAGAGTTCAGGGGTCTTCTGGGAGATGAGCGGGACCGGTTAACAGAGATGGGCATCGAATTATTTTTCCCAATTATCAGCCGCGGCAGCCTTATAGGGATACTGCTATTGGCCAGAAGACAATCAGGACGCTATGCCCTTGAGGATATAGACCTTGTACAGCGTATTACCAAGCAGATCTCCGGGACAATGGAGAAAGAATATCTGCAGGAACAGCTCCGAAGAAGGGAGCAGGAGCTGGTCATTATAAACCGACTTGACAGGCTGATAACGTCCAGTTTGAACACACCTGAAGTATTCGGCGCCTTTATAGATGAACTGAGGAGTGCAGTCGATGTCGATTGGGGCTCGATTATCCTGATTGAGAAAGACCAGGCACGTATTTTGGCATCGTCCACCAGGGTAGACATGACTTGGCAGGAAGGCGAAACCATACAGATAAAAAATACAACTATCGAGTGGGTGGCAAACCACAAGACTCCATTGGTGGAATCCGATTTAATAAAATCAAGCAAATTTCTGACAGATGCCAGATTCATACAAGCTGGAATGCGGTCGATTGTATATCTGCCGTTGCCAGTCAAAGGTGAAATATTCGGATGCCTTATCGTTGCCAGCTGTCAACCCGCAGCTTACAGCCCTGAACAGATTAATCTGCTAGAAAGCCTGGCTTTTCAAATTGCTGTTTCTGTGGAAAACAGTGATCTTTATACAAAAGCTGAGCAAAGAGCCCGGATTGACGAGCTTACCAGATTATTTAACAGACGTCATTTTGATGAAAGCCTAGCACGGGAGATTGCTGTCCAATTCCGCAATGCCGGTGTTTTATCAGTAATATTTTTAGACCTTGATCGTTTTAAAGAACATAACGATATCTATGGTCATCCTGATGGTGACAGGGTTCTGGCACGTGTAGGGTCTATAATAGAGAAGTCGATTAGAAATGTTGATATGGCATTTCGCTACGGCGGTGATGAATTTGCCATCATCCTACCGGGTGCAGAGGGAAAAGATGCATTTGGGGTAGCGGAACGTGTCCGCACAATGATCGCCAATGCAATGGAAGAAGAAAATTCCAAAGTGACGGCCAGCCTAGGACTGGCATCATGGCCCAGTGACGGCGTAACAGCAGATGAGATTACTACTGCCGCTGACAGGGCTCTTTATTATGCTAAAAGGACTGATGGAGACCGTACCTGTGTCGTTTCTGAGATGCTATCGCAGCAAACTGAGCAGGGCAGCCAGGAAACCCGTACAGAGAAGGAGTCTTTAAATACGATTTATGCGCTTGCTCACACTATTGAGGCCAGGGACCAGTATACATATGGTCATTCAAGGAATGTTAGCAGGTACGCTGTTGCATTGGCGGAGGCTTTAGAGTTGCCATCTGAGAAGGTAGCTGTGATCGGCACTGCTGCCCTGTTGCACGACATCGGTAAAATAGGTATTCCCGATGAGGTACTTAATAAGGCTGATAATCTTACGGATAAAGAATGGGAGCAGATCCGTACACATTCTAAATTATCAGCAGCGATAGTGGGGCACGTCATCAGCCTGACCCCCTGTTTGCCGGGTATACTCCATCACCATGAAAGATGGGACGGACAGGGATACCCGTCAGGTCTTAGGGGTGAGGCCATCCCGCTGGAAGCACGTATTCTGAGTGTAGCAGATGCATTTGAAGCCATGACTTCTCCACGTTCTTATCGTGAGGCCATGTCATTTGAGGAAGCATTGGAAGAGATAAAACTGAATGCGGGAAAGCAGTTTGATCCCAAGGTTGTTGATGCATTTATTCCGATCGCTTTGCCTATGGTTGCTGATAGGCGCAGAAAGGAAAATATCTAAGTAACACCTGAAAATTCTAATACAACTATATTTGCCTGATAGGGAATTTACCGCCTTCATTTTGTCGTTCTTCTCTATTCGTATAAAGTTGCATAATGGATCAATGTGATATCGCTATTGACCTTTCCCCGCATTTAGCAGCACGAGCCCTTAGAATCCTGCGGTCATATTAGCATACTCTAGAGGCGTTCTATGATTCAACGAACTGTGTGGCCTGACTTCGTTATAATCTTTCCGCCAGTCTTCGATTATCTCTCGAGCATGTTTCAGGTTCGTAAACCAGTTGGTATTTAAACACTCATC
>JAFGLP010000181.1 GCA_016927965.1 Dehalococcoidia bacterium
ATGTAGAGCAAGCAAAACAGGAATCACCTGAGTTTGAAATATTTTATTTAAAAGGGGAGATTTCTAAATGGCTACCCGCTCTTTTAGAAGACTGTGGGATTAAACGACTGGGTATCGAAGCGGATTACCTTTCAGTATCAACCTACCAGTCTATATACAGTATTTTTAAAAAGACTGAGCATAAAACAACTTTATCATTAGTAAAAGGTTCCGTAGAATCGCTGCGGGTAATCAAAGATCAAACAGAATTAGAATGCATCAAGAAGGCTGCCAAAATAGCTGATGCTGCCATGAATTATGCCGTAGATCACTTACATACAGGCATTACCGAAAAGCAATTTGCCTGGGAACTGGAGTGCTTCATGCGGCAAAATGGAAGCGATAATATACCGTTTGAGATAATTGTTGCTTCAGGAACGAACGCTGCTTTCCCTCATGCTCATCCAACCGATAAAATAATAGTTTCAGGAGAGCCGATAACAATCGATCTGGGGGCACGCTATAATGGATATTGCAGCGATATGACCAGGACATTTATTATAGGAAGACCAGATGTTAAATTCGATGCCATATATAATATTGTTTTATCAGCGCAACTAACCGCATTGTCAGTAATCCAGTCGGGCATGGAGAGCTCAAAAGCTGATGGATTAATACGTGATATGATTGATAAAGCTGGTTATGGGGATCAATTCGGGCATGGATTAGGCCACGGTCTTGGCATAGAAATACATGAGTCTCCGAGGCTGGGCACTCTGGGAACAGATATTTTGGAGGACCACATGGTTTTTACAATTGAACCAGGCATATATTTACCAGGATGGGGTGGCATACGTATTGAGGATACAGTCACACTGGAAAGGGGAAAACTGGTTTGTCTGACACATAGTAATAAAGAAGCTCTTATACAGGGAGGTTAACCAATATGATTGATGCTGGAGAATTAAAAAAAGGCATAACCATAGTGCTGGATGGACAGCTATATCAGGTGCTGGATTACAACCACATTAAAATAGGTAGAGGATCAGCCCAGATCAGGATCCGGCTTAGAGACGTCAAGGCTGGGCATATTATTGAAAAATCTTTCCAGGCCAGTGAAAAATTTACCAAAGCTTTTTTAGAAAAACGCCCCGTGCAGTTTCTCTATAACGATGGCGACCTGTATCACTTTATGGATACGGAAACCTATGAGCAGTTTACAGTGGAAAAGGCGCTGCTTGGAGACGCTTTGAATTATCTCAAGGAAAATATGAACCTGGAATTGCTTAATCACAAGGGAGTAGCTATAGGTGTTGAACTACCTGTATCGGTTGAACTACAAATCGCAGAAACCGGCCCTGGATTTAAAGGTAATACAGCCAGCGCAGGCGGCAAGCCTGCAAAATTGGAAACTGGAATTACCATCCAGGTACCTTTCTTTCTAAATACCGGTGATTTTATTAAAGTAGATACAAGGACCGGTGGATATCTGGAAAGGGTTTAATAAATTGATAAAGGCCGACCTGCACGTTCATACCAAACACTCTGTTGATTCTAACATGTCTTACGATCAATTGATTGCAGCATGCCAGAAAAAAGGGATCGATTGTGTGGCAGTGGCCGATCATGGTACGACCAGGGGCGCAAGGGAACTCAGCGAGATAGCCCCATTCAAAATAATTATCTGTGAAGAAGTACTGACACCATATGGAGAGATTATGGGTATGTTCCTTCAAGAGGATATACCTAATAAAATTCCAGTTGAAGAGACTATTAGACTGATACGCCAGCAGGGCGGTCTAATTTGCATTCCCCATCCATATGACAGGGTCAGGCCTTCTGCTTTACGGAATCCCTCGGTGCTGGAAGCAACCGCAGCAATGGCAGATATAATAGAGGTTTTTAATTCCCGCAGCTTATGGCCAGGGATTGAAAAGAAAGCCCGTGCGCTGGCTGCCAGAAATCATAAACTGATCAGCGCAGGCACTGATGCGCATAGTCCGCTGGAGATTGGTTATGCATACGTTGAAATGGCTGATTTCAATTCCAAAGAAGAATTCATGGCTGCCTTATCCGGGGGCAAATTATGCGGGAAGAAATCAAGCCCTCTTATTCATCTGATCAGCACAACTGCGAGACTGCGCAAACAAAACAAACAAGAGTGACAAACATGCTTAAAATCGGGTGGTTCTCCACAGCAAGAGGAGAGAGCTCAAGGAAGCTACTCAAAGCTATTGTCGCAAGCATTCAAAACGGCCAGCTAAAGGCACGCATAGAATTCGTTTTTTGCAGTAGAGAAAAAGGGGAGGCAGACAATACTGACATCTTCATTAAAGAAGTAGAAAATTACCATCTTCCACTCGTCTGCTGCTCCGTAAAAAATTTCGCATCTCGCTATAAGCAAAAAATAGG
The DNA here is from genome assembly GCA_016927965.1 of Dehalococcoidia bacterium. The sequence continues at coordinate 2,392 of JAFGLP010000181.1, forward strand.
TGTGAAAACAGAGGCCTTGCCTAAATGGCGCCTGGAATATGATAAACAGGTAATAAGCCGACTGACTAAATACAAGCCTGATATCTGCATGCTCGCTGGATATATGCTTATCGTGGGACCCGAGATGTGCAATAAGTATAATATGATTAATCTCCACCCAGCATTGCCTGAAGGGCCCAAGGGAACGTGGCAGGAAGTTATATGGACATTAATGGAACAGCAGGCCAGGGAATCCGGAGTCATGATGCATCTTGTAACTCCAGAGCTGGATAGAGGGCCGGTAATCACGTACTGTAAATTTCCCATAACAGGCAGCACTTATTATGATCTCTGGATAAATACACTAATGCAACGCGTAAGCCAACTCAAGACGGAACAGGGTGAAAATAATGCGTTGTTTAAAGCAATTCGCCATGCTGGATTTATCAGGGAAACACCTTTAATAATTAATACTCTAAAAGCTTTTAGCTCAGGTAAAATCAAAATCACGGAAGATAAAAAACTGATAGACAGCAGGGGAAATTACATACCGGGTTATGATCTGACAAAGGAAATTGATAATATGCTGAAGGACACCCACCTTTAGCTGCAAGAAATTATTCATAAAAAGGGGATACGCTATGTAACATATCCCCTTTTTATTTTGCTAATACTTTAACTTCTATTTATTATCTTTTTTCGTTGCAGGAGACAGAATATCATCGATTAAACCGTATTCTACAGCCTGCTGAGCATCAAAATATATATCCCTATCTGTATCATGACGGATCTTCTCAAGACTCTGACCTGTATGCTTTGAGAGAATATTGGCGACTAGTGCATCCAAGCGCTCAAATTCTTTGGCTGCGATTTTAATGTCGGTAATCTGCCCCTGCGTGCCAGCCCTTCCCTGATGCATATGAATGGTGGAGTTAGGCAAACAGTATCGCTTGCCTTTAGCACCGGTACACAGTAAAACTGTGCCCATGCTATACGCAGAACCCACGCAAATCGTAGAAACATCCGGCTGAATCAGCTGCATGGTATCGTAGATAGCCAGTCCAGCCGTGACAACACCACCAGGAGAATTGATATAAATACTTATATCCTTTTCAGGATCTTCCCTAGCCAGATAAAGCAGCTGCGCAACTACCACGTTGGCTACCTGATCATCAATTTGAGTTCCAAGAAATACTATCCTCTCTTTCAACAGGAGAGAGTAGATATCCATATATCTCTCGCCCCTTGCACTGCTTTCAATAACTGTTGGAATGATATTTTGCAGTCTGTCCATCATACACCTCACTAATTACGAGTTTTGCTTTTCATCCTGTCCCGTTACGATTTTAGTTAACAGGTCTATTGTTTTATTAATAGCCAGCATATTGCGCAGGGATGCTCGAGGCTCCGGCATATCAAATACGGCTTTCACATTAGCAGCCTTGGCTTCATCACCCTTAACCATGTCTTCAACTGCTTTATTTAATGCATCTTCAGAGACATCTATATTCTCTTCCTCCGAAATCTTGCTTATGATTAAATAAGCTTTGACCCTGTCGGTAGCAGCTTGCTTCAAATCTTCCCGATGTTGTTCCATGGTTTTCTTAACATTTGTGAGATAACCCTCCAGACCTTTTTCTCCATCGGTAAAATTCCTGGCTTCCTCGCTTACAATATTATCGATTTCTTTTTCGATTAAGACAGGCGGAAACTCCAAAGTACTCTGCTCGATTAAAGTAGTAATAAGCTTATTTTCAAATTGCTTCTTTAGACTTTCATCAGCCTTGGTCTGTAATCCCGTTTTAATTTTTTCTTTAAGGTCTTCCATATTTTCGCTGCCAGCATTTTTAGCGAAATCATCATTTACCTCAGGCAGACTCTTTTCTTTGACCTCCTTTACATTGACGTTAAAAGAGTACTGCTTCCCGGCGAGCTCTTTGGCCTCAAAATCATCTGGAAATGTCAGCTCGAATTCTGTTTCATCATCCTTCTTTAGACCAACAAGCTTATCGGCAAATCCAGGCGCCGGGAATTTGGCTCCTTCAGCTACTTCGTATAAAGTATCCTTGCGCTCAAGGATTATTTCATCACCCCTTTTCCCTGTAATATCAGCTGATATAATATCGCCATATCGGATATCGTGTTCAACCGGAACAAGGGTACCAAACTGTAATCTCAACTGCTCAATTACCTGGTTGATATCATCTTCTGTGACTTCCTTTGTCTCCATCTCCAACCTGACATCCCGATAATTACCGGGCGTAATATTAGGTTTAAGAGGGACAATCGCCTTGAAAATTATAGGGTCGATCTGAACCAATTCGATTGTGGGCTCAGCGATAGGTGCAATCGATTCCTGCTTTATCGCATCGTCATAGGCCTCGGGTATCAGATGCTCAAGAGCTTCCTGCATAATTGCCTGTTTTCCAACATGCTGCTCAACCAAAGTTGCAGGTGCCTTGCCCTTTCTGAAACCCGGAAGTGCAACCCGTTTCGCCAGATGTTCAAGGGCTAAAGACATATATTTATCAGTCTCCGCACTCTCCATTTCTACATTCAGTGCCAACTGGCAATTTTCTAATTTTTCACAAGTTGTTTTCATATTCTCATATCACCTGGCGTAATTATATCATTCAAAATTTCGACTTCAAAAATATTATTCATTCTTTTCTATTTCTGTTGCTTTTAGATGTAATTCTGCAAGCTGTTGATCGGAAAGAAATGATGGTGCATTTGTCATGACATCTACAGCTGCCTGGTTCTTAGGAAATGCCATGACATCCCTGATCGTTTTGCTATTGGTTAACAGCATTATAAACCGGTCGATACCCGGGGCTATACCACCATGAGGCGGAGCGCCATATTCGAATGCTTCCAGGAAATCACCGAATTTACTCTCCACCTCTTCATTGCTATATCCAAGGATATCAAATATCTTTTGCTGTAAATCCCGGTTATGTATTCTGATACTGCCGCTCGATAGCTCACAGCCGTTGCATACAATATCGTAATGCCGTGCACGTATTTTACCGGGATCCGTGGCCAGCAAAGGGATATCTTCCTCAAAAGGAGCCGTGAAAGGATGATGAGTTGAATCCCATCTCTTCGTTTCTTCATCCCAGTCAAACAACGGAAAATCCAGTATAAAAGCAAAGGCCATTAAATTGGGATCACAGAGATTTAATCTTCTGGCCATTTCCCTGCGCAATTCATCGAGCACTTTATTCACCAGGTTAATGTCGCCGGCGGCGATTAATATAAGATCACCAGGTTTAGCTTCAAACTTACCCATTAACTCTTGCAATTGCCCAAGGCTCAAATATTTTGAAGCAACCGATTTCACTTTTTCGGGCTTTACTTCCTCGCTACTTTCGCCACCCCATGCCAGAGAAACCAGCCCCTTTGCCCCAAGACCTTTGGCTATTTCCTTCAATTCCTCAATCTGCTTGTTATTATAATTAGCACATCCGGGCAGGCATATACCTTTGACCTTGCCCTTGTTTTGTACGGCCAATTTGAATACCACAAATTCACTATCAGCTACTATCGATGATATATCCTTAAGTTCAAGATGATAACGTATATCTGGCTTATCTGTGCCATACCGTTCCATTACCTCAGCGTATGTCAGCCTCGGGAACGGTTTGATGACTTTTATATGCGGGGTCAATTTTTCCACCAGGGATGTAAACATCTCTTCCAGCAAACACAAGATATCTTCTTCATCTACAAAGCTCATCTCGATATCAAGCTGTGTAAACTCCGGCTGCCGGTCGGCACGCTGGTCTTCATCACGGAAGCAACGAGCTACCTGATAGTATTTTTCGATTCCAGCTATCATCAAAAGTTGTTTAAGCTGCTGTGGAGATTGCGGCAAAGCATAAAACTTTCCGGCATGAATACGGCTGGGCACAACATAATCGCGAGCGCCTTCAGGAGTACTCTTAATCAGGACAGGAGTTTCCACTTCAACAAAACCGCGGTCGTCCAGAAAATCCCGCATATACTTAATAACTTTATGCCGGAGCATGAGATTATTACGCATCGTGGCACGCCGCAGGTGAAGGTACCGGTATTTCAGCAATAAGTTTTCATCCACGTCAACCTCCTCATTAATATAGAAAGGTGGTGTTTTGGATGTATTGAGGATCTTTATGCTCTTAGCAATGACTTCTATTTGCCCGGTTGCCATATTGCGATTATCGGTACCGCTGGGTCTTACGGAGACACTGCCACTAACTTGAATAACATATTCACTGCGCAGAGAGATGGCCGTATTATGAGTATTGCTTGATATTTCCGGATTAAATACTACCTGCGTGATGCCTTCCCTATCGCGCATATCAATAAAAATCAATCCACCAAGATCCCTGCGACGATGCACCCAACCTGCCAGAGTAACATCTTGACCTATATTAGAAACGCGCAACTCTCCGCAATTATGACTTTTTAACAAGAGATCCTCCTAGACTAGAAATTATATCTTAATACGATTACAAGGCACAAAAATATACAGTAAAACACCAGAAAAAGATTAGAAGCACTAAATCAAACCGATAGTATATTTAATATTAAATCACGCTTATTTTGCGTATTTTTTTCTAAGCTTAGGCTTCTCAATTTTAC
>JAFGLP010000028.1 GCA_016927965.1 Dehalococcoidia bacterium
GGACTGATCTGCTGGACGAGATAATCCAGGTTTCAGCGGAGAATGCCGGTGATATGGCAAGGAGGATGGCAAGGGAAGAGGGGATACTGGCAGGTATTTCATCGGGTGCGGCTGCATGGGCGGCCGTGCAGGTGGCACGACGGCCTGAAAATAAGGATAAACTTATCGTCGTGATATTCCCTGATACCGGAGAACGTTATCTGTCGACATGGCTGTTCCAGGAATTGAATGTGATGGGAAGCAGTGTTTAATGTCTGGTTGTATAATTAGGGACTTCAACGCATGCTGCGGAAATGCAACTGATCAATTTACAGAAGAGCTTTTTTAAATAGGGGGCGATACTTAAAATATGCAAAAGCCGTATATGGAGAGCCTTAGATGAAACGGGTATACATGGATTACGCCGCCACGACGCCGGTCATGCCTCAGGTGCTTGAGGCCATGGCGCCGTATTTTCACGATAAGTTCGGCAATGCTTCCAGCGTACATTCGATGGGGGAGGAAGGCAGAGACGCTGTTGAGAAAGCGCGCGGGCAAATTGCCTCGCTGATTAACAGCCAGCCTAAGTCGGTGATATTCACCGGCTGCGGAACTGAATCAAACAACCATGCCATCAAGGGCGTCGCCCTGGCCAACCGGAAAAAGGGGAACCATATCATAACTACAGCCATAGAACACCATGCCGTCCTCAATACGTGCAAGTTCCTCAGGAGCCTCGACTTTGATGTGACAATCCTGCCGGTAGACAAATTTGGAATGGTCGATCCCGGCGATGTGAAGAAAGCCATTACCGGCAAGACGCTGCTGGTATCGATCATGCATGCCAACAACGAGGTAGGTACCATCCAGCCTATCGAGGAGATCGGTAAAATCACGCGTGAGGCGGGTGTCTATTTTCACGTGGATACTGTGCAGACCTTCGGCCACCTGCCTTTAGATGTTGGCAATCTGGAGATCGACCTGCTGTCGGCCTCTGCGCATAAGCTCTACGGGCCTAAAGGTGTCGGTATGCTTTATATCAGGCCGGGGACTGCCATAGTCCCGCTGCTTCATGGGGGAGAGCAGGAGGAGGGCAGACGCGCCGGTACGGAGAACGTTGCCGGCATAGCCGGGTTCGGCAGGGCTGCCGGGATAGCGCAGCAGGACATGCAGAAAGAGGTGGATGCATTGACCGGATACAGGGACAGGCTGATCGAAACTATACTTGCAGAAGTCGGCAATACATATTTGAACGGGCATCCGCTCAGCCGGCTGCCCAACAATGTAAACTTCAGTTTTGATTTTATAGAAGGCGAGGCTATATTGATGTATCTGGATGCGGAAGGAATCTGCGCTTCCACCGGGTCTGCCTGCAGCTCGGCCAGCTCCGAAGCTTCGCATGTGTTGACAGCCATGGGAATACCCGTGGAGAGGGCGCGCGGGTCACTGCGTTTCAGCATGGGAAGATGGACAACGCAGGAAGACGTGGACAGGGTAATTGAGTCGCTGCCTCGCATTACAGGCAAATTGCGGGAGATGTCGCCGCTGGTCAAGGAAAAATGCGGCTGGATCAATTATCTCTAGTAAAAAACATTTGTCAGATAACCAGGAGGAGGCCGTAATGATCGCTTACTGCGGACTGAATTGCCAGGAATGCCCGGCGTATATTGCGACACTGAAAAATGATGATAAGCTGCGTGAAGAGGCTGCAAAGCTCTGGACTGAGCAGTTTAAACATGAAATACGCCCGGAGCAGATAAATTGTACAGGGTGCAAATCAGAAGGCAAGCGGTTCTTTTTCTGCCGGATCTGCGGAATTATGAAGTGTGCCGCTGAAAGGGGGCTGGATAACTGCGCCGCCTGTCCGGATTTCGGCTGTGAAAAGATTGAGGGGTTAATGCAGATGGACCCCAACGTAAAGAAGGCGCTGGAGGAAAAGAGGCAGCAGATGGGGAAATAGCCGTTATACTTGGATGCAGGGTCCAGGAGATGGATTATGGAAAGGTCTTTTGATGATATAGGCAAAGAGGAGATCAGGGACCTGTTGGGTAAAGGCTGGCTGACGCATGACGGCACGTGGTTTTTGTCAGTTTCCAATAAATATGGCATAAAAGAAGCCAACCGTATGAACAAGTCCGCCATAAAAACCATGGTGCCGTTCGAAGTCCAGAGGCTCCAGCAAATCATGGCATTCGACAGCTATCAATTTACCGACGTGGAACAAATCGTGAAGTTTATGAAAGAAGCCCTGAGGCTGATACTTCCGGGGTCCGTGTTAAGCAAATTCCATTTTAATACAGAGGGAAAGAACATATTGCACTGGGAGTGGGAGAAAAATGAGTGTTTTGCTTACAGGGGTATGAGCAGGGTGGGTGTGATCGGCAGGTATGAATGTGGGGTCATGTATCGTATAGAATGCTGGTTTGAATCACTGGGATTGAAGTATAAGTCAGATATAAAATTGGATAGTTGCCAGATGCACAGCAAGGGATGCTGCAGGGGCCGGTATTTATTTAACCTGTGAACCCGTGCAAAAAAATAAGGGGCGCACTTTAAAGTGCGCCCCTTATTGATATTCTGAACTATTGTACCTGTTTTCTTCTCGACATATAAACAACGCCGACGATGAAAGCGAACAGGATGGCTGCGCCGCTGATGAAGAGGATGATATCAGGATCGGCGAACCGGTCGACCGTGAAGCTGCCGGCGCTGACGCCGCCGACGTAAACGCTGTAGGTGCCCGGATCGTTGCGGCTGACGGTGAAGGTGAGCGGCGTGCTGCCGCCGCCTGAGACGGTGACACCCTGGCTGTTCTCAATCTCTCCGTTGACATATATCTTTATACTGTTGCTGCCGTTAGCAGCGCCTGTGTTTACCACGTTGGCTGTGATGGTTACAGGAGTGCCAGGGGCTACTTTGGCGGCCGAGAGTGAGGCGCTCCTGACAGATATGCTGGGAAGCAGTACTGGTGATTGCTGCGAAACGGCAGTCGTGGTGCCCTGGCCGTGCGTTGTCGCATCTGCAGTTCCCACAAATATAGCCGGGCCGCCCGGGTCGACGATGACGCTGTTGACGAGGCCGTCAAGATCACCTTTGCCACCGTCGGTGATAGTCAGTACCAGTGTATGGGCATTGAGGCGGGTCACCAGGTCTGACACATCTGCCAGCGTGCCGTTCACGCACTTGTAGTATTTTACATTGGCAGGGAGTGGGCGAGGGAACCTGATGGTGATCCTGACCGCCTGCCCGGCGTCGATGCCGCTGATTCTAAATGAGAAGAAGCCGTATGGGAGTGCATAATCTGCAGGCAGTGAGCATTCTGCTTGCGCTAAACTTATATGGGTGAGGCCTTCAATAAGCCCATCACCAACACTGAAGCTGATGGGACCAAGGCCAGTGCTGATCGAAGCTGAAACCGGGCATGATCCGTTGCCGTAATGCAGGATTGCGCCGTCAGTGCCCACGGCAAAGACGTCATGACTGCAGAAACCGTAGACACCGTATAAAACAGTGACCGCGGGTATGGTCATGGCGCTCCAGGTGCTGCCGTTGTAATACCTGGCATAGCCTGTCGAAGAGAAGCCGTTTACTCCAACTTTAAATACCTGGTTGTACGAAGCACCCCAGATGCCCCTGTGAATGAGTTGTGTAGGGAAAAGTGTATTAGTCCATATGCTGCCGTCATAGTGCAGGGTTGAATCGGCAGCCCCCACAGCCCAGATGTTATGCGTTGAGCTTCCCCAGATGCCGTAGAGGTCAGCTGTGGTATTGCTGGTCATGGCGCTCCATGAGCTTCCATTGTAATGCAGGATGGTACCATCGTCACCGACGGTAAAGACATTGCTGCAGGAACTTCCCCAGACAGCATTAAGGTTGTTGGCGGTGCCGCTGGTCACGGCGCTCCATGTGCTGCCGTTATAATGCATTATGGTCCCACTGTCACCGACGGTAAAAACATCGTTGCCGGAGCTTCCCCATACCCCGTGCAGGTTATTGGCAGTGCCGCTTGTCATTGAGCTCCAGGTGCTGCCGTTATAATGCAGTATGGTGCCTCCGCTACCTGCAGCGAAGACGTTGCTGGCGTAGCTTCCCCATACCCCGTGCAGGTCGTTGGCAGTGCTGCTGGTCATGGCACTCCAGGTGCTGCCATTATAATGCAGTATGGTGCCTTCATCGCCAACGGCAAAGACATCGTGGGCGGAGCTTCCCCACACCCCATGCAAATCGTTAATGGTGCCGTAGGACATGTCTGTCCAGGCATCTTCGGCTGAAACCGGCGCCGGCGCAGTAATTATGGGGAATGCAGCGGTAAGCATTATGATACCGAGCAAAATGGTACAAAGGCGTTTTCCAGCAATCATGAGGTTCTCCTCCACGCTCATAACATAATCTACCGGGTATGGGCGAAAATGATTGAATAAATGAATCTGCGGCAGATTACCATGCCGGCAAGCTAAAGTCAATTGTTTACAGAATGTAAAGAGGCCTATTTATAAGCCACCGCTTTAAAAAAAGTATAGTTGAAGGTGCCGTTTGGCAGGGCTGCTTTTTTTAAATCTGCGATTCCCCCTTGCCATTTTTCGGGGCTGATCAATCCCATATCTAAGGCCTTCTGTTCCACCCCTTCCACCATGGCTATAAAAGTCTTACGGGTAAACCCGTCTGCCATCTCCGGTCTGCCTGCATCTGCGTATACGACCCGCGGTGAGACGGTGCAATCCCTGAAACCGCACCCGGTAAGGAGCGGGTAAAGCTCTCTGCCGATCAGTGCATTGCCCCCGGTTGATGCCTGTATATCGATCAGGCACTGTATGGTAGCCTGCGCAAGTTCACTGCGGGGATGGTAATAGGCGGAGCCGTGGTCGCCCTCGATCACAGTTATTGATCCTCCGGGTTTAAGCGCCCGTTTAACTGACTGCAGGGCTCCGGTCGGGTCAGAGAGATGTTCCAGTATGAAGCAGATGAATACATGGTCGAAGGAGCTGTCCGTAAAAGGGAGATTGAAGATATCGGCCTTTTCAAAATGCACGTTGGTTATTTTGTGCGCTGCTGTGCGCCGCTTTGCCTCCTTCACGGAATCCGCTGAGATATCGATAGGGGTAAACAGGCAGGATGGATTGGCCTGCGCTAGTATGATTGTCTGGGCGCCCACCCCGCAGCCGGCCTCAAGCACCTTGCTGCCGGGCTGGAATATCGAGTCGTGGTGGAGTAGGTGCTCCAGTGTGTTTGCCTGGTCGGCCAGCCTTGTATTTTCGGTCTCGGAATAGCCGTGCACGTAGCCATGACGGCCTGCCGGTTTTATGTTCACTCCTCTATTATCCTGTATATGTCGCCGTAAGCGGAAGCAAAGTTGAGGTCTTCTTTTTCAAAGGAATCTTTGAGGGATTTCATTCTTGCTATAAATTCATCCTGTCGGCCTTCTTTTACCAGAGACGCCCATTCACCGGCTTTGCCGGTAAAGAGCTTTTGCAGGTTAACAATACCGGGTAGTTTAAGCTGCAGCGAAGAATAGAAATACGGGTCTTCGGAAACCACCGACTCCGCCATCTTCAGCAGTATCCTGTAGGTAGTGCCGCTTACCTTTTCCGATTCTTTTATTTTACCCAGGCTGGCCAGCGTGTCTGCCGTGACCAGCGCGATAAAATGCGATAGACCCAACACGATACCCATGAGCTCGTCGTGCTCCTCCGGCGGCATAACGGCGACCACGGCCCCTTTGCCCTCAAGATACCCCCGCACTTTTTCAGCAAGGTCTGTTTCCTGTCTGCCGACGGGTGTCAGCACGAAGCGCTGCCCGTTTATCCCGGAGGCGCCCGGCCCGAACATGGGATGGGCCCCCAGTATGGTTCCCTTTTGGATGTATTTGTGCATAATCCCGACAGGCCTGGCTTTGACGGATGTGACATCGAAGATATGCTGTCCGTCGCGTGTAAAAGGTGCAATTTCTTTAACGATTGTCTCGAAACTGTCGATGGGGACCGACAGGATCACTGCATCTGACTCGCTTACGGCCTGTATATTGGGAGCAGCCCTGACCTTTAGTTTTTTGGCCGTTTCCAGAAGCTTTTCCTGGTCGCGTCCGGCTATGATGACCTCGTTGCCTTCTTTCTGGAGGAAGCGTGCCAGCCACCGGCCCATTTTGCCGTAACCGCCGATGATTCCCACTTTGAAAACAGTTTTTTTCTTCATGGCTGTTTGGCCCGGGAGTAAGAGCCCAGGACTTTCATGAAAAGAGAGATTTCTTCCAGCCTGGATAGGGTCTGGCTAATGGCCGGGTCCTGACAGTGACCTTCGAAATCGAGGTAGAAATTATATTCCCAGGGCTTTTGCCTGGTGGGGCGCGATTCTATCTTGGTGAGGTTGATTTTGCGGCGGGCGAATTCTCCCAGCGCCTCGTAAAGCGTGCCGGGACGATGCTTGAGCAGGACGGCGATGGAGGTCTTATCGTTTCCCGTCGGGGCTGAAGGCTGCCTGGATAATATGAAAAAGCGGGTGGTATTCTGCGGGTTGTCCTCGATTTCGCGTGCGATAATTTTCATGTCGTAGATATGGGCGGCCCTAGCGCTGGCGATAGCCGCGCCGTCCATGATCTTCTGTTCCCTGACCATTTTTACACTGCCCGCTGTATCATAGGCAGGTACGGTCTCCTCAACGCCCAGCTTTTTCAGGAACCTATGGCACTGGCCCAGTGCCTGCGGATGAGAATAAACTTTCCTGACGCGGTCTATCCGTACACCTTTATTGGCAATCAGACAGTGCGATACCCTGTAGAGCACTTCGCCGTAAACAGTGACTTCGTGGTCCAGCAGCAAGTCATACGAGCGGGTGATGCTGCCTTCCTGTGAGTTTTCCACGGGCACGATTCCGTAAGGGATAATGCCTTCCTGCACGGCGCTGAAGACCTCATCCAGCGAGTCGAAAGGCCTGGTCGGTACCGACGGGCCGAAGAAGCTAAAGGCAGCCTCCTGGCTATAGGCGCCAGCCTGACCCTGGAAGGCGACTTCGATGCCCTGTACGTTCTTGGTGACGCGCAGGATCGAGCAATATAGACGCTCCATCTCTTCACTGCTGACGCCGTACTTCTGGGCGAGAGTTTTTACATTTTCCAGCACCTGCAGCTCGCGCTGCCGGTCTTCGATGCTTTTGCCGCTCTTTTTTTTCTCCTGTCCTATTTTGTGTGCCAGCTTCATCCGCTCGGCCAGCAGGCCGACGATCTCGGAATCTATGTTGTCAATATTTTGTCGTATAGAACGTAAACTCATTCAATTACCCCCGGAATCAGGCCTTCCCTGAGTGCGAAATCGCAGAGTACTATGGCGGTCATGGCCTCTACCACCGGCACGGCCCGCGGGACTATGCAGGCATCATGCCTGCCCCTGATGGCAAGCCCTACATTCTTACCCGTTTCGAGGTTGATTGTCTTCTGGGGCAGGGCAATGGAGGCAGTGGGCTTAAATGCTATCCTAGCAGTTAAAGGCATGCCGTTGCTGATGCCTCCGGAGATGCCCCCGCTGTTGTTGCCGAGCGTGACTATGCGGCGCTTCCTGACGGTCAGCGGGTCATTGTGTTCAGATCCTTTCATAGCAGCGGCGGCGAAGCCGGAGCCGAACTCGACTCCCTTGACAGCTGGTATGGCGAAATATGCTTTAGCAAGGTCGCCTTCCAGCGTATCGAAAACAGGTTCTCCCAGCCCGGCGGGTACATTCAGGGCGATAATTTCAATGGCCCCACCGATGCTGTCCCCTTTACGCCTGACTTTTTCTATGACGTCAAGCATTTTGGCGCCGGCGGCCGGGTCGGCACATCGAACAGGGTCTTTATAGACGTTCCGCTTAATGCGGCTGACAGTCTGCGGGGAAGCTTGGATGGGTCCTATCTGGACCGTGTAGGCGGCGATTTCTATGCCTGTACTTTGCAGCACCCTGGCTGCTACCGCTCCTGCCATAACGAAGCCGGCAGTGATCCTGCCCGAGAACCTGCCGCCTCCCCGGTAGTCATTAAACCCGCTGTATTTGGCGAATGCAGCGTAGTCGGCATGTCCGGGGCGGGGAGTCACCCGCATCTCATCGTATACGCTGGAATCGATATTTTTGTTCCAGGTAAGCATGCACAGCGGCGCCCCGGTGGTGTATCCCTTGAAAAGTCCCGAAAGCACTTCTACGCGGTCCTCCTCTTTGCGGGCCGTCCCCCCGGCGGCTGCTTCCGGCTTCCTCTTATCTACCGCACGCTGGATTTCTTTAACGGTCAGGGGCAGGCCGGCAGGGCAGCCATCAATGACCGTGCCGACGCATTGACCATGGCTTTCACCAAAGCTGGTCACGGTAAATAGTTTCCCTATGCTGTTAGCCATTTAAAGTAACCTTACCTCCCAGGCTTTTTAATACTTCCCAGTACGCGGGAAATGTCTTGTTAACGCATCCGGCATCTTCGATTATAGTATCTCCTGCCAGCACGCCCAGTATGCTGAAGGCCATGGCGATGCGATGGTCTCCTTTCGAATCTATAACGGCGCCGTGCGGGGTCCCGCCGGTGATCAGCAGCCGGTCGGGTTCTTCCGTGACCTGGATGCCCATCCTCTGCAGCCCTTCCCTCATGGCTGATATCCTGTCTGATTCTTTCAGCCTGGCGCGCAGTATCCCCGTCAGTTCGCTTACCCCGTCAGTCACCGCTGCCAGGGAGGCCAGTGTCGGCAGTAAATCGATGCAGTCGGTAAGATCCGCCCTGAAGGCATGCAATACCGACTGGCTCAGCATAAGGGCGCCGTGCCCGGCTTTCATATTTGCTCCCATGCGGTTAAGTAAAATCCATATTTCGCAGTCGGCCTGCCGGCTTTTAGGGTAGAGGTTCAATACTTCGGTCTCACCGGCGACAGCGCCCAGGGCCAGCAGGTATGAGGCTGATGACCAGTCCCCCTCGACGTAATATCTCGACGGCCTGTATTTTTGCCGGGGAATATCCATGCGGGTGAAATCCAGATTATGTTCCATGTCGATGCCGAAGGTCTTCATGCAGTCCCGCGTCATCATAATATAAGGCCTGGATTCAACGCGGGATGTCAGCTCGATGGTCATGCCGTTCTCAGCAAGGGGAGCGATGAACATCAATGCTGATACAAACTGCGAGCTGATATCGCCGTCCAATGTGACCCTGCCGCCCTGCAATTTACCTCCCTTGATGGTTACAGGCGCTTTGCCTTCGTCTGTCGAGCAGTCTATTGACAGGTCCTGTAGCGCTGTCGCCAGTGGTCCCAGCGGCCTTCTGGAAAGCGAATGGCCGGCGGTCAAAATGCATGTCCCGGGTACGGTCGCACATACGGCCATCATAAAACGCAATGTGCCCGCCGAATCATGGCAATAGAGGTCACAACCGGGCGGGCGGAATTTGCCGCCGTTGACTGCCCACAATCCTCCCTCATCTCTAACCCCTACGCCGATTTTGTCCAGGACCTCCCGTGCGGCGATAGTGTCATCAGCCTCCAGCGGGTGGATTATCTCGCTCTGCCCTTCTGCCAGCGCGGCACATATGAGCCCGCGCAGGGTGTAGCTTTTGGAGGACGGTGCTGCCGTTTTCCCATGTATTTTACTTTTGGAGATTACCGCTTTCATTTCCTCTCTCTCAGCCCGGCAATTATCTGTTTTACAACATCTTCAATTTTCAGGTCTGATGTATCGATTATGATATCAGCGAACTTCTCGTAAAGCGGGTGCCTGGCTGCAAGTAATCCGGCGACGGTGGTGCAGGGATCTGCCGAATTCAGCAATGGGCGGACATCTTCGCTGCCCTTTACCCGCTGCATGATAACATCCTGGTCCGCCTGCAAGTATACTATGACGGCATTCTCTTTAAGCTGCTCCATATTGGAATGGTTCAGCACAACTCCGCCTCCACAGGATATAACAGCACGGGTATTGAGCGATGCTCGCTTAACTGTCTTCGATTCAAGGCTGCGGAAAGCAGGCTCGCCATCGTCCCTGAAGATATCAGAGATCGGTTTGCCTGCCTTTGCTTCTATCAGTGAATCCAACTCGATATATTCCTTCTTAAGCTTTGAGGCCAGGGCCCTGGCGATGGTAGATTTGCCCGCACCCATAAATCCTATCAGCGCTATGTTACTTTTCATAATATTTCAAGGAGTGTATGGCTTCTTTCCTCATAACGTTAAGGGGGGCTTTCCTGCCTGTCCATTTTTCAAAAGCCAGCGCCCCCTGCCAGATCAGCATCTCGAGTCCGTTTATTATCCTGGCGCCTGCCCTGCCGGCTTCTGCCAGCAGCCTGGTCTGATAGGGATTGTAAACGATATCGGCAACAACCAGGCTGCTCCGCATGAGGCTGCCGGGGACAAGTGAATCATTGACTGCGGGGAACATGCCCACGCTGGTAGTATTAACCAGTATTTGACCCCTTTCCATGGCATCGGCCAGGTTATTGGCGTTGAGGGCAAGCACCTCAGCGGTCTGGCCGGTGGAAGCCGATACATCGGCTGCGCATCTGGCGGCCTTGCCCGGGGTACGGTTGAGCATGATCAGGTTGGCCCCTCTGCCGGCCAGTATAAAAGCAAGGGCGCGTGCGGCGCCGCCTGCACCCAGGATAATCACATTCTTACCTTCAGGTTCCACGCCGTGTTCCAGAAGCACGTGAAGGAAGCCTTCTGCATCCGTATTATGCCCTGTAAGCTTCCCATCATTGTTGACCAGCACATTGACCGCTCCTATCTCACGGGCTAGCGGGTCTATTTCATCCAGAAGGGGTATGATATCCACTTTATGGGGGATGGTCACGTTGACGCCGCAAATATTCAGCGCCCGCATGGCCTTGACAGCGCTGGCCAGGTCCTCTTTTTTTACCCTGAAGGGAACATATACATAATCCAACCCCAGCGCTTTGAATGAGCCGTTGTGCATGGCTGGCGAGACACTGTGTTCAATGGGGTCACCCATGACGCCGACCAGCCCGGTCCTGCCGGATATTTGCCAGATTTTCACCGCTTTATCATCCTGTAGATACTGTGCATGGCTGCTACGGTTATCTGCCCCGGGGCTGAGCCGCCGCCTTCTTTAATTGAGGCATAGGTCAGGTATCCGCCCACCAGCGGGCATAGTATCCGGCTGACCAGCCCTTCGGTGCCCATGGCGAAAGAAATAATACCGGCCTGAGGGAATTTTTTAATCAGGTCCAGCATGGTTATATTATCATCGAAATGCCTGGCCGTAGCAATGACTTTACATAAATCGGCATGCAGGCTGAGCTGCTGCTGCACTGTCCCTTCCAGATAATCGAGCGGCGGCGTGCCCTCCCAATCGTGAAAGGAGATCATGCATTTAGTCTGCTTTTTAATCCTTTTTACTAAATCTTCAATCCCGGCCGCGTCCGTTTCGATATCTATGATATCTGCTCCCAGCTCGACGGCCTTGAACAGCTCGGCAACCCGCTCCTCTTCACTGCGTCGCCACTTGCCGCCGTGGGCAGTATCGCGGTTGGCAGCTATCCAGGGCTTGCGCAGCTTGCCTGCCAGCTTTTCCCACCCCTTGCCTGCCAGGTCGATACGCAGTTCAAAGAAATCGGCCATATTTTCCACGGCACGTACGGCGGAGAAGTTTTTATCGGTAATTACCGCACAAATCCTGGCGTTACGCATTATTGTTCTCCAGCACCTCTATAGCCAGGGCAAAGCTCACACTGTCCGAGATAAAGACCTTGCCTATCCGCCTGGGTAAAATGAACTTAATCTTACCGCTGTGCACCTTTTTATCATGTTCCATAGCCTTGATGATTTTAGACATATCCAGACGTGGAACACCTACTGGCAGCCCGGCCTCCATGAGCAGGTTTTTCAGTCTGAGCAGGTCTTTTTCCGGGAAGATGCCCAGCTTGTTTGAAATAACGGCAGCGGTGACCATGCCTATAGAAACCGCCTGCCCGTGTTTTATCCTGTAATCCGAGGCTGATTCGATGGCGTGGCCGACGGTGTGGCCGAAATTCAGGATGTTCCTCAGGCCGGAATCTTTCTCGTCCTTTTCCACGATGTGTGCCTTGATGGTGGCGGACCTGCCTATAATCTCTTCCAGCATGGTATTATCGAACGATTTGATCCTGTCCAGATTTTTTTCCAGCAGGCCGAAGAAATCGCGGTCCCTGATAATAGCGTATTTAATAACCTCGGCCATGCCGTTGCTGACTTCCATCTGTGGCAGGCTGTGCAGTGTAAAAGTATCGGAGATGACGAGCAAAGGCTGGTGAAATACGCCGATATTATTTTTCAGAGGTCCGTGATCGACAGCCGTCTTGCCGCCGATGCTGCTGTCGACCTGCGCCAGCAGTGTGGTGGGTATTGATACCAGCGGCAGCCCGCGCATATAGGTAGCGGACACAAAGCCCGCCAGGTCGCCGATTACTCCGCCGCCCAGTGCCAGCACGGGCGTGGACCGCTCGGCATGGACGCTCTGCATTCCTGCATAGAGCCTGGCGGCGGTATCCAGCGATTTCTGGTCTTCGCCTTCCGGCACCATCAGCACCATCGGTTTAAACCCGCTTTTGTCCAGGCTGCTTTTTAAGGCATCGCCGAGTAAATTATCCACTACCGGGTTAGTTATAATAACAACCTTGTCGCTCGTTGCCTTTTCCCTTAACCATGCGCCCGTATGACTGAGCAGATCACGGCCGATACGTATCTCGTATCCCCTGCTGCCCAGCTTGACTTTGACTGTCCTCAACCTATTGAGCCAACCTCCTGTGTTTTCGCCCCGGCCTTCAGCATATTATAGATTTGCCGGCTAGCATCTATTATATCCTTTAGTTCCTCCGGTGTAACTGTCTGACGTCCGTCTACGATGGCTTCCTGCGGATTGTAATGTGCTTCGATCATGAGGCCGTCAGCGCCGGCTGCGATGGCTGCGCAGCTCATGCTGAATACCAGGTCGCGGCGGCCGGTAGCGTGGCTGGGGTCCGCTATCACGGGCAGGTAAGTCTCTTTCTTGAGGACCGGAATGGCGGCCAGGT
The DNA here is from genome assembly GCA_016927965.1 of Dehalococcoidia bacterium. Next base: position 12,976 of record JAFGLP010000028.1, read on the forward strand.
CCAGGGTATACCTGGTGAACTCCTTGCCCTTGCCGATGGGTACAATGCCGCGCTCGCACAGAATGATGTCCTTGTTGCCCTCGGCGGCGATGTACTCAGCGAATGAGAGGAACTCCTCGATGCCTGCACCGAAATGCCTCTTGAACAGGACAGGCCTGTTTTTCTTGCCGGCCTTGGCCAGCAGGTCCTGGTTGTACATGTTGCGTGAGCCGATCTGAATGATATCCACATACTCGGCTGCAATGTCGACATGGTCCTCGCCCCTCACCTCGGTGATGACCGGCAGGCCGAATTCCCTGCCGGCTTCGCGCATCCATTTAAGCGCCTGTTCGGCGCTCTTGCGGTCTGTGCCTCCGACTCCCTGGAAGGAGTGCACCGAGCTGCGCGGTTTGAATATGCCTCCCCTGAGGACATGCGCCCCGGCTTTTTTGACCGCTTCGGCTATCATGAACAACTGTTTCTTGTTTTCCACGGCGCAGGGGCCTGCCATGAAGATGGGCTCACCGTTTCCTATTTTTAAATTGCCTATTTGTATGGGCTTGCGCTGGCCCTCGGACCCGTCGACTGCACGGGCATACTCCCGGCTGATCAGTTTATAAGGCGTTTCAATATTAACCACTTCTTTTACTCCCGGCATTATCGATAGATGATCGAAAGGCATTTTCCTTTCGTCGCCGACCAATCCGATGACCGTCCTAAAGTCCCCGCGCGATATATCGGCGCGCATTCCATAGCTCCGTATCTCCTTTACGATACGCTTGATATCTTCGTTTGTTGCGTCCCTTTTCATAATCATCATGGCTGGGATTCCTCCGTTATATGTTTGATTTTTCGATATAAAAAAAGGACCCTCCGCCTGGAGGGTCCTTTTAACTTTCTACTCTTCGTTTACTTGTTAGATGGGTATAATGCACTGTCCCCCAAGCTGATAGCCGGGTGTAAACCAATAAGCGTAAAAGTAATAGGAGACTGTGCGATTTATCATATCGCTTTAGAGGTTACCATGAATGCGAACGGGTGTCAAAAAATAGTAATGGTTAATTAAGATGGTTGCCAGGTTTGGTTTAGCTGAAATTACACTGTAAATCACAATAATAATCGAGCATCACCCCACCCGGCCATAGTCCTTGCGGGCTAAACCGGACGGGGTGATAGCCCTATATTGTAAGGAGGTTGAGGAAGCTATGGGTTCAGGTTCAGTTTGTGTGCTGGGCTCACCTCAATACTGCTCCTGCTCCATAGTATTGGAGGATATTTGACCTTAGCCTGGGGAATGATCGGATCATGACACCACTGGCTGCCCGCATGACCTCTGATGCTAGTGGAATTGATAACTATACTCTTACTAAAATTGCCCGTGTCTATAATAAGAGACATGTATTTCAGCATTCCAACATTAAAATTGCTTTTGCTAGCGTACCATTGAGTGCTACTGATGCGTTCGATGTTCCCGGAATACGGTATCAATCCCAATTTTTCCAACATCAGACCCTTATTATTTATATTTTTTACCAGCCTCACCTCTATGCTTTCGTTAATCAGGTTTTATGAGTGAAAAATCTTGTCTTATCTGATCCAGTGTCCAAGTATCATCAGAATAAATGCTTTTAATACGTGCTGGTTCAGAATAAAGCGATATATGTCCCCTGCAGACATAAAACGTATGTCCGGTTAAGCCGGCAGCTTCGTCACCAGCCAAAAAAACCACGAAGGGGGCTATGTCCTCCGGTGTACTTTTCATGACCATGGGACTGGCAAGAACGTCCATCCAATATTGATGTGTCATCATGTTTTCTTTCTCACTGGTAGCCGCTTGTGTCATCCTAGTGATGGCTGCCGGTCGAATTGCATTGCAGGTGACATTGTAGCGGGCCATTTCCATTGCAACTGACCTGGTAAGGCCGATTATTCCTTCTTTGGCGGCACTATAATGTACACCCCCGATTAAACCCAGCCCGGCAGTAGAAGATGTATTAATAATACTGCCGCTTTTCTGTTGCTTAAATAATCGGCAGGCGCTTCTGATGCAATAAAAATGACCATATAAATGCACTTTAATAATTTTGTTAAAATCATTATCTGCTATATTAAAGACTATCCCTGTATTTACTATACCGGCATTGTTGACCAGTATATCAATCCGGCCAAAATTATCTATAGCTGATTGAATAATTCTATCGGCGCCACAGGGGTCTGCTACGGAATCATAATTTGCCACTGCGGTCCCGCCCTTCTCCCTGATATCCATGACCACATTATCTGCAGCTTGAAAAGATCGGCCTGTACCATCGGTTGCTCCCCCAAGATCATTCACTACTACACAGGCGCCTTGTCTAGCTAAGGCAATAGCTTCTGCTCTTCCTATTCCGTTGCCTGCTCCCGTAACTATGGCTACCTTTCCTGCCAGTTTTTTCCCCATAAGTTTAGTTACCTGAATTTTATACTGGTTTCTCCGTAATTGGCATGTAAATTATAGTCGTTATAAAAATTTCCATAATCTAATGGCTGTATTTCATGCCTGACCAATTGCAACGTAGTGAGGAAAGACATGGGGGATTATTCAAATAATCCCCCATGTCAAAAGTATTGTTTATTTGCAGTTTGCGGGAACGTCTTTGCCCCC
>JAFGLP010000029.1 GCA_016927965.1 Dehalococcoidia bacterium
CCAGTAAACAAGAATGCCCACACGATTTTTGATTTTTCAACAGCTTCACTACGCGAAGGTATAGTGGTATTGATAGTATTGGTGTTTAAATAAGCTTTTTCTTTTATAATTTGTGTTGTCTTTGTATTACGTTTCAAAATAATAATAAGCACAATAAGAGCAAATGCTACGATTAGTAAGGATATTATTATGAGCAACCATTTCTGCCATTCTGGTATAGAGGAAATTGATTCTGATATAACTGGAATCAATGGTTCATTGCTAATTAATGCCCATGTACCAGATAATCCAGACCCAACTGCCAAAATTAACATGACAGCCGCCACGATAGCAGTGATTCTGAGGTGTTCCCTAATCCACTCCACACATTTATTTTATCATTTTTGGTATCAGTGTCAAGTATATAATCCCCTATGAGTCATACATTTTCTACGCCTTTTTTACGCAATCTGGTGGAGGATTCTTATGCCTTTTTCTGGCAGGTATTTACAGGACACCCTAAAATAATCAGCCAGGGATGTAAAAGGGCCATTGACCCGGTGGGGGAAGGCAAACCAGAGGAAATCGGCAAGCAGCCGCCTTTCATCGCCTTCAATGGCAGCAGCAAACGCTACTACGCGCCGCTGCGGAAAAATCCTGCTATGCACCGGACGTTCTGCGAGATCAACGGCAATGCCGGTATTATCGAATTCGCAGCCAGTTACGGCATGCTGGGCTTCGGCCGCTCATACACGGGCCGTAAATGGGGCACACAGCATTCCACTATCATGTTTATCGAATCGGCGCCCAGGTGGAGACACGATCTTACAGAACTGAAACGGATGGTACATTTATGGGACCTGGTGAAAAACAAAGGAATATCGCTGCTGGCAGCGCTTATAAGCAGGGGGGATGACGGCATCTATATTACACTGGGCAGGCGCAGGGAAATCATAGACGGCGGCGAATCAATGCTGGCACGCAAATGGGACCTGGAAGGAGAGCAGCCGCTGGATGCAGCTCTCCACTATCTCTCAGTCAGCATCAATAAGAAAGTCACCGGGAGTATATTCCCCACCATGCTTCCCAACTACCAGAAAAAAGTCTATCTGCTTCCGGGGACACTGCTGGCTGCCATGTGGCTTACGCTGCTCTGGGAGATAATAGGCGAGCCCAGGCCCCAGCGGTACCCCGGTTGCGGAGAATGGTTCGATCCCAGACGCAGCACACGCATCACCTGCGGTGACAGGTGCCGCAAAAGGAAGTTAAGGCGAGGTTTAAAAACCTCTAAATCCTGAATTTTATCCCCTTATGTATTTATCCTCTCCCATGCCGAAGTAATCGTTAATCTCCACCCGTTCGCCGGAGGCAGCAGTAATGGTCCCGTTGCAGTAGCCAAACGGCCCCCGGTACCTGACTTTCAAAGCCAGCATGTTCATATTGATCTCCCCCATCACCTCAGGTTTGAAGACCAGATCCACCATACCGTAGCTGTCCCGTACCGCCCAATCCCCCTCATCCCCATGGGAACGCGTGAATTTTACGGCAGGCAGCAGGTCCAGCTTGCCGTTTATCCACAGGCAATTCTCGTTATATTTTTCGGGGTCCAGCGACTGGTTATCGGTAAGGTTGAAACCAATCAGCCTTTTTTGTTCATCATAAGCGGCCGCTGTCAGCCAGTCATACTTCATCACGTAAGGGTAAAAGCCTTTATGGTCATCGATAACAGCAAAGCTCCTGCTGCGCAGAAATACCGCTCTTTCATCCCCTATATGCATGCTGCCCTGCATGGGCATCAGGCATTTATGGGAATACATACCACGGTTTCTGCCGAAGGGGATAGATACAACCACCGGTCCCACCTGCCCATCATCATGAAAAGCTTCAAAATGGGCCTCCATGGCGGGTGACACACTATTGCCGTCCACCTTGACATTGATGTAGAACCTTCCTTTTCCCAGGTGGCTAACTATCTCGATAAGGCTTTGCCTATCGCGGTATAACTGGGAAGCGGACCAGATATTATCCGGAACTTTAACTTTCCATGAAGGCAGTATTTTCTCGAAGATATATCTTCTTTTGTTTAACCGGTCATAGGCAACGAACTGGGCCAGTGCAGACACCTTGGCGTTATACAGCACCGCCAGCACGAACCACCTGTCATTTCCCATCTGGAAAGCCTGCCACTCCTTGAGCCTGAAAGCGAGGAGGGGACGCGGCAGCCAGCAACCCAGCGGGATTTTGGCGTCTAGTGGGTTCACCTGGCGAAACTGGTTTTTAAAGGTACCAAAATGGAATTGGCCGTCCTCAACCAGGCTGTCCGGCGCAGCCAGCAATTCACGCTCAACGTAATCTACCATCTTCGCACCCCCTTTAACCACTGCCATTGTGCGCCATCCCGCTTAAAATTACAAAACGTATCCGGACAGCCCACTCCACTCCGGCGGTTTCCTCCTCGGGCGTACTAAGGTCATAGTACTAAATAACTACTGGCAATTTGCCCCTCAGATACGCTGCCTTAGTACTAAATGTCCATTTATGTAATATGCAATCGTTGCTATTATTGAACATGGAGTAATGTACACAGTAATTTGAATATCGTTTACTCTCAAAACGTATTATGAAAAGGCCGGATGAATCGGGTTTTATGATGGCGCTGGCGCTGGTGATGCTGGTAATGGGCAGCATTGTCATTGTTCCCAGCATGTCCACGGCCAGCAGCATGCTTAAAATAAACCGCATTTCTGAAACCAACACAGCCGCCGCCTATGCGGCCGAGGCCGGCATTGCTGATGTCATCTGGAGGTTAAACAACAATGAGACACCGGCATTCCCCTATACGCTGGCCGAGCCCATCAACGGATTCACAATAACGATAACGGAGGCCGCCCCTTCATATACTGAGGCTTTCTCCACCACCTACACCCTGAACTCCGCCGCCATGCAGGTAACCGTGCCCAAAGGGCAGGTTATGGTCAAGGTTATCCACAATACCGGCTCATCCCCCTTTTATTACGGGATCGTCGCCCTCAGCGGCGATATCACCATGTCTAATTACGCCCGGGTCTACTCCACTCCCGCCGGCTACGGCGACGTGTTTTCCAATGGCAACATCATCTGCCACAACTCAAGTGTAATAGAAGGAGACGCCGGTGCGACCGGCAGCATCAGCAGCGACCATGTTGAAGGAACCTCTTCACCAAACCAGCCGGAAAAAGAGTTTGAGACCATGGATATGACCTGGTACCTTGACCAGGCCAATGCCGGCGGCTATTATAGCGGCACCATGAACCTCTGGAAGGCCAACAACTACAACCTTGGCCCCAAGCACATCACCGGCGATCTTTACATCGGGCAAAGCACTGTCAACCTTAACGGCGTGGTCTGGGTGGACGGCAGGGTTGATATTAATAACAGTACTACCATCACAGGGACGAGCTATATCGTATGCAATGGCTCTTTTGCCATCAGCAATAACAGCGTTATCGTGGGCAACCCCACTTTCATCAGCAACAACAGCAACATGGTATTGAGCAACAGCTCCGCGGTCGGCTCGCTATACGCACCCAACGGCGCTATTTATATATCCAACAGCGCCACCGTCTACGGCTCTATTGTCGGGCAATCCGTACAGATGGATAACTCTGCAACAGTCAACTACCCTGTCAACCTACAGAGCAATCCCCCACCCGGGTTCTCCGGCGGCAACGGTACCCTGCTGACCAGCTACTGCTACTACTAGCACCTGCACAAGCTGGTTAATCTATCCTTTCCCTTGTTTATATCTTCCGCTAATCTCAACGCTGCTATTCTTCATATTGCTCCCTTGACATGGCTGCATACTACATCTGGTATACCGGTACTTTGGTCATATGCCCCCTTCCGGGGCACTTTTTTTATATCTGACCATTACCTTAGTACCATACCTGTACCATACCTAATCTCTATTTACCCACAGATGATTATAAGACATAATTGAGACGTACAAAGAAATAAAGACCAAATAAAAGAAAAACAAATCGGAGGTTTACTATGAAAAAGTTCTTTAAGTACGGACAAAAAGGTTTTACATTGATCGAGTTGCTGGTAGTTATCTCGATCCTGGGTGTCCTGGCAGCAGTGGTAGTGCTGAACGTTACCAAGTATATTGGTTCAGGTAAAGACCAGGCGGCCGCCACCGAGCTGGCCAATGTACAAACGGCGGTATCCGCCTACATGTACGACCACACCGGAGCTGTTCCGGGAGACACTGATGCTCTGTCGCCCTATTTCCTGGGCGCGCCGCATGGAATATACACCATTGATGGCGCTACCGGCGCAGTGTCACAGACATCATATCCGTAGAATATAGCGATAAGCTGGTGTACACCAGCCCTGCAGACAATGAAGGCACGGACAATGTCCGTGCCTTTTCTTTTATTCATCCAACCCTTTACCTGATATCGATCTGCCGCAGCCATTTCACCCAGTTTTCGCCGTACATGTCTTTGACCACCAGGCGCAGCGGATAGCCATGCCTGAGCGGGAGGGTCTCGCCATTGACTTTATAGGCCGCGAATATGCCGTCTCCCTTCATTACTTCAAGGGGCAGAGCGCGCGAATAGCGATCCAGCGCAATAAAGACCGCTTCATGCGCACCTTCCAGCAAACCGGCCTTTTCCAGCAGCACGGAAACCGTCACACCCGTCCAGGTGGCATTATCCACGTGTGACTCATGGCATATCAAAAGCACTGTTTGGGTAGTTGAAGGCAAAGACATCAATTCCTGGTAAGTCAGGTCCAGCGTATTTTGCACCAGCCCTGATATTGTCAGGCGGTATGACTCGATATCCACACTCTTCGGCGAACGGCCGCTGATGCTCAGGCGGTCTACCGGGGTGATGGGAAGGCTGGAGTTATCCACCTTGGCCGGGTCCATATGCCATAAATACGAAAGGTCGTACTTATCCCCATTGACTTCAAATACACTGACATTTGTATTAGGAAGCGGGCTGGTTTCGTGATATACGGTTGTGGAACAGGCAAACATAGAGAACGTTGATATTAATAATATGATGAGTATTAAACCGCCGGTTTTAACTCCTTTCAATGTAACAAATACCCTCCAAGCTATAATATCCTCAATTTAAAAAGTACCCAAAATGAAAGAAGTCTCAACGGGCGATACAATTGAATTTGTCATCACCGCTTGTCCACTTGTTGTCATGCAAGCTATCAATGTACAATTTGCCCGGAGGTAATTAAAGCAGATGGCTCGGCCATTGTGGCTGGTTGCATTGATCAGATCCGGATTCCCCGACAGATTTAAGCTGGCGCGTGCAACACGATGGAAGCCGCTGGGCAAGTTGGTAGAAAAGTTACTTTTCGAAGGGGATGAACTGGTGATCCTTCCCTCTGACCGTGTCATTTCAATAGAGCGCAATATCGCAGATCCCGGTCAGTTCGCACTTCCCTCGCAGGTGGTGGGGCATTTTATCCAAGAGTCCAAATACCACTGGATAATGAATACCTGCATTTGCCGGCATGCCAATAACTGCAAAGACTACCCGGTGGAGCTGGGCTGTCTTTTCCTGGGTGAGGCTGTGATGGGAATTAACCCGGCGCTGGGCAGGCCTGTAAGCAAAGAGGAAGCATTGATACATGCCAGGAAATGCAGGGAAGCAGGCCTGATACATCTAATCGGCCGCAATAAGCTGGACACGGTCTGGCTGGGAGTATCCCCCGGGAACAAGCTTTTGACCATCTGTAATTGCTGTCCCTGCTGCTGCCTTTGGAAATGGCTGCCTGACATTACCCGCGATATTGGCGGACGGGTACACAGGATGCCGGGTGTTACAGTATCAGTCAGTGACGCATGTACGGGCTGTGGTATATGCGCTGACAACGTGTGCTTTATTAATGCTATCAGCATGGTAGATGGGACCGCCGTAATCAGCGGTGAATGCAGGGGTTGCGGCCGCTGTACCCTGGCCTGCCCGGCAGGTGCAATCAAAGTAATATATGACGCAGGTGCGGTTCATAGCTCAATCAGCAAAATCGAGGGGTTGGTAGATGTACGTTGAGCATAATTACACCTGATGGGTTTTATGCTCTGTCACAGATGATTTGAATGGAGCCAGCGGTGAGAGTCGAACTCACGACCAGCGGTTTACGAAACCGCTGCTCTACCACTGAGCTACGCTGGCTTTCACGATGCAGGGTTAATTTTCTGCCGCTCCCGTGACGCTCCGAACCTTGCCGGACGGCAGCACCTCATCGAGGAGTGCCATGGCATACTCCTGCATGCCAGATATTATATGGGAATACGTGTCCATGGTAAAGGCTATGCTAGCATGCTCAAACGCCTTAGATATAACCTTGGGTTTGGCCACACGCAACAGCATGAGACTGGCAAACGTATGTCTGAGATCATGGAACCTTACCCGCTCCAGACCCGCCTGCTTGACCAGTCTGGCAAAGTTGTGGGTTAGGGTACATGGATTGAGTGGCTTGCCATCACACAAGATCGGGAAGAAACGCGTGTTCCTGAAAGATGACCTTACCAAATGGATAAAGGAGCACCAGCTATATGCGGATGTTCTGCCGATTACTCCTATTAAACAAACAGAGGTGGGACAGGAGAGCAGTAGGGCGGTCTTTTTATAATACCTCCTATTTTACAGCCACTACCTGGTAATCGTTTAAATGAGGTAATCCGGTTCGACGGCCAGTACGCGCGTATTACACAAATTTAAACTTAAATTTACCGCTGACGAATAGTTCCAAGCAAGCATCAACTACATCGGGTTCGTAAAGTTTGCCCCTGTTCTTCGATATTTCCTCAAGTGCCTTATCAATACCCAGTGCAGACCGGTAGGGGCGATGAGAAGCCATGGCTTCAATCACATCAGCGACAGCCAGTATTTTTGCCTCCAATAGCGTATCCTCATCCTTTAACCCTTTGGGATAACCTGAACCATCCAGCCTTTCATGATGCTGCAAGACAGTCTGTGCTACATTACCTGGGAAATTCATACCAATAACAATATCGTAGCTACCTTGGGGATGGGTTTTTATCAAGCTAAACTCGGCATCACTAATCTTTCCAGGCTTACTGAGTATTTCAGAGGGCACGTGAATTTTCCCTATATCATGGATTACTGCCGCCGTCCTGATCTGCTCAATCAGGGTATCTTCCAACTTCATTTGCCTGGCTATGGCGGTTGCCAGCTCGGACACACGCTGCTGATGACCTGAAGTATAAGGATCTCTCATTTCCACGATCTTGACCATAGTCTCAATAGCATCATTCAATGTCTTCTTCAGTGACTCGTAGCTTTTTACAAGCTTTTCTTCGGATAGCTTTCGCTCCGTGATGTCTGTTATCAAGGACGTGAAGCCCACGATTTGGCCCTCTTCATATATTGGCCGACTGGACGAGCGGACATACTTGATACTTCCATCTTTGTCCATAATACGGAATCCCCAGGGTTCCAATTGCCCGGATACCAAACGGTTAAATCTGTCCAAAAGATTGGGGAGATCATCCGGGTAAATAAGCGAGCTAAACGGTTTCCCTATTATTTCATTGACCTTGTATTTGGTCATCCGCTCAACTGCCGGGCTGATATACGTAACATCTCCGTGGATATCCAGCACATACAGGACATCATTGATATTCTCTACAAGCATGCGGTATTTTTCTTCTGATCTAAGCAGCGCATTCTCCGACTTTTCCGCCAATACCTTTTCAGCCTGCCGGAGATCGGTTATGTCAGCAATGGACAAGAGCATGATCTTCCTTTTGCCATCCTTTCTTTGAATTTGCCGGGCATTCAGAAGCATTATTCTCCTGCCAAGGGTTGGAAAATCATGTTCAACCTCATAGTCATCAAAGGTCATCTTTTGGGGAATGATATTTTCTAGAAATTCACGCAGCTTGGGAATATCCCACTGTTTATCACCCAGGTCGTAAATATGCTGCCCCACAGTCTTTTCTGGCTTTACCTTAAAGACCGTATAAAAGGAGAGGTTGGCTCTGAGTACTGTTAAATCCACATCCAAAACGATTAAGGGTTCACGTACAGTATTGATGATACTTTCGGCATATTCGAGATTTTCATCTTCGGATTGTTTAATTTCAGCAGGTTCCTTAAAGTAGGGTTTTCTGACCATTTTCTATTTTCTGGCCCCAGCCTTCAACTCTCTCATTTTGTCGCTTGCCTCTTTCCCAGTTTCAATAGTGCTTTCATTTAAAGGTGATTTTTACATTATGTCTACATATAAAAGGGTAAACTGTATCCATACACACTGTCAAATACATAAGAGCAATAATATTGGATTCTCATGTCCTTTTTCCCACTGACGCTCCCCGTGACGCTCCCACTGCGAGGTACAGGCAGAGTGGCTTGCGATGCATGGTGAACGGATGTTGGGCTGAAATGGGCTAATTAAATATATGGTTAGCTGAACTTCGCACAAGGCTCAGCTTCACGAAACCGCTGCTCTACCACTGAGCTACGCTGGCGCGGAATTTAGTATACCCTGTTTTGAATCTGGCGAGCGACCCGTAGCGGCACCAGCGTCAGGACGATTTGTGCTAAAATGCACGAAATTTCCTGCCTCACTAAGTAGTAATTAGATGAAGGAGTGAAAATTATGAGTTGGGCTGATACTTCTAACGAGCTTATCAACACTTTGAAGCTGAAAACCGACCCCGTCGCATTCCGAAGGCTGAAAAAAGCCGAAGACCTTGACCAGATACGGAATGTCCGGCACATTCCCTACCTGTTCACGTTCTGCCAGGCGGTTTTCCTGGCCAGGGTAGAAAAATGGACCATTGGCATTACAAAGCAGGATCAAATGAACATCCGCTGCATGAGACTTCACGGTGTCAGGCATGCATCCGAAAAAAGCATGCAGGGTGAAGCCCAAATACTGGCTACAACGTGGTTTGCCACCCCTGAAGAGGCCTTTCAGCAGCAATTGGATTCACCGCGCGTCCCGGTAGCCGAAGCAGTCGTACTATCGCCGCTTGGCAAGGGCGAGATCGAACCGGAAGTGGTGCTTATTTTCGGCAATCCGGCCCAGCTTATGATGCTGATGTGCGGCCTGCAAAAGGAAAAATACGAGCGATTCGATTTCCACTTCATCGGTGAAGGCGCCTGCGCTGACTCACTCGCTGAATGCTATATAACACAAAAACCGCAGCTATCCGTACCATGCTGGGGGGAACGGGCCATAGGACAGGTAGCGGATGACGAAATTGCAATAGCGCTGCCCCCATCTGAAATCGGCAGAGCGCTTTCAGGAATGCAGAAGCTGGCAAAGGTCGGCTTCAAATACCCCATCAGCTTCATTGGGGCACAGGCCGACATCCAGCCTGTCTTCTCCCAAATTTACCCCGATGCATTCAAATAAATACTCTAAGCCGATAAATTCAAAGGCATAAACTCAAAAACTTCGAAATTGCTTGAAGTTTAGCGTTTAAAGCTTAGAGTTTTTCCTTGTTGGTCTCTTTCATTATGTAGCGGAAGACGCAGTGGTTCTCCTGCCCCACGTGGTGCCGGTCATGGAGTATCAGCTTGACATCGGGGTTATAGCCTTCCAGTATGGCGTAATCAACGTACTTGCAGTAGATTTTGGCGTAATCGCCCATGCCGAATTCCCTGGCGGTATTCCAGAAAGTGCATTCCCCCGCCTTTACTACCAGATCATCATTATCCAGATCGGGGTGCGGGTCGAAGTTCACACTGTCGATATCACTGTAAATGAGCCAATTCTTGATGGTAAGCGGCTTATCCAGGTCTGTAACGACAGCGGCTATGCGGCGCCCCCTGGCCCTGCCAAAATCTTCGACGGCTTGCTTGAGCAGTGCCTCGCCTCTCTCAGGCCCCATTTCATTGATCACCGCCTTTGCCACGTATGAAAACAGGGCGGCCCCCAGCCCGAACCCGGGTAGCTGGCAGGTATCTCCAAGCTCGGCCTTCTTATCCAGCACATCAGCCATGTAATCCCAGTCGAACCCCTGTTTTTTTTCTCTTTCAAGATCATCCATTGCTTTACCTCCCTCTATTAGAATACCAGGCGCCGGGTGACAAAAACAGCCCGGGTTATGGTATAGTGTAGCATCTCATTATCGGAGGCCGCTATCATGTCTTACAAGAATATAGTCGTGGAAGTTGAAGATGGAATTGCTGTACTCACACTGAACAGGCCCGACAAGCTCAATGCGCTCAACCCGGCAATACTGCACGAAATGACCAAAGCACTCAAAGACATGAACGAGGATGAGGCTGTCAAAGCGCTGATCATGACCGGGAACGGCAAGGCCTTCTGCTCTGGCGCCGACCTTTCTGCGCCGCCTTACGGCACCGACAAGAACCAGGAAGGCATCGGGCGGGCAGAGCGCACCACGCCGTTTGTCAGCTTCGGCTATGCCATACAGCAGATAGACCGTTTCACCAAGCCGGTCATCGCCGCTGTCAACGGCATCGCGGCCGGCGGCGGACTGGCTTACGCGCTGGCGGCTGACATCAGGATAGCCTCAGAGCAGGCCTCTTTCTCCGCCATCTTCGTCAAGCGCGGGCTGGTGCCCGACTGCGGGGTCTCCTATTACCTGCCCAGGCTGGTCGGCGTGAGCCGTGCGCTGGAGATGATGTGGACCGGTAACAAGGTAGACGCGCGTGAAGCTGAGCGCATCCGCATCGTAAATCATGTCGTCCCTCACGATGAACTGATGAAATCCGCCCGTGAATTCGCCAAACAACTGACCACCGGGCCATCCCTCTCCATCGAGATGAGCAAGCGCATGGCCTATGCATCCCTCAAAGCCGACTCGGTCATGACGCAGATGGCCATGGAAGACTTCATGCAGCAGGTCTGCCGCGAATCCGAGGACGCCCAGGAAGGCATCATGTCGTTCCTGGAGAAGCGCCCGGCCAAATTCAAAGGAAAATAATAGCATTACCTGTACGCACAAAGGGGCCGTTGTACAAACAGCGGCCTCCTTTTTATTTGACCGTCAGGCCTGCTAATACCCTGAAAAAGAACGCTGCCCTAAACCTGCATCAAGTTTGACATGTACAGTCAAACAGTTTAAAATTTTCATTCATCAGTTGCCTCTATGCTTCCCATCAGGGCGGCCGCAACAAAATAATAAAAAGGGAGTTGAATTTTTGTGCCTGAAGTAAGACTTGGCGAAGGGGAAAGCTTTGAAAGCCTGTTGAGGCGTTTCACCCGTAAAGTACAGCAAGAAGGTATTATCAGCG
>JAFGLP010000182.1 GCA_016927965.1 Dehalococcoidia bacterium
GCTGAAAAAAGCTTTTTTTCAGCTATTGCCGCCGAAGAGCAGGGGCACTATCTGAGCCTGATTGATTACAAAGAGTATATGACAGATCCCGCTGGCTGGTTCACAAGAACTGAGCACCATTCACTGGATGGCTGATGTAGTCGTCAGGAAGCTGAGCAATAATTTCATTTAAAGGAGAAATTATAATGGACTCAAAAGCGCTACATTATCTGACTTACGGATTGTTCGTGGTTTCTTCAGTTAAAGATAATAAATTTAACTGCCAGATAGCCAATACCGTTATACAGATCTGCTCAGAACCACAAATTATCAGCGCTGTAATTAATAAGAATAATTTGACGCATGAATATATTTCATCAAGTAAAGTGTTTTCCGCTTCTATTTTGTCTATTGAAACCCCTATCAAATTTATTGGCAATCTGGGTTTTAAAAGCGGCCGTGATACTGATAAATTTGCAGACCTTAAATATAAACCTGGAGTTACAGGGGCACCGGTTGTGCTTGATTATACATTGGCCACACTGGAAGCACAGGTACTAAACCAGATTGATATCTATACACACACCATCTTTCTCGGCAAACTGGTAAACGCAGAGATGATAAGCTCCGGAGAACCGATGACCTACGCCTATTATCAGCAGGTCAAGCGCGGAACAACACCTAAAACCGCTCCAAGCTACATTGCAGAAAAAAAAGAGGAGAAGATTGAAATGGATAAATACGAATGCAGCGTTTGCGGATATATTTACGATCCTGAAAAAGGTGATCCTGACAGCGGTATTAAGCCGGGAACCCGATTTGAGGATTTGCCTGACGATTGGACATGCCCGGTCTGCGGCGCCAGCAAAGACCAGTTTAAGAAGAAATAATGGAGGCTTTATGAACAGACTCGAAATAAAACCTGGTATCAATAATGTGGGGGCAATAGACTGGGATCGGCGTTTGTTCGACGCTCTGATACCATTACCCGATGGGACAAGCTATAACTGTTATCTGGTAAAGGGCAGTGAAAAAACCGCTCTGATTGATACGGTAGATCCTTCATTGGACTTCGTTCTTACAGACAATCTGGACCAGATGCATGTCACGAAAATTGACTATATCATATGCCACCACGCTGAGCAGGACCATGCCGGAATGATACCCATGATACTTGAACTCTACCCGGAAGCAAAAGTTGTATGCACGCCAAAGTGCAAAGAAATGCTCACAGACCTCCTGCATCTTGATGACGGAATGATTATGACAGTTAATGACAAAGACACACTATCGCTGGGCAATCGTACATTTGAATTCATCAACACTCCCTGGGTTCACTGGCCGGAAACAATGGTGTCATATCTTCGTGAAGATAAGATTTTGTTTTCCTGTGATTTCTTCGGTTCTCATCTGGCCACATCAAATCTATATGTGCAGGATGAATGTCAGGTTTATGAGGCGGCCAAGAGGTATTTCGGAGAAATAATGATGCCTTTCAGAACCAACATCCAGAAAAACCTCGAGAAACTAAAAGATTATAATATTGAAGTGATCGCTCCCAGTCATGGTCCAGCACATAACAAACCGGAATTCATACTGAATGCTTACAAATCCTGGGTGTTTGATAATCCTAAAAATATAGTTATGCTGCCGTATGTTTCCATGCATGGGAGCACCAGGGACATGGTGAACTATTTTGTGGAATCATTAATGGCGAGAGGGGTGACTGTGAAGCAATTTGACCTCACCGCAACTGACGCCGGCAAACTGGCTATCGCCCTTGTGGATGCAGCTACACTGGTGATTGCAACACCAACCGTGCTGACCGGTCCTCATCATCTGGCTGCTAATGCGGCATTTCTGGCAAACTCGCTGCGGCCAAATTTGAAATTTGCCAGCATCATAGGTTCATACCTGTGGGCCAGCCGCGCAGTAGAGCAGCTGACATCAATGATTTCCAATTTGAAAGTGGAATTACTCGAACCGGTATATATCAAAGGCAGCCCCAAAGAAGGTGATTTTAAAGCACTGGATAAGCTGGCTGATTCAATAGCTCAAAAACATAGCGAGTTCGGATATAATTAACAATTGAGGAGTTAATTTTATGACTTACTGGATGTGTGATAAGTGCAATTTTGTTATTGAATCGCCAAAACCTCCCGATCCCTGTCCCAGCTGCCATATTAAGTGTGCATTTAATGATGTTTCTTGCTATACGCCTGAATGCGGCGGTATCGGCAGTCTCGATTCAAGACTGGTTGCACATCGTGTAATGAAGAAAGAGAAGCCAAGCAAGATTATGCGTTTCAGCGACCTTGTTAGAGGCCACAATATGGAAGGAAAGGAAAAACATATACCTTCTATTGAGTTAATGAGAGGACAGGGGAAACAAGGCAAGGACCTCGTTGAAATTGTTGTTGGCAGGGAAGTTGCTCACCCCAATTCACCAGAACATTACATTGTATGGATACAGGTTTTTGGGGTCCTCAAAGACGGGCATGTCATGGACCTTGGCCGCGAGGTGTTTAAGCCAGTTCTGGGAAAGCCTGTTTATTCTCTCGAGATCGACTCTTCATTGTATGAGCACCTATTTTCTTTTTCCTACTGTAATCTGCACGGGGTATGGGAACAGCATTTAGAACTATAGAAATCATTGCTCTTTTTACTCACTGTGAGTTAAGAATAACGCGTGATACTAGTATTAAATAAGAACTGATGGCTGCTTAAGGAGGAGATATACATGGCAATTGACCCCGTATGTAAAATGGAAGTAGATGAAAAAAAAGCGCCAGCAAAGTCCCTCTATAAAGGAAAAATGTATTACTTCTGTGCACCC
The DNA here is from genome assembly GCA_016927965.1 of Dehalococcoidia bacterium. The sequence goes on from JAFGLP010000182.1 coordinate 2,816, forward strand.
GGATGTAAAAAAGCTTTCGACTCCGATCCTGAGAAATATCTCGGCACCAACGAAGGAACGGTTTCACATATGTAAACTGATACAAATAACTTATTCAAATTAATATCATATCGGAGGTAGGATGGTATGGGAAAAACAGAGATCATTAAACTACTTAACCAGGATATTGAGAGCGAACATGCAGCAATAATTCAATATCTTATGCACGCCTATTCAATAGGCGAAGGAGAACTAGCCTGCGAGATTGAGGCCATCGCACGTGAAGAGATGCGCCATCTTGACTGGCTGGCTGAAACAGTAGTACAACTTGGTGGTATACCTAGCTTTCATCGGGGCAAAATGCGCCTAAGCGGAAAAGACGTACAAAGCTGGATGAAAAACGATGCTCTTGCTGAAGTCGATGCTATTTCAATGTATGAAGAGCATATTAAAGCAATCAATGTTTCCAAAATAAAACGCTTACTGGGCAGGATATTATCTGATGAGAAATCCCACCATGAAGATTTTAAAAAGTTTGTGCGCGAGGTAAAGGAGGAAGGCCTTAAAGATATAAGCGGAAATAAAAAGGATAGTGTAACCGAAATACTTAACTGGGGTATTGAGCATGAATATACTGTAATTTTGCAATACTTGCTGCATTCTTATCTTTCACCTGATGGAAAAATGAAACATGAAATGGAGGACCAGGCAATCAATGAAATGCAGCATCTGGGATGGCTTGCCGAAAAAATGATCGGCAAAGGAGGCCGCCCTAAGATCGAACACGGGAAAATCGACCGGGTCAGAAAGCCTTCCAGCATGCTGAATGCAGATATTAAAATAGAAAAACAGGTTGCGGCAAAATACGATAAAGCAGCGAAATCAACCGCCGACCCCAAAGTTAAAAAACTGCTGACACGGATACGTGACCACGAGTTATACCATGTGAAGGTGTTTACTGATCTCAAAAAGACCGTAACAGACTAATATTTATACAGGAGGTTGTAGATGGCATACGAAGCAAAAGATTACAGTAATCTTTTAGGTACGGAAGGATTCAGCGACGCATTACTAAATAATCATTTCACCCTTTATAAGGGATACGTGACAAATACCAACAAAGTAATGGATATACTGACAGCAACATTAAAAGACGGAAAAACAGCTACTCCTGAGTATGCAGAACTAAAAAGGAGGCTGGGTTGGGAGTTTAACGGAATGCGCCTGCATGAATACTATTTTGAGAATCTTGGGGGTAATGCCCCTCTCTCAAAAGATGGCAGGCTGAATAAGTGGATCGCCAATAATTTCGGAACGTATGAAAACTGGCTTGCCGATTTCAAAGCAACCAGCTCTATGCGTGGCATAGGATGGACAATCCTTTATCATGATAGTGCAAGTGACCAGCTCTTTAATCAGTGGATAAATGAGCACGATACAGGCCATCCCAGCGGCTGTCAGCCTGTCCTGGTGCTGGATGTTTTCGAACACGCTTTTATGATCGATTACGGACTAAAACGAGCGGATTATATTGAAGCTTTTATTAAGAACATCAACTGGGCAGCAGCTGAAGCACGTATTAAGTA
>JAFGLP010000030.1 GCA_016927965.1 Dehalococcoidia bacterium
AGCAGGATTTGGCTTAATAGGGGTATTTATTATTTTATTGCTGCTGTCTCTCTCTACCTGGATAACAAGCAGTGTAGTATTCCGGATCGTTTCGCGGAAAGATAAAAAGACAGCAGAGGAAGAAAAATAGCATGGATTTCGGTAATTTGGTTGAAACTGGATTTAGCGGTATTTACTGGGGGCATTTAGTAATGTGGGTGATTGCCCTCACCTTTATATTCTTGGCGATATTTAAAAATTACGAACCATTGCTGCTTATACCCATAGGATTCGGCCTGCTGCTGGCCAATTTACCGTTCAGTGGCGTCTTTGATATGAGCGGGAGTATACCGGAGGGGGTTCTGGCACGAATTTTCTCAGGTTTGGTAGCTACCGAGATAATACCCGTCTTTATCTTCCTTGGACTGGGAGCGATGACGGATTTTGGTCCTCTTATTGCTAATCCCAAAACTCTGATACTGGGTGCTGCTGCACAGCTTGGCGTGTACATTGCATTTTTTGGCGCCTTGCTGTTCGGGTTCAATTTAAATGAAGCAGCCAGTATTGGGATAATAGGAGGTGCGGACGGTCCAACAAGCATCTACCTGTCATCCAAGCTGGCTCCGCATATATTGGGCATGGTTGCCCTGGCAGCCTACTCGTACATGGCATTGGTACCGATCATTCAACCGCCCATTATCCGCCTGCTGACAACTAAAAAAGAGCGGGCTATCTATATGAAGCCCCAACTCAGGGAAGTGTCAAAAATAGAAAAAATTATGTTCACTATTATTGGAGTAATAGTAATCGCATTGCTGGTACCCAAAGCTGCGCCGCTGTTGGGTATGTTCATGCTCGGCAATCTCTTGCAGGTCAGCGGGGTGACAGACAGATTGGCCAAAACAGCAGCGAATGCCTTCATGGACATACTTGTTATTTTATTAGGTGTTTCAGTAGGAGCCTCGATGCCGGCGGAGCTATTCTTAAGGCCGCAGACTATCTTTATCTTCTGCCTGGGCATAGTAGCATTTGCTTTTTCTACAGCTGGAGGTGTTCTCCTGGGCAAATTAATGAGCAGGTTGTCGAAAGAGCCGTTTAACCCGATGATCGGAGCTGCCGGTGTCTCTGCTGTACCGATGGCAGCTCGTGTAGTGCAGACCATGGGCCAGAAGGCCAATCCCAAGAACTTCTTGCTAATGCATGCCATGGGACCCAATATAGCTGGAGTTATTGGGACAGTAGTGGCTGCTGGATTATTCCTGGCGATGCTAAAATGATACTTAAAGCAATTTTAATGGTGACATGTAAAATGCTCATAATTTAAAGCTATATGCAATGAAAAATAATTCGACTCAAGGATTTATAAAAAATGACTGACAAAATATACGAAGAATTGACCGTTGCTTTGAACAACAGGGGAGGTTCGCTCCCATGCATCAAGTGTGAGGAGTTTTATGAACTAGCAAGTGAACTCTTCACTCCCGAGGAAGCGTATGTTGCAGTCAAGATGCCCCTGTGGCCAGTATCTGCAGAGGTATTGGGTAAGGAAATAGCATATGGCGACCCGTCCAAGCTGAAAGCGATACTGGAAAAGATGGCCGATAAAGGCTTGTTGTTCAGCCACGAAAAGGATGGGGTCACGCTGTATAACCTGTTCAGCCTGTTGCCAGGGATATTTGAATATCAGTTCATGCGGGGAGAGGTAAACGACTACTACAAGAATATCGCCCGTCTTTTTGACCAGTACATAGAAGTTGCTAAAAATAAAATGGTACTTAATGTTGCCGCTGCCTCAGTATTACCTGCACGCGTGATCGCAGTTGAAAAGGAAGTAAAGCAGATGACCGAGATACATCCGTATGACATTGTATCTGGTTATATTAACAATGCTGCCCATATTGCGGTCAGTCATTGCTATTGTCGGCATCATGGGGAACTTATTGGAAACCCCTGCGACCGGCCCAAGGAAGTGTGCTTCTCTTTCGGGACAACTGCAAAATTCAACAGCGATAGAGGTTTTGGCAGGCTGGTATCGAAACAGGAAGCGCTGGGGATTCTTAAGCAGGCTGATGATGCAGGCCTTGTGCATTGCAGTGGGAATACCGGCAAATATATTGACTGGATGTGCAACTGCTGCAGCTGTCATTGCATCATACTACGCAATATTCTCAATAGTCCTATACCGGTGGCTGTAGCAAAATCGAGCTTTGAAGCGGTGATCGTTGAAGAGGAATGCATAGGGTGCGGTGATTGCATTGAACGTTGCCAGACTAAGGCACTAAGCCTTAATAAAGATGCAGTGGCTGTTAAAAAAGATGAGCTATGCATTGGGTGTGGGCTCTGCATCAGCATCTGCCCGACTGGTGCATTGAAGCTGCAGCCAAGGAAGGATGCACCGGTACCGCCCGCCGATAGGAATAAGCTGACCGAAGCCATGCTTTCTCTTGAAAAAGAGTAATCTTCCAAGTCAGCGATCTCTTCATTACAGTATAAAGCTAGGTATTATAATCCCCTGTACTGTTTTTCAAAATCATCTTTAATAATCGGCTATCTATCGCGATTCCCGTTATTTAAATGCATGGCTTTGATCTTTGGACTTTGAATTTGTTTCAGCGATACGGAATTTTATTTTTGACAAACTTGTAACATCATGGTTAAAAAGATATATTGATTAGGTACTAATTTGTTTGGGTGAAGTATATGAAAGAGTTGACGGTTGGTAAGATCAGGGGGCTTCAGCAAATTGCCAGGCGGTCCGGTGTATTCATCATATGTGCCATGGACCACCGTTCGGGGCTTATTTCCATGATGGAAGACGCCCAGCACGACGTGCCGGACTATACCGAGGTCGTAGAGATGAAGTATGACATGTGTCTGACCATGGGCCACCATGCCAGCGGCATACTGCTCGACCCGGAATACGGGGCTGCGCAGTGCATTACCAGCAGCGCCCTTAGCGGAAGGACCGGACTATTGGTCAGCGTGGAGGCCACCGGCTACGAACCCGATCCGCGCGGGCGCATCACCAATTTGCTCAAGGATTGGAGTGTTGAGAAAATCAAGCGTATGGGCGCTTCAGCGGTCAAGATGCTGCTCTACTATCGTCCTGATATCAGGAAGCTGGCCGACAAACAGCTCAGGACCGTCGAAAAGGTGGCTGCTGAGTGTATCAAGTATGATATACCCTTCCTGGTAGAGCCCAAGACCTACCGGGTTGAAGGCGAGAAGATGGATTCCGCCGAGTTTGCCGAAAAGCTGCCGGAGATGGTCATCCAGACGGCGCGGGAGATCACGGCACTGCCGGTCGACGTGCTCAAGGCCGAGTTCCCGGCCGACATGAAGTATGAGAAAGACTATACCAGGCTGATGGAACATTGCCGCCGGTTGGACGAAGCCTCACGCATACCGTGGGTCATACTCAGCGCCGGCGTTGATTTCCAGACCTTTAAAAACCAGGTCACCATTGCCTGCAAGGCGGGGGCCTCGGGGTTCCTGGGCGGCAGGGCCATCTGGCAGGAGGCCATGGAGCTGGCCGGGCGCGAGGAACGGCTCAAATTCTTCAGGAGCGTGGCGGTCAAAAGGCTGCGGGAGCTGGCGGAGATAGCTGAAACCGACGGACGTCCCTGGCACGAAAAATTCGGCCTGCGCAAAGGGAAGCTTGCCGATATTGACCAGGAATGGTACAGCCGCTATTAAATTTTATGACGATTGAATGTGCGCCGGGCCGTCCCCTGCGCAAGACCAAAATAATCTGCACCATCGGACCGGTCAGTGTTGCCCCGGCTATGATCAGGCAATTGCTGGCATCCGGAATGAATGTTGCCCGCATCAATGCCTCGCACGGCACCATCAAGGAGCATGGGGAGTACGTGCAGGCCCTGCGCCGTGAGGCGCTCAAGGTACAGTCACCTCTGGCCATACTGCTGGACCTGCCCGGGCCCAAGGACCGCACGGGCAAGGCCAAGAAGGGCGGCATCAAGCTGAGGGAAGGCGCTGAGTTCATACTGACCACACGTGATGTGCTGGGCGATGAAAGCCAGGTATCGGTAGACCTGCCCGAATTGGCGCGCTATGTGAAGCTCGGCCAGCCGATCTTCCTAGATGACGGCCAGATCAAGCTGGAGGTCATCTCCATCAGCAGCAGCGATATCAGATGCCGTGTTATCACCGGCGGGCGTCTGGGCGACAACAAGGGCATCAGCGTGC
>JAFGLP010000183.1 GCA_016927965.1 Dehalococcoidia bacterium
AGTTTTTATATCTTCGTATCCAGGCTATATTTTCAGAGTAAAAAATGAGCATTTTCTGTGCAATATCAAGGAAAATGAAATTTCCCCCATAACTATCCATTGCCCATTTTGTAAAAAACGCGATTTGTGGCTATGCGAATGGCTTTGAATAATTTATACTAAATTATTCTACACAAAAAACAGATTAGCTTGTAAAATAAGATCATGGCTAAAGTTAATATTACACTATATATTAATGGTGATACTTATCATATAGCAGTTGAGCCGTGGAGAACGCTTGCTGAGGTACTGCGTGAGGATTTAAACCTGATCGGCACAAAAATCGGTTGTGAAACCGGTGATTGCGGTGCGTGCACAGTGTTGATTAATGGTCAATCGGTTACCTCATGTTTGTCTCTGGCCGTAGAATCAGACGGTAAAGAAATTACCACCATAGAGGGATTATCCTCTTCCGCCAAAAACGGTTCTGGCGGACATCCGATACAAGAAGCCTTTGTTGAGCAAGGCGCAATACAATGTGGATACTGTACCCCAGGCATGATTCTATCGGCTAAATACCTTTTGGATCGAAATCCTGAACCCACTGAAACTCAGATTCGTCAGGCATTATCCGGAAATTTGTGTCGTTGTACCGGTTATAACAGCATTGTTAAGGCTGTCATTGCTGCCAGTAAAAAAATCAAACTTAAAAGGCCTCGGCTCGACTGAGCTCGCCGAAGTCTGCAAAATTGAAGTTAGACATACTTTAAGAAAGAAAAAATTTCCTGTTTTTAATTTTTTCTTTCTTAAACGATGAAAGTAAAGACTTTATGACTAAGGAGTTATCACATAAAAGAAGATTGTATGAAGAAAATCTTTCAAACCGATTTTCTTCAAACAATATATGTCTAACTTCAATTTTGCAGAACTCAATACGAGAGGAGTCTGATTAATGGCTCTTCCGAGATTTTCCTATTTAATCCCGAAAAACCTTAAAGAAGCGTGCCTCATGCTTGCAGAACATGGGGATAAGGCGCGTATTCTCGCCGGTGGTACAGATCTTCTTATTCGGATGAAGCGCAGGATTGTGCAACCTGAATATATCATTGGTATTAGTAATATTCCTCATACGGATTACATTCATATCGATCACCTGACGCGACGTGCCGGAACGTTGGAATCAGACGCTTCAAATCGAGTCGCTGGCACGGCCGGTCAGCAGATAGTCATCGGTGCGAATGCAAAGTTAGCCGCGGTGGCGCAAAATCCTGATATTCAACGTTATTTTCCGGCACTGGCCTATGCTGCCAGTGTTACAGCTACTGTACAGATCAGAAATATGGGCACAGTGATTGGTAATATATGTAATGCCAGTCCTGCGGCAGATACCGCCACACCTCTATTGGTATATGATGCCAGTGTGGTTATTATGCATTCAGATGGCCAGAGGAATCTTCCTCTAAGTGAATTCTTTCATGGCCCGGGTATCACGGCTCTGGCATCAGGGGAAATAGTCAAAGATTTGATTGTACCTTTAACACAAGAGAGATCGGGTTCAAATTACCAGAAGCTCTCTGCTCGCAGTAAGGTGGATATTGCTGCTGTTGGAGTTTCAGCCTGTCTGATGGTGAATGAAACTGAAATAGTGACCCGGGCACGAATTGCCATTGGTGCCGTCTCGCCGGTTCCCAAACGAGTTCCTCGTGCTGAGAAAAGTCTTGAAGGTAAGCGGCTTACACAGGCATTAGTCGAACAGGTAGCACAAATCTGTATGGATGAGGCCGCTCCAATTACAGATACAAGAGCTACAGCTATATATCGGAAAAAGATGGTTTATGTGTTGACACAACGTGCAATTAATAGCAGCATGGAGCAAATTAGGACACAGTGAACAGGACCTGAATATGAAACGTAAAAAAAATCCTGATATGCAATCCGCCAATTCTTCTGGCGGAGTCATTGGTCGCAGTGTTCCGCGTGTCGATGCTCCTGATAAAGCAACAGGAAAGGCACTATATACTGCGGACATGAAATTACCGGGTATGCTTTACGGTAAACTTCTCAGAAGCCCGGTTCCCCATGCACATATCCTGAATATTGACATCTCTAAAGCGGCCTTGCTTCCCGGGGTCAAAGATGTCATTGTCGGTAAGGATACACCCGGTATCAAATATGGTAACTGGCGTATGTTTCCTGAGACACAAGATGAATTTCCTTTAGCTTTGGATAAGGTTCGTTTTATTGGGGATGAGGTTGCTGCTGTGGTTGCCATTGATCCGGATATTGCTGAAGAGGCAATTGGTTTAATTAACGTGGATTACGATGAACTTCCGGCGGTATTTAGTATTGATGATGCCCTGGCTCCGGGTGCTCCGTTGATCCATGATGAGATAGAAAACCTCGACGGTAATATCAGCATTGATCGCAAGATTGACGTAGGTAATATTGATGCTGCATTTGCCCGGGCTGCCCTGATACTGGAAGATACTTTTACGCTTCACGCTGTATCTCATGCGTATTTGGAGCCTTGTGCAGCGCTGGCTCAACCTGATACAGAAGGCCGCTTAACAATGTGGACATCTACCCAGACTCCTTATATTGTGCAGTGCCTGCTGGCATCAACTCTGGACTTGCCGGAGAATCATGTACGTGTTATCAAACCTCATGTTGGTGGTGGATTTGGGGGTAAGATGGAACTGCGTCCCTGGGAGTTTTGTGCTGCTTTTATGGCTAAACGTACAGGCAAACCCGTTAAGTTTGTACTCAGTCGTGATGAAGAACTGGCTACCGGACGGACCAGACATGCGATGAAGATTCGCTCTAAAGTCGGATTCAAAAGCAATGGTACCCTTGTGGCTAAAGATTTTGAGGCATATCTGGATGGAGGTGCCTATAATTCCATGGGTCCAACGGCTACTTTTTTATGCGGCAATTTCGGGGCCATGTTATATCGATATCCGGCTTACCGTTATCGCGGTTATCATGTCTATACGAATAAAGTCCCGGCAGGTGCTATGAGGGGATTTGGGGCACCACAGGCTATGTATGTCTCAGAAACACAAATGAATATTGCAGCCAAAGAGTTGAAAATTGATCCAATTGATTTGCGCCTTAAAAATGCCATGGTTGAGGGTGACACCATAGAGGGTGTTACCAAAATATCCTCTGCCGGATTTGTAGAGTCATTAAAAAAGGTAGCTAAAATGACCCAGTGGAAAGCCAAACGCACAACCATGCCTCCAAATAAGGGTATGGGTATAGGCTGCTATAGTTTTATTTCTGGGGGTGTGTTTAACTGGTTTAATACACCTTATAATTTTGCTGCCTGTGAGGTCAGAGCCTATGATGATGGGACAGCACATTTATTGACTATGGCCTCTGATATAGGTCAGGGTTCTGATACGGTACTGCGCCAGATTCTTGCTCAGGCCCTTGGAATTGAGGTGGAGAATATACGTATCACCTCAGCAGATACCGCAATGACTCCCAAGGCCGATCTGGGGACATGGGGAAGCAGGGTGACATTGATGAATGGTAATGCCGTTCTCGACGCGGCACGGAAAATCAAAGAGAAACTTGCCCAAATGGTATCCCTGAAATTTAATCTTAATGTAATTTACGAGATAGACTTCGCCAATGGTCGGGTATTTGCCAAAGGCAAGCCCGAACGTGGTATGTCTTTTGGTGAGGCTGTGGCTATGTGGGTCAAGGTGAATCGCGGCGAGGAGTTAACCGCTCGAGGGTATTACACACCCAGAGACAAAGGATTGACCACTCCAGCATATTCCTTTGGTGCTCAGGTAGCGGAGGTTGCAGTAGACCCGGATACTGGTATTGTCACAGTCGAGAAACTCACGACCGCCCATGATTGCGGCACAGTAATCAATCCCTTGGCAGTGGAAGGGCAACTTGAAGGCTCTATTCACATGGGATTAGGTTATATCCTTAGTGAGCAATTTGTCATGCGTGAAGGCAAAGTCCTAAATACCACTTTTTTGGATTA
>JAFGLP010000184.1 GCA_016927965.1 Dehalococcoidia bacterium
ACCTTTTAATTTAAGATAATACCGGCGGATTTCCATGGCCTTTGCCGGTACCGTGTCCGGTCAGGCCAGCAATTAGTATAGCATATCAAATATTAACGTAAGGGGGAAAAGCAGAGTATATCATGCGGCAAGCAGTTTTTTTGTTTTGACCAGGTTATTCACCTGGCGGTGCAGCTCCTCGATCGTGCCGTCGTTTTTTAAAGAGTGCTGTGACATGGCCAGCGTCTTGCTGATATGGAAGACCTCTTCTTCGCTGCGGTCCTGCACCAGAAACTCGTCAAAGTCTGAAGGGTCGCGCTCTTCATGCCTTTTAGCTATGCGCTGAAAGCGTACTTTTGTATCAGCAATATCTACCCTCAGCAGGATAAAGGCAGTGCCGAACAGTTCCCTGAGTATCTCCACATCGGCCGGGGCGCGTATGCCGCTGATGCCGGCTACCTTCCAATCCTTTTTTAAGATATCCTCCGCTGCCATTTTGACAAAACAACCTTTTCCCATCTTTATGAAACAGCGTTCCGAGATAATCTCCAGGTTTTCCCGTGTCAGAGCCAGCCCTTCTTTTAGCGCAATAGCACGCACCATGTCTCCGGTTGAAAGGTAAGGAATGCCGTATTTCGAGCGGAGGTACTTAAGCACCTCATCCTTACCGGAACCAATCCTGCCTACAACTCCAATGATCTTGATGGCCATTTGTGGCTAATATTAACATTACTATCGGCATCTTAGTCAACTGTAACGGGGCTGTTAGAGGAAAAGGATCGGACCATGGAGGGTAGCAGGTCTGGAGTGGTAAACAGTCTGACTATATGGTTTATTAGGGAATCATCATCTGCTCGAAATTATGATCGTGCAGGCATGGTAAACGGCTGAAAGCTGAATTGACAACACTGCGGTTAAGTGATAAAAAATTGAGGCCACGGGACTATCGCTTGGTGAAAAATTGCAGGTCAGTATCCGCGGCTATTTACGTAATGGAGGAAATAAGATAGATATGCCGGAACAGTCGTTGATTTCAGACCAGATGAGAGCATACATAGGAAAAGACATAGACTGGGGACAACCGTTTCTGGTAGAGAAAGGGGCCATCAGGAACTTTGCTGAAGCAATAAACGACCCTAACCCCCTTTTCACCGATGAAAAATATGCTAAAAGCAAAGGGCACAGCAGCGTCATAGCGCCGCCGATCTTTCCAACACATAATCTGCCTCTGGGTGCTCCCCTGAAAGTGCTCAAGTTCCCTTTTACTGTAGCTACTGGCGTGCACGGCGGAGACGAGTGGGAGCTGCTCCAGGACGTTCATGCGGGGGACACGCTGATTCCCAAGGGCAAGATCATCAGTCTGGTTGAGAAAGCCGGGAAAAAGGGCAGTATGCTTATTGTGACTTCTGAAGTAACTTTCACCAACCAGCGCGGCGAAATTGCGGCTATATACAGGCCGTCGGAAATATTCATAGCGGCGCCGGCGAAGTAAAGGAGATAGATAATAAAATGAAAGAAGCAGTATATTATGAAGATATTGAGCCCGGGCAGGACATCCCGCACCAGGTAAGGGAAAAGTTTACTACTCAAAGCCTGGTGAAATGGGCGGCGGCAGCCAGGGATTTTTACGAGATACATTATGATAAGGATTTTGCACGTGCTGCAGGCATGCCGGACGTTATTGCACATGGCCCCAATAAGCTGGCGTTGCTGGAACGCATGCTGATGGAATGGATGGGAGAGCAGGGACGGCTGCACAAAGTCACGGTTTCCCATAAAGCCAGTAATTTCCCGGGCGAGACGCTGGTATGCAAGGGCAAAATCGCTAAAAAATATGTAAAAGACGGGAAAAATTTCGTTGAGTGCGAGATCTGGGCGGAGAACCAGAACGGGCTGGTCTGCGTACCGGGCACTGCCATAGTATCTCTGCCTTCCAGAAAATAAAGGGTTTCACAATTTCAGCCAAATGCCCCTCTCCACCCGGAGAGGGGTTTCTTTTTCTCAAAAGGGCTGCGCCTTTCTCTCATTCCGCTTCCGGTCGATCCTTTTGTGCAAATCCCAGCGCGTGATGTACTATTGTTACTTGAATCGAGCTGGATATGATCAAAACGGACTTTAAAAAGTGGGCCTGGTCCCAGGCTAATAAACACAGACTTCAACTGGATGCCCTTTACTATTATCATCGCATCATGCGAATCCTGGAAAACGAAATCTTCATTGTTAATGCAGTTGTAAGCTACAAAGACACGGCCATTGATGTTGGCGCTAATCTCGGAATATGGTCGTATCACCTGTCAAAATCCTTTGCCCGTGTAGAATCGTTTGAGCCGGTTTCAGAGTATTGTGACGTAATCAGGAACACCCGCCGCAAGAATATCAATGTTCATAACGAAGCCCTGTCCTCGTCTCGTGGCAGTATGGAATTGCGGGTCCCCGCGGGCGAAGGCGGACTGTTGCAGACTGTCGGGCAGGGAGGTGTTGAACGCCAATCCCAAAGCAGGGTAGTGCCGGTGAAAAGGCTGGATGATTACTCCGTAGGCAGGGTACGGTTCATAAGAATAGATGTGGGAGGGCATGAAACCGAAGTACTTAAAGGGGCCGAACGGACTATAAGCCACTTCAGCCCGGTGATGATAATAGGAATCGAGCAGAGGCACCTTGATTTTCCCATGGATGACGTATTCAAATTGTTTGAATCGTACGGGTATAACACCTATTTTCTCAGTGGAAGGAGGCTGCGCCCGTACGCTCAATTTTCCTACGAGATAGACCAGTTGCCGTACCTGGATAACTCGGCGTCCGTAGCATACGTTCGTAATTTCATTTGTCTGCCTAAAGGTTGAGACTGGCAAGTAAATGATTATTATATCGGGCATCATCTTTATTCCTGCTTGGAATTTTCATTTTAAAACGTTGTAGAATGTGCTATCTACCGTGAAGGAGGCTTGCATGGACGTAATTGAGGCTATTGTGACACGCAGGAGCATACGCGGTTTCAAGAAGGACCCTGTACCGAAGGAGACCATCCATAAAATACTGGAAGCTGCCATACGCACGCCGTCAGGCATGAACACACAGCCCTGGGAGTTTCTGGTGGCCTGCGGTGCAGAGCTGGACAAGATACGGCAGGAGTGCAGTAAGCTTTTCAACGAGGGCGCCTTTCCTACCAATGACATGCTGCGCCAGCCCTTCGAAGGGGTATACAGAAAGCGGCAGGTCGATCTTGCCATCGAACTTTTCAAGCTGATGGGCATAGCCCGGGAGGATAAAGAGGCGCGCAAGAAGTGGATGATCCGCGGGTTCCGATTCTTTGACGCCCCCTGCCAGGTTATTATTTATGCCGACAAAGATCTGCATTACCACCTGGATATGCTGGGAGTGGGCGCCCTTTGCCAGAGCATCTGCCTGGCAGCCATGGAATACGGCCTCGGCACCTGCATTGCGGACCAGGGCATTATGTACGATCAGGTATGGCGGAAATACGGAAATCTCCCCGAATCCAAGCGGCTGATCGCAGGTATCTCCATAGGCTATCCCGATCCTGATTTCCCCGCTAATAAACTGGTGAGCTCACGTGAGCCGGTAGATAGCATTACGACCTGGCTGGGCTATTGATAAAAGCCGGAGGCGAAGAGATGGACAAGGCTTTAGAAGCTCCTGAGATAACTCTGGAGAACATCCGCGATACCTTTGCCTTTACCGACGAGGTGGTGGAGCAGTACCCGGGCAGGGTGGCCGGCAGCGAGGCTGTACATAAGGCGGGAAGGCGGGTTAAAGAGGAGTTTGAAAAATGCTGTGACCCCGGTACCGTGAAAATCGAGGAGTTCGAAGTCCACCCTAAAAGCTTTCTCAAGTACATACCCGGCCTGGTGGTGATGTATTTCCTTTGCATGACACTGTTATATTTCGGGTGTGCCTGGATAGCCTTTGCCGGCATGGCGCTGGCGCTGGGCGTTTTCGCCGCCCAGTTTGTCTTTTACCGGCACCTGCTGGACCCTCTTTTCCCCAGAGAGAAGGGATATAACACTTACGGATTCATCGAGCCGGAGGGGGAGGTGAAGCAGCAGGTCATCGTCAGCGGGCACCACGACGCCGCTTATGCCTTCCAGATACTGGCGCACATGCCGAAGCTGTATTTTCCCCTCATGCTGGCGGGAGTAGGGCTGCTGGTGATCGGTACGCTGCTGGCGCTAACGGCTGCGGTGATGTCATTATTCGGGATTCACCTGCCTCAGTGGGTGGCGCTGGTCTTCATAGTGCTGGGCGTCTTCGAGATTCCCTACCTGTTTTTTACTACCGGCGAGGTCGTTCCCGGGGCGGGCGACAATATGATCGCCGTGGCCATTGCCGCTGAGATCGGCAAGGTGTTCGGCGGGGCCAAAAAGGAAGGCAATAACCTTTTAAAGCACACCAGGCTGGGAGTGCTGTCGGTCGATGCCGAGGAGGCGGGGCTGCGCGGGGCACGGGCATATGTGAAAAGGCACAGGGCCGAGTTGCTAAAGACCAAAACTTACGTTTTTAATATAGACACCCTCTACCATCTCGATAGTATCAGTTTCTTCGAAGCGGACCTCAACTCCACGGTAAAACTATCCTCCGAGATGGCCAATGAATGCGCGGACATCGCCCGTACGCTCGGCTATCAGGCGGCGGTCTCACGCATGGGTCCGGGCGGAGGCAGCACCGATGCCGCCGCTTTCGGCGAGGCCGGGATCGAAGCCACCAACCTGGCGGCCATGAGCTTCCAGGTCAAGGACTATGATAAGGGATGGGTGTACCATACGCCGCAGGACACCAGCAAGTATATTGAGCCGTCTGTGGTGGAAGCGGCCCTGAGGATTATCATCCAGTATATTTTGAAGAAAGATGCGGCAAAGGCCTTATAATATATAGCGTGAGCAATTTGAATTCAGGATACCCGCGAGGGGTGCTTTTCGACCTCGACGATACCATACTTTCGATCAATGCCAGGGTGGAACAGGTCTGGCGCAAGGTCAGTGCGGACTTTGCTGCCAGGCATGACGGCCTGCAGCTTGAGAATTTAATCGCTGCCCTTGCTGAAGTGAAGGACTGGTACTGGAGCGACCTGGAAAGGCACCAGCGGGGACGGCTTAACCTGGCACTTGCCAGGAAAGAGATAATCGAGATGGCCCTGTCCCGGCTGGGCTTTGCAGATGTTGCAGCAGCGGGAGAGCTTTCACAGGCATACGGCGAGGAGCTGGAGAAGCATACGAAGCCTTTCCCGGGGGCTATTGAAACGTTAAAACATCTCCGCAGCAGGAAGATAACGCTGGCCTTGGTGACCAACGGGGCGGCGGAGGTGCAGAGGAAAAAAATCAACAGGTTCGATCTGGGGCCTCTCTTTGACTGCATCGTTATCGAGAGCGAGTTCGGCATGGGTAAGCCCGACCGACGCGTCTTCGAATACGCGCTGGAGCGGATCGGTGTCGGCACAGGGGAGGCCTGGATGATAGGGGATGACCTGGCGCGGGATGTGGCCGGCGCGCAGCAGATCGGTATCCACAGCGTTTGGGTGGACTGGCAGTGCAAGGGCCTGCCGGCAGCAGCCCCGGCCCGGCCCGACCGGATAATCTCCCGCATAGCTGAGCTGGTATGACCGTCCAGATGGATTTAATGCCCCTGCCCTGAATATGATAATATATATGTCATAAGTCCATGTTTATGCATAATTTTGATTTCCGCACGCGGCTGAGGCCGTTACACTCATAAACCATCCCGGGGGTTACTTTGCAGAAATTCCGTGAAGACATAAGAAATATTGCTATTGTCGCGCATGTAGACCACGGCAAGACCAGCCTGGTCGATGCCCTGCTTAAACAGAGCAAGGTTTTCCGCGATAACCAGCAGGTCGGCGAGCTGATTATGGACCGCAACGCGCTGGAGCGCGAGAAGGGCATAACCATACTGGCCAAGAATACCGCCATCATGTACAGGGGCGTCAAGATCAATATTATCGATACTCCGGGCCATGCAGATTTCAGCGGTGAGGTGGAGCGCGTCATCAACATGGCCGACGGCTGCCTGCTGCTGGTGGACTCGGTGGAAGGGCCCATGCCGCAGACCCGCTTTGTATTGAGGCAGGCTTTCGGCCGTGGGCTGAAACCGATCGTGGTGATCAACAAGATCGACCGTGAGCAGGCGCGTATAGCCGAGGTGGTCAGCCTGACGCAGGACCTGTTCCTGGAGCTTGCCACCATTGATGACCAGCTCGATTTCCCCGTGCTGTATGCCAGCGCACGCAACGGCACCTGCACGGCTGACCCTGCCACAGAAGGGACCGACATGGTTCCTCTCTTTGAAGCCATACTGAAAAATGTCCCTCCGCCTGCCATTGACGAGGGTCCCTTCCAGATGCTGGTGTCCAACCTGGACTACGACAGTTATAAAGGCAGGTTCGCCATCGGACGGTTGCGCCGGGGAAGCGTAAAGCCCAAAGACACTGTTGCAGTGATCGGGGCGGACGGCAGCCCGCGCAGGTACGAGGTGACCGATGTATTTACCTTCATGGGTCTGACAAGGTTGTCGGTGGAAGAGGCCTCAGCGGGCGAGATCGTATCCATAACAGGCCTGGAGGCGGTCAGCATAGGCGATACCGTGGTTGATCCCGAGCACCCGGAAGCCCTTCCCCGCATCGAGATCGGCGAACCTACGGTCAAAATGACTTTTGGTGTCAATGGCTCACCATTTGCAGGAAGGGAGGGCAAATACTGCACTTCACGGCAACTGCGCGAACGTCTTTACCGTGAGCTTGAGGTCAATATCAGCCTGCACGTGCAGGATACCGACAGCCCGGATCTTTTCCTGGTATCTGGCAGGGGCGAGCTGCACCTCGCCATTCTGGTTGAGACCATGCGCAGGCAGGACTATGAATTTGAGATTTCCCGCCCGGAAGCCATCACCCATGAGGAAAACGGGAAGACCATGGAACCGGTCGAGCAGCTAATACTTGACACGCGTGAAGAATATATCGGCGTGATCACGGAGATGCTGGCCAAACGCCTGGGTAAGATGACCGACATGCACAATGACGGGAAGGGTAATTTACGCATGGAATACAAGATTCCCACCCGCGGCCTGATCGGGTTCCGTAGCGCATTCCTGACCGCCACCCGCGGCGAAGGTGTCATCAACACCATCTTCATGGGTTTCGAACCTTATGCAGGTGAAATTGCTTCAACCCGCAGCGGCGCACTGGTGGCTGCCGAAGAAGGGGTAGCTGTGACCTACGGCCTTAATAATTCCCAGGAGAGGGGAGTTACCTTCATAGAGCCGGGGACGCCGGTTTACGAGGGGATGATAGTGGGCATCAACTCCCGCCCGACTGATCTGGCGGTCAATGTATGTAAAGAAAAGAAACAGACCAACATCCGCTCATCAACGTCAGACATCGCGGTACGCCTGACCCCGGCCCTGAAATTCAGCCTGGAAGAATCGATGGACTTCATCAGCAGCGACGAACTGGTGGAGGTCACGCCCAGGAATATAAGGTTGAGGAAGAAACTGCTCACGCAGAACGAGAGGTTCAGGTCCAAGAAGGCCGCCGAGCGGGCGGCTTAAAGCGGCATGCACACCGTTATTTTTTATCTTTGATCTTTTTAACCAGTGTAGCCAGGTCTCCTGATAGGTACGGGTTGCCCGCAGCCTGATGCGGTGTTTTGGCCAGCGTGGTTACGCTACCCAGCCATTTCATCCCGCAAGGTGAGGCATAGGTCCTGATGTTCTCTATGGCCTGCCCGATACCTCCCTCGGCCACCGCTATTCCGGCGCAGCCTTTGCCCTTCAGCTTTGGCCAGATTGGGCAGGTGCGGTCCATGAATGTTTTAAGCTGGCCTGACAGCATCTCGAAGAAAACGGGCGTGCCGAAGACCAGTACATCGGCTTCCAGCATCTTTGCATACAGGCCGGTCATACTGTCCTTGATCATGCAGACGCCTTTCCTGTCAGCCCCGCCCTTTTCGCAGGTCAGGCAGCCGGTGCAGGGCCTTACATCAAGCAAGCGGAGCAGGACGATTTTCGACTTGATGCCCTCAGCCTCCGCCAGCCGGTTGAGCTCGGTCAGCATCCATTCGGTATTGCCCTTGCGCGGCGAGCCGCAGACGCTTAACAGCCTCATCCTGTAATCACGCCAGGTCCTCTTTGCTGAAGCCGGTGAAGAAGCAGCTCCGGTTGCCTGTGTGGCAGGTTGGGCCGGCCGGTTCGGCCTGCACCAGCAGCGCGTCGCTGTCGCAGTCCTTGGCGATCGATTTTATTTTAAGCACGTTGCCGGATGTTTCACCTTTGTGCCATAGCTCCTTCCGGCTGCGGCTGTAGAACACCATCTCGCCCCTTTTCAGGGTCAGCTTCAAAGACTCTTTGTTGGCGTATCCCAGCATCAGCACGGCGCCGTCTTTAACGTCCTGCACTATGACGGGGATAAGGCCTTTATCATCGAATTTCAGCATGGTCAGCTCCTTTTTGAATATAAACGGGATGTAATTGGACTGTATTCAGGATAAGGCCAGGGCCTCTGCCAGGTCCAGGTCGCCGGTATAAAGGGCCCTGCCTATGATTGCCCCTTCAACGCCCAGTGTGGCCAGCTTCCTGAGATGGTTTATTGAGGAGATACCGCCCGAAGCCACAACCGGTATTTTGAGTTGTTTCACCATCTCTGCGGTGGCTTCGTAGTTCGGCTCGGTCAGCGTGCCGTCCCTCCTGACATCCGTGTAGATGATGCGTCTGGCACCGATGCCTTCCATAATCCGGCTCAGCTCGAGTGCCGTCATGGTGGATATCTTCAGCCATCCGTGGGTGGTGACGTAAGAATCGCGGGCGTCTATGCCGACTACGATGGTCTCACCGTATTTCTTAATAATGCGCCTGGTCAATTCGGCCTGCTCCACTGCCACGGTGCCGAGTATGACCCTTTTAACGCCCAGCTTGATGATATGCTCGACCACCTCTTCCCTGCGGATGCCACCGCCCAGTTCCACATTCAATTGCGTATTCTTTACGATATTGCTTATAGCTTCGTTGTTGCGCACCTCTCCGGCGGCGGCGCCGTCCAGGTCCACCAGGTGCAGCCAGCAGGCCCCTTTCTCCTGCCATTTGAGGGCTGTGGATACAGGGTCTTCAGAGAAGACTGTCTCTTTGCTGAAGTCTCCCTGGTAGAGGCGTACGCACTTGCCGTTTTTCAGGTCGATAGCAGGTATAATTTCCATGATTCAGCCCCTTAAGATTACGCCCTTACCCGCAAGTGAGTCAATATCAGTTTCAGTATAGCCCGCTTCCAGCAAAATCTCCCGTGTATGCTCGCCGAGATGGGGCGCCCTGAAGTGTTTTACGGGGCCGATTTCCGAGCCCCTGCCCGGCAGGTTCGCCAGCTTGACTGCGCCGGTATCGGGGTGTTCCATGTTAAAAAATATCTGCCGCGCCTGTACCTGGGGGTGTTCCAGAAGTTCGGGTATTTCGGAGACCGGGGCGCAGGGGACGCCGGCGGCATCCAGCTTGCTCAATATCTCATCGCCGGGGATTTTGCTCAAAATATCCGCCAGCTTTTCTGTAAGCAGGTCACGGTTAAGCAGCCGTTTTTCCCTGCTGGCGTAGAGCGGGTCGGCGGCCAGTGCATCCAGCCCCAGCGCCCGGCAGAAAGCCTGCCAGAATTTATCGTTGGTGACGCCGATGAAAACGTACCTGTCAGCGGATTGAAAGCACTGGTACGGCGCATAGACCGGGCTGGCCGAGCCCATTTTGGGCGTGGCATAGCCGGTCAGGGAATG
>JAFGLP010000185.1 GCA_016927965.1 Dehalococcoidia bacterium
GGGAAGATGTCAACCGCTACAGGACCCTCATCGGCAGGCTTGGGTTACGTAAATAATTCAAACAAGAGGGTTTTTGTAAATGTCCCAAAGCTTTAAATGTAATATCGGGGGCAGGGACCTTATCATCGAAACCGGCGTGTTAGCCCAACAGGCTGACAGCTCGGTTACCGTCAGGTATGGTGATACCGTGGTCCTGGTCACCGCATGCATCAGTGACGAGGCGAAGGAAAATACCGATTTCGTACGCCTTACCGTTGATTACGAAGAACGCCATTATGCCGTGGGGAAAATCCCCGGCAGCTTTATGCGGCGCGAAGGCCGCCCCGGCGAGCAGGCTACACTTGCAGCACGCCTGTGCGACCGTTCCATCAGGCCGCTCTTTTTAAAGAGCCTGCCCAATGATATCCAGGTAGTCATTACCGTTCTTTCAACGGACCAGGAGAATGACCCGGATATTCTGGGTGTGATAGGCGCTTCAGCCGTACTGACCATCTCCTCCATACCTTTCTACGGCCCCATCGGGGCAACCCGTATGGGTTATATTGATGGCAAGATGGTGCTTAACCCGCTGCTGCCTCATATGAATGACAGCGCCCTGGACCTGGTGGTCTCGAGCAGCTGCGATAATATCGTTATGGTTGAGGCAGGCTGCAAGGAGATTTCAGCGGAGACCTACCTCGAAGCGATGAAAATTGTGCACGAGGAAAACCAGAAGATCATACAGCTTCAGGAAGAGATGAGACAGGCAGTCGGCAAGCCTAAAAGGGAAATCAACGCCGCCGCCACTAATGCGGAGTTGCTGGCCGCTGCCGCCTCCGAATACGGCGGCAAGATCAAGGAGGCCATGGGCTGTGGCAACAGGCCGGCGCGCCAGACCATCCTTGATCAGGTGAAAGTGGAGGCCAAGGAAAAGTTCAAGGAAACGTATCCTGAATTCGAGGTAGGTAATGCTATCGAGGAGATATCCAAGAAGACCTGCCGCAACCAGATACTGGAGACGAACAAGCATGTCGACGGCCGCGATATCACGCAGATCAGGCCTTTGAGCGCAGAGGTAGGGCTGTTGCCGCGCACGCATGGCACTGGTCTGTTCTCGCGCGGGCAGACACAGGTGCTTTCAATAACCACACTGGGCTCCCTGCAACAGGGCCAGACTGTGGATGACTTGGGCCTGGAAGAGACCAGGCGCTTTATGCATCATTATAATTTCCCGCCGTTTTCGACGGGCGAAGTCAAGAGAATGGGCACTACCGGCAGGCGAGAGATCGGGCATGGGGCGCTGGCGCATAAGGCCCTGGTACCGGTCATCCCTGGAGAGCAGGACTTTGCTTATACCATCAGGCTGGTTTCCGAAGTGCTGAGCTCCAACGGCAGCACATCGATGGGAAGTGTATGCGCATCGACGCTGTCCCTGATGGACGCCGGCGTGCCTATAAAGGCGCCGGTGGTGGGCATTGCCATGGGTCTGATTACGGACAAAGAGGACCCGGGCAGGTATGTAGTTTTGACCGATATCGAAGGGATTGAAGATTTCTACGGCGATATGGATTATAAGGTAGCCGGCACTGTTAACGGCATAACTGCCATACAGCTCGATATTAAATTGCGCGGCGTAAGCCAGGAGATATTGAGCAAGGCGACCATGCAGGCCAGGGAAGCCCACAAGGTACTGATGGATGTGCTTAAGAATGCCATCCCCGAAGTCAGGCCGCAGTTGAGCAAATATGCTCCCAGGATGTATAAGATGACGATAGATCCGTCCAAGATCGGCGCATTGATAGGCCCGGGCGGAAAGAATATCAAGGCGATAATTGAAGAGACCAAGACCACGATTGAGGTCTCAAACGACGGCACCGTGGTTATAGGCTCCCCCAGCGAGGAGGGGGCCCAGGCCGCAATTCGCCGCGTTGAGGGGCTTACACAGGAAGTGGAAGTGGGCGCTGTCTATACAGGAAAAGTGACCCGCATCCAGAATTTCGGCGCATTTGTTGAAGTCCTGCCTGGCAAGGAGGGACTGGTACACATCAGCGAGCTGGCCGATCATCACGTAGGCAAAGTAGAAGACGTGGTGAAAATAGGCGACGAGATCATGGTGAAGGTCACCGAAATAGACAGGCTGAACCGTATCAACCTCTCCCGCAAGGCGGTGTTCTTAGACCAATCCAGATCTTCTGCTGAGACCCCGGCTGAAGGTGAGAAACCTCACACATTTCCTCCCAGGCGTCCAGGCGGCTATCCATCCAGACCCGGCGCCCCGCATGGACACAGGGATGAACCAAGACGGCAGCCTTATAAACCTGAGTAAACGGTAGCGGGCCGCATACGGCCCGGCGAGGCTATGAACATGACGCAGATTAAAGTCATAGTCAATGGAGCAATGGGAAGGATGGGACAGCAGGTGGTAAGCGCCGTATTTGCCGATCCCGACCTTCAACTAGCGGGCGGCGCCGATATCAAGGCGGACCGGGATTATCTGAGCGCGCCCGGGCTGACCGCACAGATCCCCCTCTATAACACTCTGTTTTCCATGATCGAAATGTACCACCCGGATGTCGTGGTGGATTTTACCACTCCTGATGCAGCTATGAAGTCGGTCCGGCTGGCCCTGAAGAACCGGGCAAATATCGTGATGGGGACTACGGGGATGAGCGATAAAGACCTTAAGGAGATACATACGCTGGCGCTGGAATATAAAAGGGGAGCAGTGGTGGCTGCCAATTTTGCTATCGGCGCTGTTGTTCTCATGCACCTGGCTAAAATAGCATCGAAATATTTTGATAACGCTGAGATCATCGAGATGCACCATGATAAGAAGGTGGATGCTCCCTCCGGCACTGCGCTGGCGACGGCGAAACTGATGAACGAAGTACGCGGCAAGCCGTTTATCTATCCGAAAACTGAGAAGGAGACCATGAAAGGGACCCGCGGCGGTCAGAATAACGGATTGGCCATCCATAGCATCAGGCTGCCCGGCTATGTGGCCAGCCAGGAAGTGATATTCGGCGCGCCGGGCCAGACTTTGAGCCTGCGGCACGATACTATAAACAGAGAAAGCTTTATGCCGGGTGTGATCCTGGCAGTTAAAGAGGTCGTCAAGCGCACTGGCCTCATTAACGGTTTAGGTGTACTTCTGAATTTGGGGGAATGATTATGAATAACGGTTACCATGTGGCAATAGTGGGCGCAACCGGGATGGTGGGACAGGAGTTTATAAAGGTGCTCATACAGAGGGGCTTCCCCATGGCGTCCATACAGCTCTGTGCATCTGACAGGTCGGCTGGCCGCAAGGTGTTCGTAGGCCACCAGGAGATGGTGGTAAAAGAGACGGCCAGCGATTCTTTCGATAATGTTGATATTGCCCTGTTTTCAGCAGGGGCTGAGATAAGCAAGCACTTTGCTCCCATCGCTGCCAAGGCCGGGGCGCTGGTTATCGATAACAGCGCGGCCTGGAGGATGGACCCGCGCGTACCGCTGGTTGTCCCGGAGATTAACCCCGAGGATATCAAGAAGCATAAGGGTATCATAGCCAATCCCAACTGTTCCACCATACAGATGGTGGTGGCCTTGAACCCGCTGCATAAGGTAAACGCGATCAAACGTGTGACCGTCGCCACCTACCAGGCGGTTTCCGGCACGGGCATAGCTGCTGTCGAGGAGCTGACCAAGCAGTCCAAGACCGTGCTGGACGGCGGCAACGTGGTTCCCCATGTTTACGCTCACCAGATAGCTTTTAACCTGCTGCCCGAGATAGATGTCTTCCTGGAGAGCGGCTATACCAAGGAAGAATTGAAGATGGTGGAGGAGACCCGCAAGATCATGCATGCTGAGAGCATGGCGATCTCGGCAACCTGTGTGAGGGTACCCGTTTTCGTTAGCCATAGCGAGGCCATACATGCTGAGTTTACCGAATATATGTCGCCGGAAGAAGCCCGATCCATTTTGAGCAAGTCCCCTGGCGTGAAAGTCCTGGATGATCCTAACGTGAGCCTGTACCCCCAGCCGTGGCTGGCATCCGGCACCGATGAGGTTTATGTTGGCAGGATCAGGTCCGATGCTTCATTGCTTAACGGGCTGGTAATGTGGGTTGTTTCCGATAACATCCGCAAAGGCGCTGCTCTGAATGCCGTCCAGATTGCCGAGGAAGCGGTCAGGCGTGACTGGGTCAAGCAGGCCGGTAAGTAGAGGAGGGAAGAACTGATGAAGAAATTCGGACGTTTACTGACAGCCATGGTTACGCCCTTCGATGCGAAGGGCAGGGTGGATTATGCGCAGGCTAAAAAACTGGCCAAAGCGCTGCTGGCCTCCGGCAGCGATGGCCTGGTGGTGTCGGGAACAACGGGTGAAAGCCCCACCCTGACCGCCGCCGAGAAGCTGCGCCTGTTTGAAGAGATCAGGGCGGCTGTCCCGGCCAAAACGACGATCATAGCGGGGACCGGCAATTATAATACCCGTGAGAGCATTGAGCTTACCAGAGAAGCGGAGAAGACAGGCGTGGACGGCTGCCTGCTGACCGTGCCGTACTATAACAAGCCCAATCAACAGGGCCTGTATGAGCATTTCAGGGCTATTGCCAGATCGACCGGTCTGCCCTGCATAGTTTATAACGTGCCAGGCCGCACGGCGACCAACATGGCTGCCGATACCACTATCAAATTGAGCAAAATCGATAATATCGTCGGCGTCAAAGAAGCCAGCGCCGACTTTCCGCAGATTGCCCGCATTATCGACGGCGTGGATAAGAATTTTATGGTTTACAGCGGCAACGACGCCGATACTTTCCCCATCCTGGGTATGGGTGGTTATGGTGTCATCGGGGTGATAACGCACCTGGTGGGCAAGCAATATAAGAAGATGATGGATAATTTCTGGGCTGGCAAGATAGCTGAAGCGGCCAAACTGCACCGTCATTTTATACCGCTTGTGAATACCATGTTCATGATAGGCAGCCCTATGCCGATCAAGTATGCCCTCAATTACCTGGGTTTCAGGGTCGGCAAGCCGCGGCTGCCTTTAATTGAACCGGATGAGAAAGTTAAAGCGGCAATCGAGCAGACGCTGAAGAGCTATAAGATAGACCTGCCAGTCAAATAAAAATACCGGTCCGCAGTTACTCAGGACCAGGGATAATGCCCTTTTCTCTTGGATCTCCAGTTGTTGATGCCTTCGCTCTTGATGAGTCCAAGATGGTATGCCAGATTGGGGTGGAATTTCAGCAGGGGTGCGAGCTTTTCACAGGTCTTATATTCGGCGCATTCCCAGCAGCCGGTCATTTTTTTCTCAATAGCGCAGTTTCGTACCTGGCAGCGGTCGCCCTTCCAGCCTCCGCCGTCCCGGCAGAGCGATTTGCATTCCAGTCTGCAAATGGCCTGCAGTACTGCGGCAAATTCGGGATAATGCTTATAGGTTTCATTGGAGGCCGACCAGTAAGTCTGCCCTGCTTTTAGCTGCGCATACCGGTCGAAGTGCAGCTGCTCGAGTATCGTTTGCAGCCGGGCTGCGGTTGAATACAGCTCTTCTTTTGAGGGGATGCAGTCCTTGCAGTAGAGGCCGCAGTAAGCCGTTAACCTGCTAGCATCATCCATCGATTTTCAGATAATGTTTTTTACTACAATGCTCTGCTCGCGGCGCGGGCCGATGGAGATTATATGGAAGGGGCACCGGATGAGGTCCTCTATTCTTTTGATGTATTTGCGGGCATTGGGCGGAAGCTTTTTGGCGTCACGGATATGGCTGGTGGGAGCTTTCCAACCGGGGTGTTCCTCGTAAACCGGCGTGCAGTTCTCCAGTGCCTCTGCATCTGCCGGGAAACGGTCCACCAACTTATCCCCCATTTTGTAGGCCACGCATATTTTGACAGCGTCCATCTCGTCCAGAACGTCCAGCCGCGTCAGTATGCCGCTGGTGAATCCGTTGAGCTCCGTGGAGTAACGGCCTACTACAGCATCGAACCATCCGCAGCGCCTGGCCCTGCCAGTGGTGGCACCGTATTCGTGGGCGTGTTGCCTGATATATTCGCCCACCTCGTCTTTCAACTCGGTAGGCATCGGCCCGCCTCCGACCCTGGTGGTATAGGCCTTAAAAATGCCCACCACGCGGTCGATTTTACGGGGATTGATGCCTGACCCTATGCAAGCACCCGCAGCAAGCGGTGAGGAGGATGTAACAAAGGGATAGGAGCCGAAATCGGGGTCCAGCATGGTCCCCTGTGCGCCTTCCAGCACAATGTTGCTGCCCTTGCTTACAAGGTCATTGATGAGAGATGTGGTGTCCTTTATATGGGGGGCCAGCCGACTGGCATAGCCTGAGTATTCGGTAAAAATGCTTTCTGCGTCAAGGGGAGGAGCGTTATATACCTTGGTCAGCAGATCGTTCTTGGATGCCAGCACGCTGGCCAGCCGCGCCTTAAAAGTGGAGAGATCGGTCATATCGCACATGCGTATACCGCGGCGCGCGGTCTTGTCGGCGAATGCCGGACCGATTCCTTTTTTAGTAGTGCCGATGGCGCCGTCGCCGCGTTTTTCTTCTTCCATCCCATCGAGCAGGATATGCCAGGGCATTATCACATGAGCGCGATCGCTGATATGCAGGTTGCTGATATCCACCTGCCTTGCTTTAAGGGCGTCGAGCTCTTCCAGGAGAACGCGGGGGTTGATCACAACACCATTGCCGATAACGCAGCACGTGCGCGGGTAGCAAATCCCCGAAGGCACGATATGTAGCTTGAATTCGCCTTTCGGATTTATCACCGTATGACCGGCGTTGTCTCCGCCGGAAAAACGGATAACAGCATCCGCCTTCTCTGAGAGAAGGTCTACAATTTTGCCTTTGCCTTCATCGCCCCATTGGGCACCAATAACAGCTACAACTGACATTCGTAAATCCTGAATTGGCAATGCCAATATTTTTTATTGTATTTAGGCCCCGGGACGCTTGAAAAGCTTTCAATTATCCACGGGACATATAGTTTTTGCCCCAGAAATGCAGGAGCATCCCGCCGCCTATTATAAGGACCACCAGCCCTATTAATATGGTGAGGAAGATGAGAAGTCCCAGACCCATATCAGCCCAGTAATAACCCAGGATCCCCATGACAATCCCTGCCACAATCCATACCAGCACCGCTGCCGTTAATACAACCAAACTAACCTCAAACGACCTATCACTCATTACCTCAAACTCCTTCAGCTATTTTTTATTTTTTTGATTGCTGCCAAACAAATACAAAACGCTGAGCAACTGTCACAAAAGAAAGGACTACCACTATGGCCAAGGCGATAAAAACCTGGCTCAAGAGCAGTCCGAGCGCTATTATTATAACCCTCTCAGGACGTGTAAACAAGCCTACCGTACAATCGATGCCTAAGGCCTCGGCCCTGGCCCGTATGTAGCTGGTTAAAAAAGACCCTATCATGGCCAGGAAAATGAGCACCAGTTCCCAGATAATGCTGAACGGCCAGACTGCCACGCTGGTAATGAAAATAAAGCTGAAGAAGAGTGCCCCCTCGGTTATCCTGTCGGATACCGAGTCGAGGGCTGCCCCGAATTTGGAGGTTTTTTGCATATAACGCGCCAGGGCGCCATCCAGCATATCAAAAAGGCCGGCCACCAGGAATACGATGCCTCCTATCAGCAGATGCCCGAAGCCAATGATTACGGCCGCAGCCAAGTTTAATGCCACCCCGCTCAGGGTCATAATATCGGGGGTCAGCCTGAGCCTGCTTATCAGGGGAACAAGAGGCTCCGTGATAACGTACTGCGCCTTCTTACGCAAATCCTGGAATTTCGACACTATGTTTTCCTTTCAGCCTTGCCGCCCAGGGTCACATAATAGTCCATCACCTGGCGGCTGACGTTTTCCCAACTGTATTTTTCAGCAGTTACCAGCCCCCGCTTTGCCATATCCGCTCGCATTTGACCGTCTTCCAGCATGGTCAATAACGCTTTAGCCAGAGATCGGTGGTTGCTGGGTTCTGCCAGCAGCCCTTCCTGCCCATGGGTCAGGACACTGGCATAGCCGGGTATATTGGTTGCTACCACAGGCGTACCGCTGGCCATGGCCTCCAGCAGGACGATGCCGAAGCTCTCTCCGCTGTTCGCCGGGGCACAGAAAATATCTGCCGTCCGGTAGTATTGAGGCAGCTCATCATATGGTACGAACCTGGTGAATACTGCCAGGTCGTTTAAAAGGCTGCGGGCCAGCATTTCATAATAATAGCGGAGCCTGATGCCCGGCCCGGCGATGATAAGGCGGAAATTAGGGAAACTCTTTTTTACGAGTCCGCATGCACGGATAAGGTCTCCGACCCCCTTGCGCTCTTCCAGTCTTCCAACAAACAGGATGTTCAGCTTGCCGTCTCTATATTCATCACGCAGGGGACCGTCGACATGGTAATGATGGATATCGACACCGTTGGGTATGATCCGGTAATCGTCCGGGAGGTATTTGGATATGTAGTTCATGGCAGGCTTCGATACGGCGATTTTGCCGTGCAGCTTTTTCCCCAGGTTCCGCATAATGGGCTGTCCCATCCAGTAGATCATTGACTGTTCATGGCAGGCATGAAAAGTACCCACATTAATGGACTGCGATTCCGTGAGCGTACTGATGCACAGCATGGGAATGAAAGGTTCATGCATATGGATAATATCGAATTTTTCATCATCCAAGATGCCTCTGACCTGGTAGGGGAGCCAAGGGGAGATCGCTATGCGTGCTGTTGTGCCCCCATAGGGAATGGGGACAGGACGTCCGACAGCGGTGATCTCCTCGCTAAAATACCTGGGGCTCTTTCTGTTCACGGGGGCGATGATCTTTACTTCATTCCCCAGGGAGTGCAGATAATGAGCAAGATATGAAACGTGGTTGTTCACGCCTCCTGGATGGGAATAATCATACGGCGAAACGAGCCCAATTTTCATAGGCCTGTCATAGTTCCTCTTATATCATTTATTCCGATCAGGCCGTTTCAGGCAGGCTGATGGGGTGCTGCTGCTCCTGTCCGCTGATAAATTGTTCGACACGCCGGCGTGCTTCATCGTCCGAATATTGAATGGGCGGCGATTTCATAAAATATGAACTGGGCGCAACCACTGCGCCAGCCAACCCGCGGTCTTTGGCGATCTTGAAGCAGCGCACCGCGTCTATGACCACGCCGGCCGAGTTGGGGCTGTCCCACACTTCCAGCTTGCATTCAACATTAAGGGGAACATCGCCGAAAGTGCGTCCTTCCATCCTGATATGGCAGAACTTACGGTCAAGCAGCCAGGGTACATAATCACTCGGCCCGACATGTATATTATCGGGGTTCATTTCATAGTCAAGCTGTGATGTAACCGCGTTAGTCTTGGAGATCTTTTTGGATTCAAGCCTTTCGCGCTCCAGCATGTTATAGAAATCGGTGTTACCACCGAAATTCAGCTGGTAAGTCCGCTCCAGCTTTACGCCGCGGTCACGGAACAAACGGGTGAGCACCCTGTGCACTATAGTGGCGCCGACCTGCGATTTGATATCATCGCCGATCACGGGCAACCCGGCTTCCTGGAAACGGTTGTGCCAGTAAGGTTCCCTGCCGATAAAGACGGGAATGCAGTTGACCAGCCCAACACCGGCATTGAGCAGCTGCTCTATGTACCACTTGGTTGCTTCTTCACTGCCGACGGGCAGGTAATTTATAGCAACGTCTGCCTTGACTTCTTTAAGGATATTCACGATATTGGCAGTGGGACCGGGTGCCTTGTCGATAATTTTGCCGAGGTATTTGCCTAGGCCGTCATGGGTCATGCCCCTGACAACTTTAACCCCCGTGGTGGGAACGTCGCAGAATTTATAAGTGTTGTTGGGCTTGGTGAAAATGGCTTCGGAGAGGTCCTTGCCTACCTTGTTCTTATCAATGTCGATGGCTGCAACAAAGTTGATATCACGTATATGATATCCGCCCAGGTTGACGTGCATCAAACCCGGCACGAACTCATCGTCCTTGGCTTTTTTATAGTACGTTACTCCCTGCACGAAAGACGATGCACAATTGCCTACGCCTATGATTGCCACATTGATTTTACCCATTTTGGTCAACTCCTTTTAGATATACAAACCTAATTTACTTTATGATTGCTGGTACCAGCCATTTCGTGGATTATTTTCCTTGGCCGGACCATCCACATTGGAATTTTAGATTCATGTAAGATTTTATCTGCTACACTGCCCAGTACCCAGCGGGCAATGCCGCTTCTTCCGTGAGTAGATATCGCTAACAGGTCGGCTTTTTCGTGCCTGGCCTGGTCGACAATGCGGGCGGCAGGGTCTCCGGACAGTATTTTAGCCGTAACATCTATGCCTTTTTCGTTCAGCCTTTTATTGACCTTGGCAAGGTATTTTTCGCCGGCATCGTGCATAGCCTTAACGATGTCAGAGAACTCCGATCCCAGCATGCGCACCTCAATCATATGAGGCTCGGGTATAACATGCAAAAGGACCATAGAGGCCCCCGTTTTTAATGCAATTGATTCGGCATCGTGCAGGGCCGCCTCCCCGGTATCTGAGCCGTCCAGAGGAACGAGAATGCGCTTAAAAGTAACTACGCTATCCTTATCGATCTCTTTGGCGTGTTTGCTGTGGATACCCAGCACCGGTACGGTTGACTGTGAGATTACTTTCTCAAAAACGCTGCCCAGCCACCAGCGCCTTAATCCGCTGAGGCCGTGCGTGGCCATGACGACCAGATTAATACGGTGTTTGCGTGTATATTCCAGTATTTTATCTGCAGGCCCGCCGTAAAGCAGATTTCCCTTAGCTTTGATCTGCTTCGTCCTGGCAGTGATTTCGGCATAGCCGGACTCGTTCTCTGCGGCGTCATTATAGAGGACAACCGCCCTGCAGATTATGCTATGCCCCTGCAGGTGCTCAACAGCATGTTGAATGTAATCATCCAGGAGCTGGTTGACGCGACGACGTCTGCTGCCCATCCCAACGCTCAAAATATTAACTTCCGAGCCGAAACGGGTGGCAATATCCCTTACATATGGCAGAACTGTTTCCGCTTCGACGGACCCGTCGAGCGGGACAAGTATTTTCTTAAACATGTCGACTGAAAATCCGCACTATTATAACAGATAATGATAGTGTTCTTGTAAATCTTCGGTTTTTTATGCTAATTTTATTACGTGATATATGATTTTCACTCGCATACGTTTCTTAGCGACGGAGAGCTATCCCCGCTTGAGCTGATCAGGCGTGCGGCGGTCAAGCAATACGCTGCCATAGGTGTCACGGATCATACCGGGCCGGGCTCTATGTCCAGGATCATTAAAGAAGTGAGCGAAGATTGTGAACTGGCCAGGGCTAAGTGGGGAATCCAGGCCATACCAGGCGTCGAGCTGACTCACCTGCCTGCATCCTCTATCGATGATGTGGCATGCAAGGCCAAAGAGCTGGGCGCATGGCTGGTGGTCGTACATGGCGAATCCCCGGTGGAACCGGTTGAAGAAGGCACAAACCTGGCTGCGGTCAAATCCTGCCATGTTGATATCCTGGCGCACCCCGGGCACATGACAGTGGAAGTGGCTGAGATAGCGGCAAAAAACGGTGTCTTTATTGAGATTACGACGAGAAGGGGGCACTGTATAACCAATGCTCATGTGGCCATGATGGCCACTGGAGCCGGGGCTTTAATGCTGCTTAATTCGGATACCCATGATGAGGATGATCTCCTCAGCGACAGCGTAATTAATAAAGTCCTGCGACAGGCAGGAATAAATAGCCGCGAATTCAAACAGATACTGGAATCTAATCCCCTGAAATTGCTTCAGAAGATCGCTCGGCCTTCCTGATTCTCAGCATAGAAGAGCTTTTTAGTTTTTGCCGATCCTGTAGACCTTGGTCCCACATATCGGGCAAACCCCTTTTGTTGCGGGCCTTCCATTCTTCAAGGTTACTTTCACGGGGTTCTTGATTTCAATCTTCTTCCTGTCCTTGAAACAATAGGCTTGAGTCATAGAACACCTCCTGAACCTAATTGATAGCTCCTTAAGGCTAATATAGCTAATAGGCATAGGTATGTCAAGCTTTTTACAGGCAAATTTGCGAAAATCTCTGACGATTTTAGAGATTGAAGACTTTTGCGGGATGCCAGAGGCTGGTTTCGGGCATAAAAACCATCACTGCCAGGAATTTTCCGACCGGGTTGTAAACTCTAAGGGGAAGATCGGTTAAGATTTCCTGAGTATCCAACGGGATGTCTTGTCCCCTGGATATTTCAAGAGCGGTTTCTTCAGCAACATACCGGCTTTGCCATTGCTGCAGAGGGAAATCCAGTGGGAAAAGCAGGCGGCCTAAACTGCCGTCTGCCAGCGCAGAGCGGATATCATCTATAGTTATCGAAGAGCGAACTTCAAAAGGGCCGTAAGCAGTCCTTACAAGGTCTTTTAAATAAGCTCCGCATCCCAGCAGCTCCCCCAGGTCGCTGGCAAGCGAACGTATATAGGTGCCCTTGGAGCAGAGTATTTTAATCTTCAGGTAAGGCCGTTCGAATTCAAGGATTTCAAGTCGCTCTATGGTGACCCTGCGCGGGCGATGTGATACCGGTATTGATTCACGTGCCAGGTCATAAGACCTCCGGCCATTTATTTTGACGGCGCTGTAAGCAGGCGGGACCTGGTCAATGCTGCCCAGGAAAGAGATCAGGGAGTTCTCCAGGATCTGGTATGTCACATACCCCGTATCATTTTTCCCGGTTACTTTTCCCTCCCGGTCAAAGGTATCTGTCGTAGTGCCCAGCTCTATTTCTGCAACGTATTCCTTGCTGAAGTTGTGCAGGTACTCGGTAATCCTGGTTGCCTGACCGAGGCAGACCGGCAGTACACCCGAAGCGGCGGGGTCGAGCGTACCGGCATGGCCGACACGCTTTTCACCGGTAATACGGCGGACGGCGGCTACTACTTTGAAAGAAGTATACCCGGGGTGCTTATTTACGTTTAAGATTCCGTTTACGCCCATGGGACTCTTCTGGGTTTTCCTTAGTTACCACCTTATCAATAAGATTAACAAGGTTGACCCCGCGCTCAATTGAGTCATCGAACTCGAAGCTTAGTTCGGGGGTTACCCTGATATTGAGACGGTGAGCGAGCTCACGCCTGAGAAACCCGGACGCAGAGGCAAAACCTTTCAGCATTTCTTCCCGGTCAGCATCATCACAAAGTGAGCTGATGAGGACTTTGGCATTATGCAGGTCCTTGGAAATGGAGACCTCGGTAATGCTGATTAACCCGTTCAGGCGGGGATCGTTGATGTGTTTGCGTAAAAGATCGCTGATTTCAATTTGAATAAGGTGATTAAGACGTTCTGTACGTCTGGTCATGACTTTCTCCAAAGAAATATATTAGGATCGGGTGTGGACCGCAGAAGGCCGCCGGCTGTTAGTCGATCCTTTCCTGGCGGATAAACTGCAGGATATCGCCAACCTGGAAATCGTTAAAGCTATCGAGTTTGATTCCACATTCCATCCCCGTGGCTACCTCCTTTACGTCATCCTTAAACCGGCGCAGCCCGGCAACACGTGACTCGGCAACGACTTTGCCACCCCGGAAAATCTTTACCTGGGAGTCGCGTGTTGCCTTTCCCTCCTTTATGGCCGAGCCTGCAATACGTCCTTTCTTTCCTGCTTCAAAAACGGTTCTGACCTCAGCCTGGCCGATAATAACATCGGCATATTCCGGCTCGAGCAGGCCTTTGAGGGCTTTCTCGACATCTTCGATGAGCTTATAAATAACGTTATATTGCCTGATGCTGATGCTTTCATGTTCCGCCAGGCGGCTGGCGCCGGGTTCGGGCTTGCTGTTAAAGCCGACGATAACCGCCTTGGAGGCCATTGCCAGGAGGACATCATTTTCGGTGATACTGCCTGTGCCTGTATGGATGACTTTCACCCTGGTTTTTTCATCACTGAGATGTTCCAGAGAGTCCTTAATGGGTTCTATGCTGCCGTGTACATCGGTTTTGAGAATAAGATTGAGGTCTTTTATTTCCCCAGCGCTGGCCTGGGCTGCTACCGAAGTCAGGCTGACGTTCCTGACGGAAGAGCCGGGAAGCCCGGATTCACGGTTTTTCTCTATGACGGTACGGGCTTCCTTTTCATCGTTGACTGACTGAAATACTTCTCCCGCATTGGGGACAGCATTCATGCCGAGTATCTCAACAGGTGTTGCCGGTTCGGCCTTTCTGATATTTTTACCGGAATCATTAAACATGGCCTTGACTTTGCCGGTGACCGTACCTATGACAACGAGGTCACTGTTTTTTAAAACGCCCTTCTGAACGAGAAGAGTGGCTATGGGGCCGCGGGTCTTATCCAGCTTTGCTTCGATGACAACGCCCTCTGCCTGTCCATCCCACTCAGATTTCAACTCCAGCATATCTGCAACCAACAGAAGGTTTTCCAGCAGATCGTCGATCCCCTGTTTTTTCTTGGCGGATACCGGGACACAGATAATATCTCCGCCCCATTCTTCGATTACAAGGTCCTGATCTGCTAGCTGCTGCTTTACTTTATCCGGGTTGGCATCGGCTTTATCGATTTTATTTAAGGCCACTATAATGGTAACGCCGGCAGCCTTGGCATGGTCGATGGCCTCAATAGTCTGAGGCTGCACGCCATCATCCGCTGCAACAACCAGCACTGCTATGTCAGTGGCGCGTGCGCCTCTGGCCCGCATAGCTGTAAAGGCCTCATGACCAGGAGTATCAAGGAATGTGATTTTGCGGCCCTGCATCTCAATCTGGTAAGCGCCGATATGCTGTGTAATGGCGCCGGCTTCGCCCGCAGCCACGTTGGTCTGACGTATGGCATCCAACAGGCTGGTTTTACCATGATCGACATGGCCCATGATCGTGATAACCGGTGGCCGGGAGTGTAATTTGACGCCCCTGGCAGCAGCGGTCTGTTTGACCTGTGCAGAGACGTTCAATTTCTTAGCGGTCAGACCGAAATCAGCAACCAATTTGGCGGCGTCTTCGTAATCCAAAGACTGGTTTATATTTGCCATGATGCCGTTGCGCATAAGCTGTTTGATTATTTCGATGCCGCTCACGCCAATCTGATCGGCAAGCTGCTTCACGGTAATCA
>JAFGLP010000186.1 GCA_016927965.1 Dehalococcoidia bacterium
AGTCTTAGCCCCAGGCGTAGTGGACGCCGAGGGCTGCGCCTGCTGCGGCGCACAACCCAGGATAACGGAAAGTGCCATTGTAATAACCGCAATAATACTTAAGAAATGCCAGTACCTCCGAATCATTTATACCTCCATCGAAAATATTAGTGCCATAATAATACTGCCAAGGTTCAATATATCGTCGGACCGTATCACCTCCTTATCAATACAATTAAAATATTTTGTCAAAGGACATATATTAAGATGACTATTTGCCTTTTTTAGTCTGGTATTCAAAAATGCCGTCTGTGAGTTGACCCAGGATGACATCGGCACGCCTTGGAGACAGGGGTATCCCTTTTAAAATATTATTGCGTAACTTCCTGGATATCCGTTTAAGCGACGCCAGTTCCGATTTTGACAACGCGCCAACTGAATTATTAAGAAATGTGCTTATACTAGGACTTACATCTTTTAACAGTTCATATCCAGGATCGGTCAAATAGACCAGGACAGTACGTCTATCGCTTTTCGACCTCCTCCGCTTTATCAACCCCCTCTCGGAAAGCCTGTCCAATAACGCTACCACTGAGTGCGCTTCTATCGGCATCACCCTGGAAATATCGGAGACTTCAAAGGACCTCGGGATAAAAACAGCATCCACATCGCCAACCATTGCGAAGTTGTCACCTGCCAGTCTGCCAGCATTCTAGCATGCCCCTTGGCATAAATTGTTTGTGCCTGGTTAAACGCCCAGGCAACCATCCACAGCTCATATTCCGGCGCACATGAATATATCTCTGTGATTATCTTTTCTAGCCGGTTAATAGATTCTCCCTCTGCCACGATTACGATACTAAACGTTTTTAAACAAGCTGTCAATACGTATTTCTTGTTATTTTTACCAGTCGTCTTACATCATATCGAATATATCAACGTTGTTGTTATTTACAGCTATATTTCACCTGATTGTTGCAATAAAAAGGTGAAATATAGCTGCATTTATAAAGGAGGGCACTGAACCTCTAAGGACTTGTCTTAAAATTTCCTCGCTGCTATCCCATAACCTCCCTATAACGATCTACATTCAGCGCCGCGCCAGGGTTTGACCGGCTCGCCTTTTATGCCAGCCAGATTCCTCACGACATTTTTCCGCTCTTCCAGGTCATATTCCTTCAAAAGAGCGATAGCTTCCATCACAGGTGACCCGCCGCCATGTAGGTGCGCATACTGAAGCAGGCCGCTGTACTCTGAGGAGGTCAAATCTGCGACCAGCCGCCACAGCTTCTCCTGGTCCTCAGCAGATACATTGGGTGCCCTCTTCATATATTTTTTCAGCAGAGGCCCGGTATATGGATCAAGGAAGTCTTTTTCGGTCGGCAGGGTAGCAGGGATGCCGCCGGAGATCTCAGCCAGGCCTTTATCTTCGCTGTAGATATTTTCTCCAGCATGCCGCCTGCCGATATTAGCATAAACCGGATTAGGAGTGCAGGTGCCACATGGCTGAACCTTGCCAAAAACCGAGCTGGCCGTGCCAGCCGCATAAGTCAGTTCGGCCACTGAGAGCATCTCAGCCAGCTTCATTTCAATGTGTTTGGACTTGCCTACGCCATTGTATTCGGCGGCCAGTGCAGAAGCCCCAACTATAATATCCACCATGGCTGGCTTGCAGCCGCAATAGCTGTTCCGGTGATTAAGCGCAAACAGGAGCGCCAATCGTCCGCCGAACTCCCACTCACCTTTTTTCGCTCCGCACATAAATACTCTGTTCCACGGCACGAAAACATCATCAAAAAGTA
The DNA here is from genome assembly GCA_016927965.1 of Dehalococcoidia bacterium. Next base: position 1,782 of record JAFGLP010000186.1, read on the forward strand.
CCATACCGACAACGTCGCCGGTTTCTGCAATAGGGGCCTTTACCACCAGCCTTTCCCGCGGATGACGGAAGCGAGCCAAGATAGTCACGCCCTTGGTATCGGCTGGAATGGCGAACGCAACCGCCCAGTCATCTTCCTCTTTGGTCAGGGCACGCGTCGGAACAACGATAAGCTCTTCAGTAACAGGAGCTATACCTATGTGGGTCTTGCACCCTCTGACCACGATACCGTCCTTACGCCTCTCAACGCAATGCAGGTATACGTCAGGGTCAGGCTGCTCATGAGGCCTGGCCTTCCTATCACCCTTGATATCGGTCTGCGCACAGTTGCCGACCCACTGGTTTTTCTGGTATTCCTTCATATACTCCAGATACGTCTGGTAATAACTGGTGCCCAGCGCCTGGTCCATTTCCCAGGTAGACACCGAAATAGCGTTCAAAGCATCCATACCCATGCAGCGCTGCATGCAGCCACCGGCCAGACGGCAGTTGGTGCGAATCATCATTTGCTTGGCCATCAGGTCCTGCGGGCTCTGATGGATATGAAGATACCGCGTTATTGTTTTGCCGGTGAGATGCGATTTCACGGTCATCATCTCCCTGTGCTCCGGATCCATGGGCAGTTCCAATGTCGTTGACACACAGTTGATAGCAGGCATGAACGCCTTATGGTCCCTAGCTATGACCTCACCATTGATCCTGACGTTGGGCCTCATCTTGCGCAAATTTTCCAGGTAATCTTCTTTAGGTCTTAACGATTGATCAGACATCTTAACCCTCCACTATTTTTTCAAATCAAGCGCCTCACAACGGGAAAGCGCCTAAATTTTCATCGCCGCGGCGCAGTTTAATACGCAACTAACCAGTAAAACAGATTTAATCTCGGGGTATATTCCCCAAGGGGAATATATATATGATATCAGAAAATTATGATTTGTCAAGATAACATCGGCGGCTGCCTCATGGAAGGCAGCCGCCGATTTAATAGATGTTCACTGCATTATCGCTGAATTTATGCCGCTGCTATTTATTGTAATCGTAGAACCCTTTGCCGGACTTGCGGCCCAGATGCCCTGCTGTCACCATTTTACGCAACAATACCGGCGCGACAAATTTCGGACTCCGGGTTTCAGCATACATGGCATCCAGGACAAAGAGAATAGTGTCAAGACCGGCCAGGTCAGCCAGCGTGAAAGGCCCCATCGGGTAATTCAATCCCAGCTGTACTCCAGTATCAATATCTTCTTTGGTAGCAACTCCGTTTTCCAGCATCTCAATCGCCTCCACCATGTAGGGCATATAGGCGCGGTTTACTATAAAACCAGGTCGGTCGGGCGCAACGATAACAGTCTTGCCAAGCGACTTACCCCATTCTATAGCAGCGTCAATGGTTGCCTTACTGGTTGTGATTGTCCTAACCAGTTCCAATAATTTCATCACTGGCACAGGGTTGAAGAAATGGCAGCCGAGGACTTTGTCCTGCCTTTTAGTCACAGCAGCTATATTCATCACTGACAGGCAGGATGTATTGGTGCTGAGTATGGCATCCGGCTTGCAGATACCTTCCAGATCAGTAAATATTTTCTTTTTTAAATCCAAGTTCTCTACAGCAGCCTCAACTACCAGATCGCATTCTTTAAAATCTTGCATATCTATGGTGCCTTTGATCTTGCCCAGTGCTACCGCTTTGTCCGCATCGCTAATCTTACCCTTCTCTACAGCTTTCGAAAGCGATTGCCCGATAGCAGACATACCCTTATCCAGAAGCTCCTTATTAATCTCTGAAACCACCACATCATAGCCTGATTTTGCGCTTACTTCAGCTATGCCTCTTCCCATCAACCCGCATCCTACTACTCCAACTTTCTTGATCGCCATTGTCATTCTCCTTAATTTTTATTTTTATTACTATTTTTATTTAGCTTTGAAGTTAGGCTTGCGTTTCTCGATAAAAGCCTGCCGTCCTTCTTTAAAATCCTCGGAACGTGTCACATATCTTTCCAGTTGATACTCCAGCTCCAGACCGGCAGTTAAAGTGGTCTCCAGGCCTTGTATGACAGCCTGCTTGGCCGATCTGACAGCCAGCGGTGCCGGCTTCAACAGTGCTTCAGCCATTTTCATAGCCTCATTCATCAATTCAGCAGCCGGGACCACCCTGTTAACCAGTCCTATACGATAGGCCTCCTCGGCACTGATAGGACGCCCTGAAGCCAATATCTCGGAAGCTATTGCCAGCGGTATAGCCCGCGGCAGCCTTTGTGTTCCCCCCCATCCGGGAATTAGTCCAATATTTATCTCGGGAAAGCCGAACGTGGCGTTTTGTGATGCTATCCTGATATCACAGGCCAGGGCAACCTCAAAACCGCCCCCCAGACAGGCGCCGTTTATCGCTGCGATCAAAGGCTTCCATATCCGCATATCTTCGCAAATCGCCGGTGCAGGCATCTCAAAACGGTTGACGCTCTCCTGTATCCTAGGCAATGTCGTTTTGATATCCGCTCCTACAGAGAAAGCCCTCTCTCCCGTTGCTGTAATAATACCCACCCACATCTCTTCATCAGCATCAAAGTCACGCAGGCATTTATTAAACCCATTTATCTGATCTGGATCAAATGAATTCAGAGCCTCCGGCCGGTTAAGGGTAATAATCGCTGTTTTTCCTTCTTTCCTGTATTCAACTGACATAGCAAACCCCCCTTTACGGCTTATGGGACAATATCAAATTATACCAGAATTCAACAAACCCACCCATAAAATTCAGTATATTCGTTTATGTTCTTTATATATGTTTATAATGCAATTACTTAGGGCTAATCTATTCCAACAAATACTATAAATGCGCACTATACGTACGTAACGTACCACCTTCACCTTTACTTCCTGAGGTATTGCAGCATCTCCTTTGCCAGCTTCTCGCTTTCATCGCTGTCAAGCCCCCTTCCCACCTCAAGCTTCCGCACCAGCTCTTCAACATGCGGAGATTTGGCATATAAATCGCTGATTCTGCGATTCTGCTCAGCTATTTCCGCATCCAGCTCTCTGAAGTCAATGCCAAGATCAAATTTCGAATTGAAAAAATATATTAATCTTTTGCAGGCACGCGGATCATTTATGGGCAATAGGTAATACGGTATTGGCACCCACAGGTTGACTGCTTTGATGCCCTGCTGACGCGCCAGCCATAATAGATAAGAGCTCATCGTTGGTTTTTGCCCCGGCACTGTTTCATAATCTGAACTGGTCAATACACTAAATGGTTCCAGATCTGCTTTGCTTGCCTCGGTATTTCTAATGCCGATAAGCTGACGCGGCATGGTATGGGCAGAAGCGGAAATCATAGCTCCCAACGTATAAATCTCCCGCACATCACATTCCCTGGCTGCCTGCAGCAACACATTGAGAAATCTGTACCACTCTATACGTGGTATATTGCTCAGAAAAATCACCAGATCTTTCAAACCGCAACCATAGAACTTGCATTCCGGGAACTGGGCTACATTATTTTCCACCGAAACACCGGTCATGGGAAAAAACCTCTCGGGATCGATCTCTCCCAACTCCCCGCATTTCAAATTCGTTACTAGATAGTCCGCAGTCCATTTTGCCAGGCTACTGGCATCCTCCAGCCATCCAACAATTAAAACCGCATTATGGAAAGCGGGCTTTTCATGAAACTTAACCGCCTCACTGAAATTCAATGCTGTTCGCCGCCTCCTTCCCTTTTAAAAAATCTGTCTATATCATCAAGTATTCTTTTCTTATCTTCCTCTGTAATAGACTGGTTATTTTCCGGTGCAGCCGCCGTCGCCTGCTTCAACCGGTCAAGCTGCTCTTTGACTTCCTGCGGCAGTTTCTCATAAAGTCCGTTAAGTTCCTTCTCGCTTTCCTCGGCCAAACGGTTAATAGCGTCCATATTCATCTCCACACCAAGAACGCAACTCAGCACCTCCAATACTGATTTAGAGCCTTTGGTATAAGGAAAAGGGAATCCCTGCAAGTAGACAGGCACTTCTCCCATCAGGCATATGGCCTCAATTCCTCGACGCTTTGCCACCCCCATAAGAAGTCCGTTTAATCCAGTAATCGTACCCTGCCCCTCTCTCCCCTCCACCCCAGACATCAGTATTGTATTATCATATTTCTCTATCTCCGTAAGCAGGCTTTCGCTGTTGGGAACAGCCCATACCCGTGACCTGGCAGTGTGGTGTAAGGGAGCCACTGCAGCCCCCGATGTGTATATTCTTCGGCATTTAAATCTCTCAGCAACATCCAGTACCGCATTGGCCATTTCGTAAGCCTTTCTGCCCTCGGCATAGGACTTTCCACCCTCAGACGGTTGCTCATCGGCAGTAAAAAATATGATGTCCCTCTTATCAGCTCTGTGAAAATAAAACTCACTGGCAGGAAAGCTGAGAGCCTGCAGCATCCCCTCACGTATCGTAACCTTATTGGGATAGAAATAATCCCAAGGCTCGATATAGGCCATTTGCTCGGCGCATAAATCCCTGCGCATTGCATTAACGGCAATTAATCCTACATTGCCTATCCCGGGCCAGCTTGCCACCATCACCGGGTCGGCTAAATCAGGCTGCTTGATATACCTTATTCCCATAGCGAAAACACGAGTGAAATTATTATAGCATAACGAAGTACCATATCTTCAGTAAATGTTTTTCCCTCAAACCAGTACTAAAGTCTTGTACGTATTAATGCTATAATACTTGACATAGTCGCAGTATACATATAAATATATAAATGATACTGCTCGAGCCACAATATCAGTTACCGGGGTCTAAAGAGGCAAGTAAGAGGGAAGACCGAACAAAGATATTTTATGAAAATCCTTATAGTCGACGATAGTCATGACAACCTTTCGCTATTTAAAGTAATTCTGGAAAGAAAGGGATTTAATGTGGAGACCGCCCTCAATGGTGAAGAGGCGCTCGCTGTACTGAACACAACATCCATCGATTTAATTTTGTCAGATATACTTATGCCCGTTATGGATGGGTTCCGGCTGCTGCAGGAATGCAAATCCCACTCTAAGCTCAAGAAAATACCTTTCGTTTTTATCACAGGCGCTTTTCTGGATAAAAAGGATGAAGAACTTGCTTTAAAGACCGGCGTCAAAGCTTTCATACGCAAGCCGGTGGAATCCGACAAATTAATTAGTATTGTTAATGATATCCTCACACGATCTAAAGCCTCCAGAAAAGCACCCAAAACCAGATTAGCAAGATCGGAAATAGATAAAGAGCTCAATATTAGCCTGGTTGAAAAGCTTCAGGCTAGAATGCGTGATCTCGAAGAGGAGATTGCGGACCGGCAGAAAGCGGAGGGTGCGCTCAAACAGGCAGAGGCTGAATTCCGGTTGCTTTTCGATTCTATGGCCCAGGGGGTTACCTACCAGGATAACGGTGGCAATATAATATCCGCCAACAGGGCTGCAGAGCAGATACTCGGCCTTCCGCATAGCCAGTTGATCGGCATGAATCTAGCTGATCCCCGCTGGAAGGCCATAAATGAGGACGGGAGTGATTTTCCCGGTGATAAGTACCCGACCCTAGTCGCTCTAAATACGGGTCAGACCGTCAAAGACATTGTTATGGGCATTCACAATCCAGCAGTTGATATGTACCGCTGGATTAAAATTGATACTATGCCGCAGTTCCGCCCTGGTGAGGACAAACCGTACCTCTTATATACAATCTTCGAAGATATTACAGACCAGTTCCTCTCTTTCAAGGCACTGCAGGAGCATGAAGCGCGCCAGCATGCCATCCTGGAAAATACAGACGATGCTATCTTTTCGGTTGACAGTCATCTGCGCCTGACTGCTGCCAACGAGGCTTCACATAAATATTATAAGTTGATCGCCAGTACTGAACACACATTGGAAATCGGGGACAAGATTATCGATTTTACTACATCAGAGTCCAGGGATTTTTGGATAGCAGTATTTAACCGGGCATTAAGAGGAGAGCGGCAGGTATTTGAAAAGCATTATGATACCAGCCAGGGACCGGTTGACCTGGAGATATCGATAAACCCCATTATTTCGCCTGCACAGGAGATAGCCGGCTTTTCTGTTTTTAGCCGGGACATCACAGACCGCAAACATACGGAACAACAATTGAAAGAAAGCGAGCAATACTATCGCACGCTGATCGAGTATGCCATCGAATCAATATATGTAGTCCAAAAAGGCCATATTGTATTTGCCAGGAGCGGACCTTCTCCGATAACCGGATACACTAGAGAAGAACTGCTAGGTAAAAGCGCAGCAGAATTGCTGCATCCCGACGACTACCATGCTTCAGCCGCAGATTATGAATCCGAAAGAGCTTCCGGCAGACCATCACATAAAAAATACATTTTCCGGGCTATTCATAAATCCGGCGCCATCAAATGGGTCCAGGCACATGTTACAGATATTACTTGGCAGGGCAAACCTGCTGCTTTGACCTTCCAGACGGATATTACAGAGCATATACAACTTGAGGAGGCCATCCGTAAAAGCAACCGCCTGTACAGAATGCTTTACGAATGTAATGAAACCGTTGTAAAGGCGGCTACTGAACAGCAACTGCTGCAAAATATCTGTAATGTCATAGTAGATACAGGCGGATATTTCATGGCCTGGATAGGCTCTGCTGAAAACGACGCGGATAAAACCGTCCAGCCGCTGGTCGGCTACGGACATATAAACGATTATCTTGAATCTATTAAAATCACCTGGTCCGATGAAGAGGTGGAGCAGTACCCCACAGGCAAAGCCATACGTTCAGGTTGCACTGTTGTTGTCCAGGACATAACTCAGGACCCGGATTTCGCTCCCTGGCTTGAACGGGCCAGTCAGGAGGGCTACGCCGCCATAATCGCCCTGCCGCTGAAATCTTACTGGCAAGTCATCGGCGCGCTTACCGTATATTCATCGACCGCCAATTCCTTTGATCAAGATGAGATTAACCTGCTTGAACAGCTTGCAGCAGATGTTGCCTACGGGATTACTTCCCTTCGTGAACGCAGGCAGAGAGAGAAAGCGGAAGAATCGCTGAGGGAGAGCGAACAAAGATATCGCAAAGCACTGCAAAGCACTACTGATTTAGTATGGGATTGGAATATATCCAGCGGGAACCTGGACTGGTATGGAGACATAGACGGCAT
>JAFGLP010000031.1 GCA_016927965.1 Dehalococcoidia bacterium
AAAAAAGCCTCTGGCAGTGGCATATTTTCCCAAGGAATCCCTCCCTCAGTATCGTCTGCGCTGAAGCGTTTCACTTCCGTGTTCGGGATGGGAACGGGTGGTACCGCCTCGCTCTGACCACCAGAGGACTTTATGGAATAAAGTTTATAATAATACGGATAGCTTGTCAAATAGAGTATACGATTGGCGGCCTACGATACCATACCAGCTTACCACAGGCTGCTCTGCGGCGGGGTCTTTTTCTTATAAGCTATCCCCAGGTGCTCATAAGCAAGCCTGGTAGCCACACGTCCTCTGGGGGTACGATCGAGAAATCCCAGTTGAAGTAAAAACGGCTCGTAAACACCTTCGATGGTATCTGACTCCTCGCTGATCGATGCTGCGATGGTATCCAGCCCGACAGGGCCACCATCAAACTTCTCAATGATAGTCCTCATAACCTTACGATCGATTTCATCCAGACCTAATTGATCGACTTCAAGTTTGCCCATCGCCTCCAGCGCCACCTTTTTATCTACTGTTCCATTAGCCTTGACCTGGGCATAATCACGTATTCGTTTCAGCAAACGGTTGGCCACGCGCGGAGTACCTCTGGCCCGGCAGGCAATCAAATCAACACTTTCATCATCAATTGCCAGTTTGAGAATTCCCGCAGACCTTTTGATGATAGCTGCTACTGAAGGGACATCATAGAAGTCCAGCCGGTGTACTGATCCGAACCTGTCCCTCAGCGGCGAGCTCATGGCAGCATAACGGGTAGTCGCGCCAATGAGAGTAAACCGGGGCAGGTTAAGGCGCAAACTCCGTGCCCCCGGACCTTTCCCTAATATTATATCCAGAGCAAAATCCTCCATGGCCGGGTAAAGGATCTCTTCGACAATCCTGCTCAATCTGTGTACTTCATCTATAAAGAGAACATCCCCTTTCTGAAGGTTGGTCAATATGGCGGCCAGGTCACCGGGACGTTCGATAGCAGGCCCTGAGCTAACCTTGATATTCACACCCATCTCACCTGCAATGATAAATGCAAGTGTAGTTTTTCCCAACCCCGGAGGACCATAAAGCAATATGTGGTCTATTGCTTCGCCCCGCTTCTGTGCGGCTTTGATGCCTATATCAAGGTTATCTTTGACCTTTTGCTGACCGATAAAATCACCAAGCTTTTTAGGTCTTAGGTTGGCATCAAGGGTACTGTCATCCGGCCCCAGTTTGCCTGATACTACTCTGGGCGTTTCTTCCTGCATTTCAGATACGAAAAGTTAAATTTAGTAGCATTATAGCATACGGCATTAAATGATAACCGTATATCCCTGCACATAAAAAGAAAGTCCCCGTTTAGAACGGGGACTTTCATAAAGACTAATCTAAACAGTATTAGTTATTCTTGCTCACCATGCGTTTCTTCCGGTGGAGCCTCAACGGCAACCGAGCTCTCCATGGATTCCAGCAGATTGTCCACCGTATCAGTATAAACAATCGGTGTATCATCCAGCAGTGAATTAGCCATACGGGCCGGCTTTTGAGTCAGAGTGATCGTAGAAGGTATGAGTTTACCGATGATCACATTCTCTTTTAACCCATGCAGCCTGTCGGTCTTGCCCCAGATTGCAGCTTCAGCAAGTACTCTGGTAGTTTCCTGGAACGAGGCTGCTGCCAGCCAGCTGTCGGTATTCAGCGAGGCCCGGGTTATGCCAAGCAGCACCGGTCTTGCTACAGCCTGGTCACCGCCTTCGGCTTCCATTTTCGCGTTGATATTTTCAAAATCAAGCCTGTCAACCAGGTCACCAACCAGCAGGTCAGTATCACCTGAGAATTCAACCCGCACACGCTTAAGCATCTGCCTTACGATAGTTTCAATATGCTTATCATTAATATTAACACCCTGTGACCGGTAGACCCTTTGTACCTCGTCGATTAGGTAGCGCATTACATCATTGCGTCCATTGATATGAAGGATGTCCTGCGGGTCTTTAACACCTTCTACCAGCTTGTCTCCCGCCCTCACATAGTCACCCTGCCGCACCAGGACATGACTGGTTATCGGTACCTCGTACTTTCTCTCGTCCTTCTCTTCATACGTTATAATTACTTTTCCATCTTCGACTCTGCAGATACCATCAACACGCGATATTAGCGGCACATTATCATCAGATTTGGCAACAGCAGTGCCCGGTTCAGCTAGGACGTCGCCCCGCTTAACCACTGCATTATTCTCCAGTTTAACGGTATAGCCTGCCGGGATCTCATGCTCAACCGGATAAGCTTCAACATGCGTTATTGTTATCTCGCGATGTTTCAATACGCCGTCTTCAACGGCTTCATTCATATTTACAGTACCATCTATTTCTGTCAGCACTGCTTTGCCTTTCGGCACCCTGGCTTCGAACAACTCCTCCACACGCGGCAGACCAGTCGTAATGTCAGTACCGACAACACCACCCGTGTGGAAGGTACGCAGCGTAAGCTGAGTTCCAGGTTCGCCGATACTCTGAGCAGAAATAATACCGACTGCCCCGCCTATTTTCACCAGATCGGTCGTTGACAGGTCACGCCCGTAGCAACAGCGGCATATACCGCGCTTGGAGTTACAAATAAGAGGCGATCTAACATTGACTTTCTCGACCTTGGCCTGCAATATCAGTCTAAGTTTTTCCTCGTCGATCATCTCGTTCTTCTCGACGATGATTTCTCCGGTATTAGGATCAACAACTTCTTTGGCAGCCAGGCGGCCCTTAATGCGTTCCTCAACTGACGGCAACAAGCTCTTTTCTTTCTCGCTGACAGCGGAAGAAAACTCCAGCCCGTCTCCAGTATAGCCACAGTCTTCTTCCAATATTATCAAGTCCTGGGCGACATCTATCAAACGCCTGGTCAGATAGCCTGCGTCAGAAGTCCTTAAAGCCGTATCTGCAAGACCCTTGCGTGCGCCGTGGGTCGACATGAAATATTCCATCACTGATAGACCTTCACGGAAGCTGGCTTTAATCGGGAATGGGATAATACGGCCGGACGGGTCAGTCATTAAGCCACGGATACCAGCCATCTGCCTTATCTGCGAGATATTACCCTTGGCTCCGGAGAATGCCATCATGTAAACGCCGCCATACCTGTCAAGCGACCTTTTTATTTCATCCTCTATATAGTTGGTTGTCTTGGTCCAAACATCGATGGCCTGTCCTTCATATTCCTCTTCCGTGATCAGACCTCGATTAAACTGGTTCTGTAGAATGGCTATGTCTTCATCGCCCTTGCTGATAAGCTTGGGTTTTATCTTCGGCACCTCGATGTCTCTGGCAGCAATAGTAGTACCAGACTTGGTTGTATATTCAAAACCGATTGCTTTTATAGAGTCAAGCATATCGACGGTATCTTCCCGCCCACACCAGCGGAAGCATTCCGACACTAGTCGTCTGAGATCACCTTTAGTTGTCGCGAAGTTGAAAAAACCTTTATATGGATCATGCATACGTAATCCATCAGGCAACAAATTATTGAATATAATACGGCCAACAGTAGTACGTATTATTTGATTGTCAGGGCCAGCCATGCGTATCTCAGCAGCTTCAGGAGTTATTTCCTCACCCTCAGGAGATTCTTGAACATCTTCAGGGAGGCTGCCTTTGACCCTTACAGCAATCTCTTCATGCAGGGCAGGATAAACAGCATCTCCTGTTATTTTATACATTTCATAAGCAAGTATAGCCTCTGACGGGCTGCCGTACGTCTTTGGTTTATCGTCGGACTGTCGCATATTTGTCAGGTAATAGCAGCCCAGTACCATATCCAGTGTCGGGGTCATAACAGGCTCGCCTGAGCTGGGTAAAAGCATGTTGTGAACACTCAACATATGCTCACGCGCCTCACGTACAGCTGAACGGGATAGCGGCACATGTACAGCCATCTGGTCGCCATCAAAGTCAGCGTTGAATGCCGAACAGACCAGCGGATGAAGCTGGATAGCACTACCTTCAATCAACGTAGGCTCAAAAGCCTGGATACTGAGCCTGTGCAGTGTAGGTGCACGGTTAAGCATAACAGGGCGCTCTTTAATGACCTCGGCAAGAATATCCCACACTTCTGCCCTGGCCCTCTCCACCTGCCTGCGGGCGCTTTTAATATTATGCGCAAAACCCTGCTCAATCAGCCTTCGCATTACAAAAGGCTTAAAAAGTTCCAGGGCCATGTGCTTCGGCAACCCGCATTGATGAAGTTTCAATTCAGGACCAACAACGATTACCGAGCGGCCGCTGTAGTCAACACGTTTACCAAGCAGGTTCTGACGGAAGCGGCCCTGTTTACCGCGAAGCATATCCGAGAGAGATTTGAGTTTGTGCGTGCTGGCAGCGCTGGGCAACCTGCCTCTTCTGCCGTTATCGATAAGCGCATCAACAGCCTCCTGAAGCATCCTTTTCTCATTACGTACAATGATTTCAGGAGCGCCGAGCTCCATCAGCTTTTTCAACCTGTTGTTGCGGTTAATAACCCTGCGGTAAAGATCATTAAGATCACTGGTAGCGAACCGCCCGCCGTCCAGCTGTACAATAGGACGCAGTTCCGGAGGTAAAACGGGTAGCACCGTAAATATCATCCATTCGGGTTTATTTCCACTTCTCCAGAACGCCTCAATAATACGCAGACGTTTGCTTAATTTCTTATGTTTCTGGCCTTCGCTTGATTTAATATCCTTGACCAGCTTCTGACGAAGGTCCTCAAGGTTCATGCCCCGCAGAATATTCAGGACTGCTTCAGCCCCCATCCCCACCTCAAAGGCATCACCATATTTTTCCCTGAATTGCTGATATTCATTTTCACTGAGCACCTGCAAGTGAAGCTTGCTAATCTCTGAGTTATCTACCTTAAGCCCGCTATCTAAATCACCGATTTTTTCATCAAGTTCGCGTTTTTTATCCGCCAGTTTTTCTGCACTTTCCTGTCCGTTCTGTTCTCCTGCCTCTAGCTCTGCCAGGGAATTCAAAATTTGCTGCTTTTTGCCGGTATAATATCCTTCTAACCGCTGCTTGCACGCTTCGGCATTAACGGATATGACAACATATTGGGCAAAATATAATACGCGCTCCAAGTTACGCGGTGAAATATCAAGTAGAAGCGCCAGCCTGCTGGGAACTCCTTTGGCAAACCAGATATGTGATACGGGGGCAGCCAAAGTTATATGCCCCATACGCTCACGCCGTACTTTGGAATGCTCAACGGTTACCCCGCACCTTTCACACGTCACGCCGCGGTAGCGGATTTTCTTATACTTACCGCAATAGCATTCGTAATTCTTTACAGGTCCGAATATCCTTTCACAAAAAAGTCCATCCTTTTCCGGCTTGAGCGTCCTGTAGTTTATTGTCTCCGGTTCAGTGACTTCTCCGTATGACCAATCTTCTATCTGCGTCGGCGATGCCAGAGAAATCCGGATCGCATTAAAATCATTTATCTCAAACACTTTTTATTCCTACCTTAAAGCTTTAGGTATATTTATATTCCCCATCTTCTTTTTGTCATCGAATAGATTAATGCTCTGGTCCTCTTCATTAAGCAACTCGACCGCCAGTCCAAGACTACGCAATTCCATGAACAGCACCTTGAATGACTCTGGTACACCCGGCTGAAGAACATCTTCACCTTTTACCAGCGCTTCATAGGCCTTGGCCCTGCCCTGTACATCATCCGATTTGACGGTGAGCAGTTCCTGCAACGTATGACTGGCGCCGTACGCCTCCAACGCCCATACTTCCATTTCACCGAAGCGTTGTCCGCCGAATTGGGCCTTACCTCCAAGCGGTTGCTGTGTGATCAATGAATAGGGGCCGGTAGACCTGGCATGTACCTTATCGTCAACCAGATGGATAAGTTTCATCATATAGATAACGCCGACAGTAATCGGCTGATCGAAAAGCTCACCTGATCTGCCGTCACGCAATTGTATCTTGCCAAAAACTGGCGGGACTATCTTTTTCTCGAGGTAGACTTTTTCAACTATTTCATCGAGTTCTTCGTTGCTTATATTTCTATCAAGCGTGTTGACACCGGAAGCCCGTTCACTCTCAAGCCAGAGTATAAGGCTTGCCCGCCTGGCTTCACCGCGGCCTTTTCCACTTTCATCGAATATTTTATCGGCATTTAAGACGTGTCCGCTAAGCCATTCCTTGATTTTATTCAAGCTTTCTTCATCGATCCGGTCTTTATTAACGACGCCTTCCTGTTTGCATTTCTGTACTATCCATGCCTTGCCAAGCTGGTCTTCTATATCTAGGTTTTCAGCCCCGTCAAAGATGGGATTGATAACCTTCTCACCAAATATATCGGCAGCTAGGCCAAGATGTGTTTCAAGTATCTGGCCTATATTCATACGTGAAGGCACACCAATGGGATTAAGTACGATATCGATCGGCCTGCCATCAGGCAAAAAGGGCATATCTTCTTCAGGTAGAATAATGGAAATAACGCCCTTGTTGCCATGGCGCCCCGCCATCTTGTCACCAACAGAAATCTTGCGGCGTTGCGCTATCCACACACGTACCAGTTTAATAACGTTGGCTGGCAGATCAGCATGATTATCACCAGAAAATTCTTTAACATTGATAACCTTGCCGCCTTCGCCATGAGGGACCCTCAAGGAAGTGTCTTTAACTTCACGTGCTTTCTCGCCGAAAATGGCACGCAATAATTTCTCTTCCGCAGTTAATTCAGTCTCACCTTTGGGGGTAATTTTCCCGACAAGGATATCTCCGGGTCCTACTTCTGCACCGATTCTGATAATACCGTTTTCATCAAGGTCCCGCAGGCTTTCTTCGCCAACATTAGGAATATCCTTGGTAATTTCTTCTTTGCCCAGTTTGGTCTCACGCGCTTCTACTTCATATTTTTCAATATGTATTGAAGTGAACTTATCCAGTTTGACCAGCCGCTCACTTATGATGATAGCATCTTCATAGTTATACCCTCGCCATGTCATGAATGCGCCAAGCACATTCTGGCCAAGAGCAAGCTCTCCGTTTTGAGTGGCGGCCCCATCAGCTATGACCTGCCCCTGCTCCACCATATTGCCGCGTTTTACTATAGGCCGTTGATTGATGCAGGTTCCCTGGTTGGTCCGGTAAAACTTGGTTAAATTGTATTCGTTTTTGCGCCCATCGCTTTTAATCACGATTTTCTTGCTGTCCACAAATACAACCTCGCCTTTTTCTGCCGAATAAACTACCTGGCCGCTGTATTTAGCAACCTCACCCTCCATGCCTGTGCCAATTAGAGGAGCTTCCGGTTTCACCAGCGGCACACCCTGCCTCTGCATATTCGAACCCATCAGTGCACGGTTTGCATCGTCATGCTCAAGAAAAGGTATCAAAGAAGTAGTTACACTGAAAACCTGCTTCGGAGATACATCCATATAGTCTATTTTGTCAGGTGGTTCAGTAACATATTTGCCGCCGCGTATAGCACCAACGCGGTCTTCCTTAAACTCATCACGCATATTCAGCGGGGCATTGGCTTGTGCTATGCACTTCTGCTCTTCCCTGTCAGCAGTAAAGTATTCAATTTCATTGGATACATAAGACACAATCGATAATTTAGATTTTGGCATAGCCGCGATTTTCTGGGCCAGCGCCTCATCAATAAGCGTACCTTCAGCTACAAGCACTTTCTTTTTACTATCAGTAATAGCCTGCCTTAATGTTCTGCCAACAAGCTTGGGAGAGGTATTCCCAATCTGGTGATATACCTTTCTGTAAGGAGTTTCAATAAAACCCAGGCCATCAATACGGGCATATGTTGCCAGTGATCCTATCAGGCCAATATTAGGGCCTTCCGGGGTTTCGATAGGACAAATCTTGCCGTAATGTGAATGATGCACATCACGTACATCAAACCCGGCCCGCTCACGAGATAAACCTCCCGGTCCCATAGCTGAAAGCCTTCTTTTATGCGTTAGCTCTGCCAGGGGATTGGTCTGGTCCATAAACTGGGAAAGTTGCGAACCGCCAAAAAACTCCCTCATTGAGGCAATGATGGGCCGATTGTTAATAAGATTAGCCGGGGTGGGATCATCGCTCTGCAAACTCATCCTTTCTTTAATAGTCCGTTCCAGCCTTATTAATCCAACCCTGAACTGGTTCTGAATCAAATGACCGGTCGTTCTGACCCTGCGGTTGCCCAGATGGTCAATATCATCGGGTTGTACCTTCTCATTGTTGATCTGGATTATTTTCCTTATTATTTCTACAAGGTCCCGTGGTTTAAGTGCACGAGAGGTAACGTGAAAACCGCGCTCTTCATATTCAAGCCGCTTGTTAAGCTTGAACCTGCCAATGCGTCCGAGATCATACCGGCGCGGATGAAAGAACATATTGATAATAAGGCTTTTAGCGCTCTCTCCATCGGGAGGTTCGCCAGGCCGCAGTTTCTTATAAATATCTATCAGCGACTCTTTCTTAGTCCTTATCGAATCAGGTTCTTTATCAATTGTCGAACTTATGTATTGGTGCTCAGGATTATCATCATCATCTTTAAATAAATCAATTATGTCCTGGTCTGAATTAATAATAAGAGCATCCTCAGGTTCCCCCTCCCCACTGATAGCACGGAGCAGCGTGGTGACTGCTATCTTTCTTCTACCATCAATCTTGGCCCAGATAACATCCTTATTGGATGTTTCAAACTCCAGCCATGCCCCATGCTCAGGGATAAGCTTGGCATAACATAACCGCCGCCCACTCTCCTCGGCAGGAAGTGTAAAATAAGCGCCGGGAGACCTGATTAATTGGTTAACAACGACACGCTCAGCTCCGCTGATAATAAAAGTACCATTCCCCGTCATTAACGGTATTTCGCCCAGGAAAACTTCCTGCTCCTTTATTTCACCGGTCTCTTTTATCAACAAACTGGCACGGACATACAGATTCGATTGATAAGTCATATCTCGCTGCCGGCATTGTGCAACATCATGTGACGGCGGACGAAACTCATATCCGGTAAACGAAAGCTCCATTTTGGATCCCGTAAAATCCTTGATGGGGGATACTTCCTGCAAAAGCTCCTTAATCCCCTCTTCCATAAACCATTTAAAAGAATCAAGCTGTACCTGGATGAGGTTGGGTATTTCAAGTACCTGCGGCAGACGCGCATAATTTTTGCTTTTGACAACAGGCATATTGCTACCTTCCATAGCTGTAGAAATGGACATCTTCTCTCCTGTCAATGTAATTTATAGGATTGTTATGAACTGACTGGCAATCTAAATACAAATTAAATACAAAATGACCCTATTAGGATTAATTCAGCGGGATCTAATAATATAAATGTAAAAGGTAGAATGGCATATATAGCAAATTTGTAGTGTAGCAGTAATCCTGATCCCTGTCAAATTGACACAAAACAGCATTTACGTTTCAGGCATTTGCTGACCGCTACCTCCTCTATAAACACTCACTACCATATATAGTGTATAATATTTCGATAGCTATTCCAAATAGAAAGTTCATAATTCACTGATCCAAAATAATTTCACTTGCTACCATAGAAACGAATTATAGAATTAAACGGCTTATATATGTTGAGCAAAAATAAAACACCACTTCAAAACTGTGGAAAGGTCCGACACTAGGATGTGGCAAACTGCAGGGCAAGACAGGATAATAAACTATTTAAACGATTCAATTCAACGTAACTCTCTAGCACATGCCTATCTTTTCGTTGGTCCGGCGCATATCGGTAAGATGACACTCGCCATCGACCTAGCCAGAGTTTTGAATTGCCCTGACCATGATCATCCCTGTGGGACCTGCCACACCTGTCAGCGTATCGGGGAGGGTAAATATCCGGACGTAATTATCATCAATAAAAATTCTGGCAAGGATTCGAAAGACCGGCGGAAAGCGACCGAAATCAGCATTGATACAATTAGAGAATTCTTGCAAAAGGGTTCCAGTTTACCCCCTTATGAAGGTAAGTTTAAAACATTTATCATTGATGATGCTGACCTGATGTCCGTAGAGGCAGCCAATTGCCTGCTAAAAACCCTTGAAGAACCTCCTCAACATGTTGTGATCATATTACTAACAGCAGCAGAAAAAGCTCTATTGCCGACAGTCATATCGCGCTGTCAGAGGTTAGAACTTAAACCTGTCGCCCTGACAGAAACTGAAGAGCGGCTTTCCCTGAAGGAGGGCATCCACATCGAAAAAATCAAGTTGCTTTCAAGGCTTTCAGGCGGCTGCCTGGGTTGGGCTTTATCTGCTACAGAAGATGAAAGTTTCCTCAAAGGACGTGAACTCCGGCTGGATGAGTTCGCTTCGTTAATCACACGTAACTGGGATGAAAGACTATCCTATATACAACAGTTGCCCTCCGATAGAAGCAACATTGAAGAAATCCTCAAACTGTGGCTGTCTTACTGTCGTGATGTCATGCTTATAAAGTATAATTGTGACGGAGCGATATCCAATTTAGATCGGATAACTGACTTAAAACACTGGGCGAGTATGCTTACCATCTTTGAAATAAAAGAATTTATTAGCAGTTTGAATGAGTCTCTTAGCTATCTGTCTTATAATGCAAATTTGCATCTGCTGCTTGAAGTGTTAATGTTAGATATGCCAAAAAAGGAGAAACGGGCTGAATACGTACTGAATTCCTCCAGCCCCGGTTATTAATTATGGCTACAGTAATAGGTGTCCGTTTTCAGCAAGCTGGTAAAATATACACTTTCGATACAGCCGGACTGGATTTGAAACTGAATGATCTGGTGGTTGTTGAAACCAACAGGGGTATTGAATTAGGAAAGCTTGTTTTGCCAGCTAAAGAAATGGCACAGGGCGAGAATACAGAACCATTCAAACCGGTTATCCGCCTAGCAACGCCGGAAGATATTTCGCAGGCCCAGCACCAGAGAGAACGGGCGCGTAAAGCGCTCTCAAAAAGTAAAGAGCTTATTGCAAACTTAAACCTTCCCATGAAGGCTATCTATGCCCAGTATAACCTGGATGGCAGTCACCTGATTGTCTTCTTCTACTCTGATAAAAGGGTGGATTTCCGCGAGCTTGTCCGTAAACTCAGTCATGAGTTGAGGACCCACGTTGAACTTCGGCAGGTAGGGGCACGTGATGAAGCAAAGCTATGCGGCGGTGTCGGCAAATGTGGTTGCCAGCTATGCTGCGTCTCATTTATGACGGAGTTCATGCCGGTATCAATAAAAATGGCAAAAGAGCAGGACATCGCTTTAAATCCCATGAAGACATCAGGGTTATGCGGAAGGCTGCTTTGCTGTCTCGGCTATGAATATGAGCAGTACCATGAAATGCGAGGAAAGTTGCCAGAGATCGGACAGGAAATTATTACCAAAATGGGCAAAGCAAAAATTGTAGGCAGGAACATCATCAAGGAAACCGTCGTTGCCCAGCTAATATCCGGGGTTACCGTGGAAGTACCTGCAAAAGAGGCTGTTTTAGTCAACACCAGCACGAAGTAAGCATGCAGCCTTTACCTTGTATGAGGCAAATATTTCTGCCATTCCTCACGTATCCTTAGTACCTGATACGGAACATAGAAGCCAATATTACCGGGGGCCTTGGGTTGTCTTAGTAACGGCATTCCTGCTTCTGCAGGCGTCCTTCCAGCTTTCCGTCTGTTGCACGGTATGCAGGCTGTCACAACATTTTCCCAGGTATGGGCACCCTTATTTCTCCTCGGAATGACATGGTCAAAAGTCAATTCTTTAGCTTCCTTACCGCAATATTGACATCTATATTTATCACGGTTGAAAATCTCCAGTTTTGTCATCTTGCGTGGATGGGAATGCTTGCGTATCAGATAAATCAACCTGATGACCGAAGGTATTTCATAATTACCGGATGAAGCTGCAAAGTACCCACGCCCATTCTCAACCACCTCAGCTTTGCCGATAAGCACAAGTACTACAGCCCTGCGCACCCTGCATATATTAAGAGGCAGGTAATTCTCATTTAACACAAGAACAGGTTGATTTACAATGGTATCTAACACGTTTGCGTCAGAAAATATTTTAACAGGAAAACAACACGGCCTCAATAATGAAAGGGTAAATTAAATTTAACCTTTGGACTTCCAGCGCGTACGCTGCCTGCTGGTTTTATGGTCACGATAATCGGGGGCAGTTATTCTCAAATTAGTCCCGGTTTTGAGATCTGCCAGCCGTGAACTCACGCTGCCATCCATATCATTAAATGATAGTACCGTCGTAATTACCGTAGCAAGTTGTGCATTATACCTGTAATTAATTAATTGATAGAGTTTTTCCTGCGCCCAGGAAGTCGCCGCATGCTCGCCAAAATCATCCAGCACCAATACAGGCACCTTCTTTATTTTCTCAAATAAGGCATCATAGGATACGCGGCTGTCCGGTCCAAAGGAAGAACGAAGGTGATCCAGTAAGTCCGGCACAACTATAAAAAGAACTTCCTTCCCTTTCTCGCGTAAATGGTTGGCTATGGCCGCTGCAAGGTGGGTTTTGCCACACCCATTATATCCTTGCAAAATCAGCCATCCTTGAGGTTCTTTAGCATATTGTCTGGCAAAATTATATGCTCCCTCCAGAGATTGCTGTTCATTTTCCGGCAAACTTAAATTAGTTTCAAAGTTGTCAAAACGCATTTTTTTCAGCAGCGGTAGATCAAGGCTGTCCAGGCTTTGCAGACTGGAAGACTGCTTTTTCAATATCATGACTTTGCTGAATTCCGGATCATTGATATGCCCGGCATAATCATTTTCAAACTCTTCGACCGGTGTACTGGTTGTAATCAGCGTTGACAATTTGCTGTTAAAACGATATTCGAGAAGTTGGTCGAGTTTCCCCTTCGACCAGGCTGTAGTGGCAGAGTAGTTTAAATTATCCAAAACCAATAACGGGCTGTCCTTGATCTGCTCATACAACTCATCATATTCAATTTCACTGCCCGGACTGAAAGCAGCCCGCAAATGGTCGAGCAGTTCAGCCGCTGTAATATAAAAAGCCGGATGGCCATGGCTTATGCGGTAGTTTGCCACAGCACAAGCCAGGTGAGTTTTTCCGCTTCCCACAGGGCCAACTATAACCAGCCATCCATGGGGTTCCTCTGCAAACTTTAGCGCCTCATCCAGGGTCAACTGAAATAACTTCTGGGAAACAGGATCATTGCTCCTGCCGGCAGGTATCAGGTTATCGAACGTTAGACTGGCAAGGTTCCCCAGATTGCTGATAGCTTGTAGCCTTTGCATTCTTTTATTATTTATTTCGTGCCTGGCACACTTGCAGGATATCAGCCTGCTGTAATCTGGTTCACCGGAGGATAACAAGGGGTGGACGAACCTGGTACCCTGGCAAATGGGACATACAGATTCATTTACAGTATTGTTTGTTTCTGCAATCTCATCCGCGGACGACGTGTCCGTGTGGTCCCTGGATATATTTATCAGGGTCTCTTTCTTTCCGATAATCTCGGATAGATTTTCCATCTTTTTTACCTTCTCTCTCCCAGCGTTTTAAAATACCATGGATATATCTCCAGTTTCTCACATTGGCCTTCAACGCCTCTTTGAACGCGTCCTGTATCCAGACAGCTGGATATCTATGTTCGGCTTCCTGCAATGCTTCCGCCAGGATCGGTGTCAGCATCCCTATATTCTGCTCATAGAGATTATAAATATCTGAAGCCTGCTCCGCTTCCGGTTCATTTTCAAAGCGGACGGCAATATCCGGGATTTTTAGTATACCCTGCGTGATTTTAGCTATGGTATCCTTCTCCGCCTGATTATTTATAAAATACAGGTCGTCATACCGGCCACCCGATTCGACCGGAACATGTAATAGAACTCCTGATTTAACAGAGTCACACAATGCCTGTTTTAATAGGCCGTTCATTTCTGTGTCAGCAGCATGCAACCCTTTTACAATAACCGCATCGTTTTTCAATTCGTTAAAACTCACAAACCTGGGATATCCCCTGCGCCTGCTGAGTAAAAAGAATACGTGCAGAATAACCTTAGCCTCTTCCAATCTTTGAATAACAGGCAGGACTTCAGTAAAAAAAACATTCGGCAGAGGGGTTACCTCAGGCCTTGACGGGAAACCCTTGAAAACAGGCTGGCCCATTACTATTAAACCTGCCTAATCATTGTAAGATAGCTCCGACCTCAACTATCATATTTTCGAATTTAGTCGTTTCCTGAATAAATCTCAACGGTACCTCACCCGTTGGTCCATTACGGTTCTTGGCGATTATTATCTGGGCAATGCCTTTTGGATATGGATACTCTTCTCCATAATCACGCATCCAATCCTCTTCAGTCTGGTAAATCTTATCCCACCTGTGTATAAACATGACGACATCTGCATCCTGTTCAATGCTGCCGCTATCCCTGAGGTCCGAAAGCTGCGGTTTAACCTGCTGCTTCTGCCCTCTGCCTGCCTGCCGGTGCTCTATGTTACGGCTAAGCTGTGACAAAGCAAGGACCGGAGCATCAACTTCACGCGACAGCGCCTTGAGCGATTGCGTTATCTCTGTGATCTCCTGTACCCGGTTATCATTCCGCGTATCACCACGCAGAAGCTGTATATAATCCAGCACTATTAAATCAATATTGCGTTTCAAATGCAGCCGCTTCGCTTTGCTTCGGATCTCACTAATACGCATGTTTGGCGTATCATCAATATAAATCGATGTCTCAGCCAGCCTAGGTATTATGTCCCTTTGCAGTAGCTTTTCCTCCAGATCTGAAAACCTGCCTTTGCGAAAATGCTGAGATTCTATGTTAGCTTCACTGGAAAGCAGCCGCTGGATTATTTCCCGGCGGGACATTTCCAGACTAAATATAGCTATGCATGCCTTTTGATTGACAGCTGCGTTGCGTGCCATATTCAAAGCCAGGCTCGTCTTTCCTATGCTTGTTCTGGCTGCCAGAATCACGAGCTCTGAACGCTGCAAACCACCTAAGGCATTATCTATCGCATTAAATCCCGTCTTTATACTCTGAATATCGCTCTCATACGTAGTCTTGCCGACTTCCTCAAAATACGTATTTAAAGCGTCCTGTATAGGAACAAATTCACCGCGCCCCTGTTTATTTCTAAGCTTGAAGATAATATCCTCAGACTTCGTCAGAGCAAGATCAACATCAGGATCAGCCTTATAGCCAATGGACTCTATCTGACCGGCAGCGCTGATAAGGCGGCGCATGGTAGAAAGTCTATATACAATTTGCGCATAGTGCCGGACATGCAGCGAGGTTGGCACAATTGCTACCAGATGGCTCAGGTAAGCCGCACCTCCAATGTCATCCAGCTTTCCCAGGCGTACCAATTCCTGAGCAACAGTAATCTGGTTTATTGCCTCATCACGTAAAAACAAATTGCGACAGGCGCTATAGACAAGCTGGTTTTGCTCCACGAAGAAGTCCTCGGCCCCGACAATTGTATCAATCTCGGTAATCGCTTCACTGTCAATCAGCAACGATCCAAGGACGGCTTCCTCGGCATCCTGATCATAGGGAGGAAGGACTTCCCTCATTTAATTCAGCCTTCTGCTCCTTCAATTATCACTGTTATCTTTGCTACAGCATCCCTGATAAAAGCAACATCGACTTCATAAGTCCCCAGTTTATGAAGCGCACCTTTAAGAACAATTTTTTTCTTGTCTACATCTACATTAATTAATTTAGAAAGCTGATCAGCAATGTCAGCCGTTGTAATTGAACCGTGTAACGTTCCCTTACTACTGGCCTTAACTTGAAACCGTAATTCCTTGCCATCCAACTGTTTTGCCAGTTCGACATATTCATCATGCTGTCTCACACGCTTCCTCTCCCTTTCCTCAGTTAACTTATGTGCAGATTTGACCGTTCCCTGAGTTGCCGGCAAAGCTAGCCCACGCGGCAGCAGATAATGCCTGGCATAACCATCTGATACTACTTTTATATCTCCCTTTTTTTCCTTTACAGATACATCTTCCAGAAATACGACTTTCATTTATTAAGGTTCACTCCTTTTCCTGTTAATTGGGCTAATAATATTATACAGAATAACCAAACCGGGTAATTAAACCTCTCGATAACTTATATTCAATATTAAAAAGTTGGGGGGATGAGCAACACGTCTTAGTTTACATCTGAACAACAATCATTTCGCTGTACAGTAGACCAGCGGATGATTATACCGCCTCTTCACCGTGACACAGTTTAAATCCTTTTACGCAATAGCGTCAAGACCACAACATCTATGAGCACTTTATCATGCTTTCGCAAAAAAGCGCTACAATATACGGTAAGAGACAAATTACAGGAACAGTACAAATCACGTTCATTTGCTTGACATTAAACGTATCTCAACATATAATGACCCAAATTTATATTCGAATCCGAAACGATGCAAATCAATGTAGCTCAGCTTCTTAAAGAGCCGGTTGGAGCGATGCGCAGCTACAAAGTGGATGAACCAGCCGGCGATAATAATGAAAATTATGTTAAAGGTGAGGCTAACCTCACCCGGACAAATAGGGGTATATTAGTTACAGCGGAATTGACCGCAGATATTAAAGGAGTTTGCTCTCGATGTCTTGGGCCTGCTTGCATCAGCACAGCCCTGCATTTAGATGAAGAGTATTACCCCGTTATCGACATCAACACGGGCGCTCACCTGAAACTGGAACCGGAAGCATTTATTATAGACAATAATCATATTCTGGATTTAGACGAAGCTATCAGGCAATATATTATTATGGCGACTCCCACAAAATTACTGTGTAAAACAGATTGTCGCGGCATCTGCCCGGTATGCGGCCATGAATTTACCGGGAATGTTTGTGGACATATAAATAAACCACGCGACCACCGCTGGGATAAGTTAGTAGAGTTAGAAAAGGAGAGCAAAGTATAAATGACACCGTTGCCGAAGAAAAAATACCCCAAGTCGCGCCAGGGTAAAAGGCGCAGTCACCTGGCTAAAAGCCCGGCGGCTACTATAGAATGTTCCCGCTGCCATAGCATAAAACTATCACACACCGTCTGTCCTACATGCGGTACGTACGATGGCAGGGAAGTTATCGAGATAAAAAGCAAACAGAAGAAGAAAAAATAACCAGATTTGAACTATTATTCTGATTTGGAATTTCGAGGAGGGAAGTAAATGGTCGAAGAAGTAAAAGTGGCCTATGTTTTTCCAGGCCAGGAGTCCAAGCAAGTTGGTATGGGACTTGACCTTTACGTCCATTATAATTCAGCTAGGGAAGTTTTTGATGAAGTAGACCGGACCTTGGGATTTCCGCTGTCGCGCTTATGTTTTGAAGGGCCTGAAGAAGACCTGAACCAGACTATCAATATTCAGGCAGCCGTTTTAACAGTCAGTGTGGCATGCCTGAGAGCTGCAGAAGAGATAAGTGAGCGCACTCTGCCTATTCCGGCACTTGTTGCGGGGCATGGCTCCGGTGAATATGCGGCCCTGGTAGCCGCGGGAGTGATGCAGCTTAGCGACGCGGTACGTCTTGTCCGCGAACGCGGCAGACTGATGAACGAAGCAGGACGCAGAAAACCCGGTGGAATGGTGACTATCATGGATGTCGACAAAGATATTATCGACGGCATCTGCCTGACAACCGGTGTGGAGATCGCCAGCATCAATGCACCCGATAATATCGTTGTCAGCGGCGATGATGTTAAATTGGCCAAGGCCAAGAGACTGGCACAGGTCAAGGGAGCACGCCGCATGGTCCCTGTCAGGGTTAGCGGGGCATTTTACTCATCACTTATGGATCCCGCCCTGGAAGGTATGATAAATGCAGTTTCTCAGTTTAAATATGATCCTCCGACAGTGCCCGTAGTAGCAAATGTCACAGCACAGCCGATGACCACCGTGGAAGCAATCAAAGAAGAGTTGATCAGCCAGATAATACATGCTGTTAAATGGCAGCAGTCAGTTGAAACTATGCTGGCCCGCGGAATAACAACTTTCTTTGAAGTCGGCCCCGGCGAAGTTCTGACTAAATACATTAAACGCATCAGCCCAGGTGCACTTACCTTTAATATTAGTAACGCTCAAACTACTGCTGAAATAGTCAGGTGGCGCAAGGGCGGCGGACGATAAAATAACGGTAGCTCAAACTATCTTATGGTTCAGCGGTAATATTTATGCCTACCAGCCTGAGGCATCGTGCCAGGATTGTTGCTCTGCAAACTCTATATGAGGTTGAGTTTGCGGCAAACAGTGATAAGGACATCCTTACACGTACGCTCCTGGATAAAGGTATCTCCGGAGAGGTAGCCGAATTTGCAGAGTGTCTCGTATACGGTGTAGTAACCAATAAGCAGCTGTTGGATGACACCATAGGCCGCTTCGCCACGGCATTCCCCGTTGATCAGCTTGCTGTAATGGACCGCAATATCCTGCGTATGGCCCTTTTTGAGATCATTATCGAGAAAGAAGTACCCCCAAAAGTAGCAGTCAACGAGGCGGTTGAACTGGCCAAGGAATTCGGCGCTAATACTACTCCTAAGTTCATCAATGGGGTACTAGGGTCAGTTATTTCCAAAGACAAAAAATAGCGTAATAAATAGATTGCTTGATGTATTTGCCACATCGTATAATAAACAAAGTGACATGTCTAAAATATTTAATAATATAAAGAAGATACTAATCGATGAACTGGGTGTAGATGAGGCTGTCATCCAACCTTCTGCTTCGTTTATCGATGATTTAAACATGGACCCGGACGATATCGCAGAATTTTTCACTACGGTAGAAGATGTTTTCAGCATGCATGCAAGCAAGGTAAATATACCGGAGGCAGAATCTGACAATTTACTGACTATTCAAACTTTGGTTGAATACCTGCAGGATATTGGCATTGAAGACTGAGATATGAATATATTCTCATTCGCTGCGGGACTTGACCAATTCATCAAGCAACCACTTTAACCGTTCTTTCCACTGATCGCTAAACGCTTTAATATCGATATGTATTTGCCTGTTGCCGACTTTAATCCCCCTTCCCCTTACCACAGCAGTAAATCTTTCTGGTATTGCAGCATGTTCACTGACTGAAATCATTATCTGATCGTCATTGCGGAAAACAGATTCAACTTCTGCACGGAGAGCCAGACAACGCAATTCGACCATATAAAGCAAATTGGCGCACTCATCCGGCGGTTCCCCAAATCTATCATGTATCTCGTCGCTGATTATATTTACACCTTCCATTTCCCTAGTTTTTGCCAGACGCTGATATATATTAAACCTGGTACGTGTATCACCGATATACCATTCCGGAATAAAGACAGGGATTTTAAGATCTATTGATATGGGAGGTACTTCATTCCTCTGATTAGCACTCTGCCCGGCACGTTTTGCCTTTAACTCTTCAACCGCTTCGGCCAGCATCTGGCAATAATAGTTAAAACCTACGGCAGCTATATTACCGCTTTGTTCCACTCCCAACAGGTTGCCTGCGCCCCTGATCTCAAGGTCTTTCATAGCAATTGCAAACCCGGCTCCCAATTCAGTAGCCCGGGCTATGGTCTTCAATCTTTCACGCGCCTGATCTGTTAAACTCTTTCCGGAATTAAAGAGAAAATAAGCATAAGCCACATTAGCACCCCGCCCAACACGCCCGCGAAGCTGATATAATTGCGTAAGTCCCAGTTTATCAGCATTATCCACCACAATCGTATTGACATTGGGCATATCCAGGCCGGATTCAATAATAGTCGTGGTAACCAGCACATTACTTATTCCCGCCACAAAGTCAGCCATTACTTTTTCCAGCTTTTCCTCATTCATTTGTCCGTGTGCAACTGCGATTTTAGCTTCAGGAATAAGATCACCAATCTTATCAGCCAGGCTGTCAATACTGTGCACACGATTATGCACGATAAAAACCTGCCCGTCACGTTCCATCTCGCGCAATACGGCCTCACGCACCATTCTGTTTTGAAACTCGCCCATATACGTCATGATCGGCAGCCGGTTTTCCGGAGGGGTCTCAATGGTACTCAAGTCTCTTATTCCAGATAATGCCATATGCATGGTACGGGGTATGGGAGTCGCACTTAAGGTCAATACATCCACCGTTTTACGCATCTTTTTAAAATACTCTTTATGCACAACCCCGAACCGCTGTTCCTCGTCAATTATCGCCAAACCCAGGTCCTTGAAAACAACATCCTTTTGCAGCAGCCTGTGCGTGCCGATACAGATATCCACCGTCCCTTCGCCAAGTCTTCCAATCACTTCGGTCTGTTCTTTATGCGAACAGAACCTGCTGAGCATTTCAACTTGAATAGGAAAAGCCTTCAACCTGTATTTGAAAGTATCCATATGCTGTTGTGCCAGAATTGTGGTCGGGACCAGTACCGCCACCTGTTTCCCATTCATGACAGCTTTAAAAGCAGCACGTATGGCAATCTCCGTCTTGCCATAACCTACATCTCCACAAACAAGCCTGTCCATAGGCCGGGAAGATTCCATGTCTGATTTAACTGCGTCCACGGCAGCAAGCTGGTCAATCGTCTCCGCATACGGAAAAGAGGCTTCGAGTTCCTTTTGCCAGAGTGTGTCTGGAGAAAACGCTACCCCACAACCAACCTCCCTACCAGCATACAATTCGATCAATTCACCAGCTATATTTACTACCGATTCTTTAACTTTCTGGCGTGAACGGTTCCACTCCTGTGATCCGAGACGGCTAAGAGCCGGAGTACGTTCTCCTCCTCCAATGTACAGGCTGACCCGGTCTACCTGTTCTACGGGCACGTATAGGGTATCCTGCCCAGCATATTCAAGGATAAGGTATTCCCTCTCTACCCCGGCGCTCACCTTTCTGGTCACACCCGCAAAACGGCCGATGCCGTGTTCCACATGCACAACTAGGTCACCAATACCTATGTCATTGAGAAACCAGTGATGCCTCACCGGCCGCGGCTTTACACTGCTCCGCTGTTTGATGATTCCAAATAACTCCAGATCGGTCAGAAACAGCATCTCTCCTTCTATCCGCCAGCCGCCATTCACCGAGCCTTGCAAAAGGGTCAATGCCCCCTCGGGCGGCACCTCTTCAAGAGATTTTATCGGATATACATCTAAACCATGCTCTAACAATAGCTCGCGCACACGGTCCGCCTGCATACTGGCAATCAAGACACGGTTATTATCGGCTCTCAGATCAGGCAGATTATCCATTAAGGCCGTAAACCTGACTGCATAATTGGGAGCAGCCTCAATCGGCATCCGCATTTCGGCGCCAGCTAACGCCGCATCGGCGCTCCACTCATTCAATTCGACAATGTGGTCCAGCCTTACCAACTTGTCCGCGATCTCTTTCCAACCAAAATAGGTCAACTGCTCTGCACTATTTACCTCATATTCATCCTTTGTTTTTAAACCGGCGGATTGCTCTTCGATCCGTTCAACTTCAGCCTGTATCTGAGTCGAATCATCCAGTATTAAAATTGCATTATGCGGCAGATAATCCAACAAATTTGCGTTACCAGCGGCAGCTAATTCTTTGGCTGGGTAGATTATTACAGACGGGAGATGAGACAATGAACGCTGCGTTCGTGAATCATATTCTCTTATACTCTCCACTTCATCACCCAGGAATTCTACCCTTACCGGTTGCTCACGATCTGCCGGAAAGATATCTACAATTCCTCCCCTTTTTACAAAAGTACCGGGCACTTCAACAACCTGATCATATTCATAACCAATCGATTGCAGCTTTTCAAGCAGCACCGGTTGCTTGATCTCCAGTCCTTTGTATACATCAAGCCGTCCTGATATAAGATCATTGCTGGTAATCGACCGGTTGGCCAGTGAAAGAGCACTGGCAACAACAAACGGGGTAACTTGCGAGTCACGACTACCGGGGTGCCAATCCAGCAACTGTGATAATATGCGTAATCTCTCTGAATTCACTTGAGGATCAATGGACATCGTGCTGGACAGTAAATCCACCTCTGGAAAATATCGGATACAGTTTTCAGCAGCAACCCATAATTTCATCTGCTCATAACTTCTCTTGGCCGATTCGGGATGGGCGGAAACAAACAGTACGGGGCTACGAATAACATCATAAATGGAAGCAGTGAAAATACTGTATGCCGTCCCAGGCAGGCTGATTACTGTTTTGCTCTTACTGTTATTTAATAATAAGGAACAAATCTTCCTGAACTCAGGCATATTTTCCATCAGGTCATTTAGGCAGTATAAATTCATAGCTAAACACACATAGGGCTGGCCGTTAACGGCCCAGCCCTGTGGTGATTTTAGCATGCAGCTTAATTGTCAACAAACATACTTTATTTATCTTGAATATTAGAGTTAGCTATCTTACAATTATCATAATACTGCGGTGATCATAATGGAGGTGAAGGATGCCAAACAGGAAAGCATATGTGCTGATACTGGTGGAAACAGGGAAGGCAGAAACTGTGGTTGAAGCCTTGCGCAGTAAACCGGGGATTACGGAAGCGGACATGGTTGTGGGACCTCATGATGTAGTAGCAATACTGAACGGTCCCGACGCTGAAGCTATTGCCAGGATAGTAGTGAATGATATTCAATCTACCCGCGGAGTACAGCGGACCCTTACTTATATGGTCATTGGACAATAGAACAGGAGTTTGAGCAATAGCTCTGATTCATATATTATTTGAAAAGCCTGTTTCTATTCAGGCATGCTGGCATTTTTAGAGGCACAGATTGGCAGGTAAGAACCTTAACAGCACTATTAAGCTGATTATCAGCTTGGCAGCCTGTGTATGTTCCGGACTGATAGGGTCAATTTTTACCCATGGGTCCGTGTCAACCTGGTATACGTTTCTTGAGAAACCTGCCTTTACACCGCCTGACTGGCTGTTTGCACCGATGTGGTTTCTCCTGTATATACTCATGGGCATATCAGCATTTCTGGTCTGGCGAAAAGGTCTCTCACAATTCCACGTTAGAGAAGGGCTGGTAATCTTCCTGATTCAGTTAATTCTTAACGCCTTCTGGTCATTCGCATTCTTCGGCCTGAAATCAACCGTGGCCGGTTTATTGGTCATTGTACCGCTGTGGACAGCAATTCTTCTTACTATAATTAATTTCTACCGCACCTCTAAAATCGCTTCTTTTCTGTTGATTCCTTACATTCTCTGGGTCAGCTATGCTACAGCCCTGAATTTTTCCATTTATTTGTTAAATCCCAGCTAAAACGCAACCTCCAGATGACATACCAATTGTTTATTCCACTTAACCTCTCATTTAATGCAATAAAAGCCAGCCTGCATATAGGAATACCAGAAAAGCTCCACAACCAAGAAACCGCATTCACGCAGAAGTACCAGATGTTCTTCCACCGTAATAGGAAAGTATTCTACCCCGAAACGGCGCAGATGAGCCTCAGCTTCATCAACGGGCTTGCCTGAGGCCACCTGGAAATTTTTCCAGTTGGCTTTGCCCATTTCTATTCCGAATGAGCTTAAGGGCCTGATATTTTCGAAAGTTATATATAATCCACTCTCTTTAAGAAGTTCATAGCAATTTTGGATTGCTCTGATCCTGCCTTCCTCATGCATGTAATGATGGCACAATACCGATGTAATTACATCCGGATGCTCGCCTTCTGCAAGAACAATATCCTGGGTTTTACTTGCCGGCAGTAATCTGCATCTGCCCGCATAACAATCTTCCAGTTTGTTTCTGGCAACCTCCAGCATTTCCATAGAAGGGTCGGCTATAATAAATAAAGTCCCTTCAAATTCCGGCAGTGCTTTTGCTGCCAGCGTCCCCGTTCCACACCCGGTATCCAGCCACACTCCAGGCTGGCGGCCGGTCGCCTTAACAAGGTTGATAATTTCCTGATGAAATTGTTGATAATAAGGGATGGTCGCATTTACATGCTCGTCATAAAACTGAGGATTTTTCTGCGCGGGTTTGCCATTTTTAAACACCGGTCACCTCCCGCCAATATTTGATTACCACTTTAATAATAATGTCCCAGCTATTATAATTCAGACATCAATACAGGAGTAGTCAAACGAAAATCGGTGTCTGCGGCATAGCCTGCGAAAAATGCCCGAGGATGAGAAAGGGCATCTGCCCGAACGGGGAAAGCGGTTGCAGTCCCAGGGAAAATCCCTATTGCGCCGTTTCTTCCTGTGCCTATAAAAAAGGCGTCAGGCTTTGTTTTGAGTGCGCAGAATTCCCCTGCGCAGTTATCAAAACCGGACCGGTCAGCTACGGGTATTGTGAATATCTCGCTGGCAAAGGATGAAAAACCTTGAATTTAACTGACTACATGCCCCATATCGAAGAACTTATCGAGAATGCCATTGATGAAGATATGCCTGCCGGCGACGTTACAACCGATTCATTAGTCCCTGCCCATAGCAAAGGCAAAGCCGATTTTCTGGCCAAGTCCAGTGGAATACTGGCCGGTATCGATATAGCAAAGCTGGTATTTCTTAAAGTCGACCCTTTCCTTAAATTCTTGGCATTTATCCGGGATGGGAGTCCTCTAAAACCGGGGGATATCCTTGCCACAGTGGAAGGGGATGTTGCCGGCATCTATAAAGCCGAGAGAGCCTCGTTAAACTTCCTGCAGCATCTGAGCGGGATCGCTACATATACACATCTTTACGTTGAAGCGGTCAAAGGTTTACCCGTTAAAATCCTTGATACACGTAAAACGATTCCCGGTTTACGTATACTGGAAAAGTATGCTGTATTAATGGGAGGCGGGCAGAATCACCGGTTGAATCTAAGTGACATGGCATTGATCAAAGATAATCATATCGCCATCCTTCGCAGGCAAGGGCTGAGCATTAAAGAAATCATACAGAAAGCGCGTTCCAGCGTGCCTGGCCACATTAAAATTGAAATTGAAACAACCAGCACAAAAGAAGCTCTTGAAGCAGCCCGTGCGGGAGCTGATATTGTCATGCTGGATAACATGGATGTTAATGACATACAAAAAGCCGTAAAACTTATAAACCGTAAGGCAATTACTGAAGCTTCCGGCGGAGTTAACCTGGACACTGTTCGTGCAATAGCCATGACAGGAGTAGACTGGATCTCAGTAGGGGCTATTACCCATTCTGCCAAAGCGCTGGATATAAGCCTGGATATACAGACCTAAAATCAGCAGATGATTTTCTGCCTGTTATCTCCCAATCCATGTTCGTCCAACAACGCCTCATTACCCAGAATCTCTGCCGCACTCCCGTCAGCAACAATTTTTCCTTCGTTGAGTATGACCACCCTGTCACAAAGACACTTAACTAGATCCAAATCGTGGGATGCCACGATCCGTGTAACCGGCAGACTCTTCAATAGCTCAATCAGCGACCATTTGCCGCGCGGATCAAGGCTGCTGGTCGGCTCATCCAGCGCCAGTACCTCCGGATCGAGAGAAAGTACGGTCGCAATTGCGATCCTTTTTTTCTCCCCAATGCTGAGATGATGCGAAGATCTTTTTTCATAAGCCGACATTCCTACTTTCTGCAGGGCCGCCTCCACACGCATGGAAACCTCATCCTTCGAGTAACCCATATTAACAGGGCCAAAAGCAACATCTTCAAACACGTTAAGCGAAAAAAGCTGGTCCTCCGGGTCCTGAAAGACCATGCCCACCTTCTTTCTGATCTCCCTTATGTTTTTATCTTCCACGGGTAGCCCGCAAACTCTAATCCCCGACTCACTGCGAAGTATACCGTTTAAATGCAACAACAGCGTCGATTTACCTGCTCCGTTAGGACCGATCAGGCCGACACTCTCGCCTGCATATATTATCAGATCAATGCTATCCAGGCCGCGCTGACCATCGGGATACACGTAAGTAAGCTCTTTGATTTCAATTATTTTTTCAGGCACTGTATCACCACCATAGAATTGCGGGGCACACCAGTAAAATAACGAGCATCGCTGAAAAATAGGCGTCCGCCGGGCGGAAATGGAATTTATTCAGTGTCTGGATCTCCCCTGTATAACCTCTTGAAAGCATAGCTGCATAGATCCTCTCACCGCGTTCATAGCTTCGGATAAATAGTATGCCGATCATATTGCCCAATGTCTTAAACTGACGCAGGTGATTACCACCAAAATTCCTGCTGTCCATGGCCTGTTTCATACGCATCACCTGGTCTACCAAAACAAAGATATATCTGTACATAAAGGAGATAATCAATATGAAGATGGCGGGCACTCCAAGCTGTTTCATGGCAGACAGGGTATCCGCCAATTTTGTCGAAGAGGTCAGCAATATCAAACTCAAGATAGAGAGCCATGCTTTTATTACTACATTCACCAGCACCATGATTCCTTCGTAGGTTACTGCAATATGCCATGCTCCCAGATTACAGCTGGCAATCTCCTGCCCCTGCTTAAAAAAAGGAATAAATAAAGCCACTACGATTACGAAGGGAAAAATGACCAGCGACCGCTTCAATACATACCATGTCGGCACCCTGGACAATAATATGAGCACTGTTACCAGTACAAAGTAGCAGGCAAATATCCTCCAGTTGCCCGGCGGTGTCAGTACAACTGCAAGTACAAAGACCAGGCAGGCCAATAGCTTGGTGCGCGGGTCCAACCGGTGCACCAGGCTATCAAGCCCGCTGTATTGATCAATAAAGCTATGCTTCATTCCTCGTTTTTAATAAAGCTGCC
Organism: Dehalococcoidia bacterium; assembly: GCA_016927965.1. Next base: position 26,654 of record JAFGLP010000031.1, read on the forward strand.
AATCCCAGGCCCAGGCCAAAAACTACCAGTGTACCTATAATGCCTGCGATAATAGTAGCCAGCGCTTCGTTGGAAACACCCGGAAAGGAGTAATCCGGTATAACCGAAAAACCAGGTTCATTTGCCTTATCTATGAATTCATGGTCGTCTGCAACCTTCTCAAGCCCATCAGGAAAAGCCGAGGCGATAGGTGAGATTAACGCTAACGCAAAGGCAATCAACAGCCCGATAATCCACCATTTTGATTTCATATTATCTCTTTCCTCCTTAAGCCATCTGCAATTTCAGAAGGTCCGCCCTGGTAGCCATAATCAAGCCCAGAACAGCTACAGTGATTAAGCCTTCGCCAATGCCAATAAACATATGTACGCCCCCCATGGCTAAAACGGCAACTTCCCATGGTGAAGTACCTGAAATTGCAAGCTCTGCAGCACACACCAGCGACGCCATAACAACCGAGACCCAGGCCGCTATACCTCCTCCCACCAGTGTACCGGCCTTGCTGTGTTTAAACAGGGCATCTATACCTTTATATATATAGAAGCTAACAAATCCACCTACCAATCCCATATTCACAATATTGGCTCCCAATGCCAGCAGTCCGCCATCCTGAAATACAAGACACTGGACAATCAATACACTGCTTAATATGAGAACAGCCGACCATGGCCCCAGCAAAATAGCCGCCAAACAGGCTCCTAAAAAATGCCCTGAGGTGCCGCCGGCAACCGGAAAATTCAGCATTTGCGCTGCAAATATAAATGCAGCCAGCACACCCATCATTGGGACCTGCTTATCACCCATTTTCTTATTGGTCACTTTCACGGCTACCGCTATGGCGCCGACCGCGACCGCTCCCGTAACAATTGCTACAGGAGCACTTACAAAACCATCAGGAATATGCATGGACAGACTCCTTGATATTTACTTTATCTCACGGCACCTGGTACACATCCCAAATATAGCAAGGTGATTGAGATCAGCTTTGAAACCGTGATTTTTTAGAAGTTCCTTCTCCAGTGGGAGCAGTTCATCCTCCGCCATGTCAACTATCTTTCCGCATTTAGTGCACACCAGATGATGATGCCTGCTGTTTTCCCTGGCGTGATACCGGACTACGCCGTCACCGATACTGATTTCAGCTGCTAAACCGAGCTCTTTGAGCAATTCAAGAGTACGATACACAGTAGAAATATTGGCATAAGGATATTTTTTCTTTAAACGCTCGAAGATTCCCTCGGCGCTGATATGCCGCTTGGCGCAATGAAGAGCATCCACAACCATAATACGCTGCGGAGTAAGCCGGTAACCTTTCGCCTTTAACACCTGTATACAGCTCATAATAAAATAATTATTACAGATAACGGATGCTATTACAAATGATTGCAATTGATAATGTATGACATTTAGCCGGAGAATTTATCCCGGCTGTCGATCATGATGGTGACAGGGCCATCATTGAAAATCCGTACCAGCATGTGAGCTCCAAAACTCCCGGCCTGCACTTTCAATCCGGATTCTCCTAGATGTTCAATAAAATACTTATATAGAGATTCCGCTTTCTCCGGGAGTGCCGCCTCGGTAAAGCTGGGCCGGCGGCCTTTTCGGGTATCAGCCAGAAGTGTGAATTGACTTATCACTAACAGACCGGCGCCAGTGTCAATGGCCGAAAGATTGAATTTACCCTCCGCATCATTGAAAATTCTCAGGTTCATAACCTTCTCTATAAGATAATCCGCATCCTTTTCTTCATCGCCGGAGGCAACCCCCAACAGTACAACCAATCCCCTGCCTATTTCCCCAATCACTTGATCATCCACAGATACCAAAGCGCCAATAACTCTCTGAACCAGTGCTTTCAATTTGTCTCCTTATACTACATATAATTTCCAGTATCGCCGGAAAACCATCTATATAAATGTATCAAGATTTTGCCATTTTACCAGAGCGAGATGGCTGAATGCATAGTATGCTGATATATATATTAAAGACAGGCAATATCTGAGCCAATTAGTATGCATCTTCCTTATTTTCGGCATCGCTACGTCATTCATATTGCCTGCATTGAGGAGCAAATGCCATGAGCTAATATATCAGAATTTTAGTAATCTTACCTGACCGATGTTGGTTTATATAGTCAATATTAGATAACTTCGCTCTTACTGCTGATCCATACTGTACATATTACTCTTTAACAGAAGATAAAGGCCTTATCCCAGGCTTCCTTTCAGGTGAATTCCATGCGCTAATCACCTAAGCCTGCCCTGAAGTTCATCCATGGCCATGGTCAAGGCATCGTAGCCCGCCCCTGTTGTAGGAGAATAACAGGTATCGATCAAAGGGATCTGATCAACTGGAATTTTCATGGCCACGGCCACTGAAAGCTTATCCACTTTGCCGGCGATCAACTCCTCACCAATCAACTGCGCTCCCACCAGGATCCGTGTTTTACGATCAGCAATCAGCTTAATATCAATCGGTTTACCACCGAAAAGCCTGCGCCGGGTTGATGAAGTCGTTATGTTTGAAACAACATCCAGTCCTCGCTCCCGTGCTTTCGCTTCGGTAAAACCTACCGTGCCAACTTGATAGCCAAAACACTCAGTAATAAAAGGCATGACCGTGCCAGCATAATAAACATTATTCCCTGATATCAGGTTTTTTCCTGCAATTCTTCCTGTATTAGCTGCGTTGGTGGCTGTTTGATAGCGAATCTTTGCGCCGGTGATCCTTTCCCAATTTTCCATACAATCCCCGATGGCATATATATCGGAGTCGCTAGTTTGCAAATAATTGTTTACATTGATAGCTTGTGTATCTCCTAATTGAATACCGGCTCTTTTGGCCAATTCCGTATTAGGATCAGCGCCCATAGCAAAGAAAATATAATCTATCTCAATATCTCTATCGATTAGCGAAAGAATTTTCTTACCGTCTTTGGTTACAATCTTATTAATTTTGGCCGGTTGAATCAGTTCAACCTGATTTTCTTTTATCCTCCTTTCAACAATACCTGCCATATCCTTATCAAGATAAGAGCGCAGAACCTGATCTGACCGACCTATCAAATAAATATTCTCATAGCCCTTTGCTTTCAGTACTTCAGCTATCTCCAGTGCTATTTGTCCCACACCTATAATAGCTGCATTTCTATATTTGGATATTGCCTGTTCAAATATTCTGGCATGCCTCAGTTGTGTTGTAAGGAAAAATTCGTTGTACCCATCCAGGCCTTCTATTTCAAGAATAGAGGGAACAGAACCCAGGTCTAAAATAGCCTTATCATAAGCATAGCTTCCACTTCCCGCTACTAATATTTTCTTTTCCCTGTCTATCTCCGTAATTTCAGTATTGAAATGTACATCAATATTCCGTTCCGCATAGAACTTGTTTTTAAAGGCAAAGCTGCTTTCCCACGAAGGCAGGCTGCCACTGAGTACAAAGGGTATTTCGCACGGCAGATTACCGATCTCCTCCCGGTTGGTGAAGATATCGATTTTGGCGTCTTTATTCAGTGCCCGGACCCGATTGGCAGCATTTGTCGCACCACCACCGCCGCCGACAATACAAACCTTCATATTTCCACCCCTTAATTGATGATCACAGTTTAACCATTAACAGCGTTCCCGCCGCTAATACGCAAAAAAACAGCGTGTTTTCCCATTTTCGCCGGTTTACATTTTGTCATAACACCGATTGCTCGGAAGCTCCAATTAAAACTTCTGCCCGCTTTTTGCCCCGTCTATAGAATATAAACATCTTACCAGAACGTAAAATAAATTAATATAATATCCAGTGCCTGTACCCGTGAGAAAACGAAATGCGCTTACTCCATTTCTACACACTCAACAAGGGTCCGCTGTTACCAGTATTTATGTAATCTTAAATCCATAATAGGCATAAAACCCGAAGATTAAGCAAATGACCAGATCACTCAGGATAAATATCTCCGTTAGTAGCCTATCTAATCTAAAATTAGACTTAATAGAAATATTTGCCTGCCGCACCAGCTTTTAGCAATTACCCTTAATGCATTATCCTCATGCACTATTGAAAATCCATTCACACATGGTATAATAATCAAGTCTATTTTATTTTACTAAAGTATACTTGTTTTTAAGGGGTGGACATACATGGAAAAGGGCCTATTTTCAAATAAGTTAACGCTACGTCGATTCAATATATGGCCCCTGTTATTTATATTTATATTGGCATCCTTAATAGCATGTACAACTCCCGCAACTTCAATACAAACGAGCGTTGCCCCGCAGGCTGAAAATACTTCTTCTGCACTGGCCCCCACCAGTACGCAGCAATCTGATAAGGAACAGGCTGCAACTGAATCAATTCCTGAATATCCACTGACAGTAACAGATGATCTTGGCAGAAAAGTAACAATCAATAAACTTCCGGAGAGGATTGTCTCGCTAGCGCCAAGTAATACTGAAATCCTGTTTGCCCTCAGCCTTGACGATAAAATAATCGGGGTAACAGATTACTGTGACTATCCGGAAGCAGCTAAAACAAAAACACGGGTGGCCGGCTATTCCACGCCCGACCTGGAAAGACTCGTTTCACTTCATCCCGACCTCATAGTAGCAGAATCGATACAGGAAAAAACCGTGCTGCCGGCACTGGAGAGATTGGGGATGACAGTTTTTGTAGCTGAAGCTACGACTATTGACTCAATTTTAAATCATATCTCGGTGCTGGGAAAAATAACGGCCAAATCCACTATAGCCTCCAAACTGGTTGACGATATGAATTCTGAAATCAACAGCATTGCATCAAAGACAAAGAACCTTAGCGGTACCGAGAGGCTCAGGGTCCTGTATGTAAACTGGGACGATCCTATATGGACCATGGGCAGGAATACTTTTGTTAATGACATCATCAAAATAGCCGGAGGCATAAACATTTACGATGCCGATTTCGAGAAATCGCGGGCTGTATCACTGGAATCAGTGATCACAAAAAACCCACAGGTTATTTTCGTCTCAGGCATGGGAACAACAGGCGATGCTGTCCTTAATGGGATTAAGGATGAGGTCAGGCTCTATTCAGTGGATGCCATGAAAAATAACCGCATCTACAAGATAAGCAACGCAGATTTGATCGAACGGCCCGGGCCTCGCATAGTCGAGGGACTGGCAGAAGTAGCCAAAATGATACATCCCGAGATCTTCTGTGATTTAAAGTAATAATTAGGGTGAAGGCACAATGTTAATTATTTACGATTGTTCCTGTCCTGAAATTAAATTACGGGGTGCTGACGGGTGACCGGCAGCTCAATTGGAAAGCAAGACGAAGCATTTCCGTCGCAGTCCCGCCTGCTGTAAAAGCCAGAACGCCTGCCACGTAGTTTATAGTTGCCTCGCGGAGTTATTGGGGGTGTATTCTAAGAGTTAATCCTTTGCTCCTCAGAGTCAGGGATTTTCCTTTTTTATTACCAGATCAGGAGTATTTAATGAAAACACTTAAACTTCTTTCAATCATTATAGAGATTTCCTGCATACTATCCTTATCGGTCGGATTGATAACTCCAGCCCCATCCTCAGGTGACGACCTCCAGCTAAAATGGCACCAGATGGATACACCCGGTTCGGTATCCAACAAAAACGATATACTGAGTCCATCTGAAGTAAACGACTTGGCCATCGGCGACGACAAAACGCTGTATGCAATTGATATTCCGTGGGGGGATAACACTGACGGCAGCAAAGCGATATACAAATCCACAGACAAGGGAATTTCCTGGAATGACAACATCGGAAAGTATTTATTTAAATCCATGTCAGCTGCAGAGCGATCGAATTTCAGGGTCTGGAACGTTGCCGTAGCGCCCGACGACGCCGACCTCATCGCAGTTGTCACCAACAATAGTCTCAGCACCCTCCCTTCCAGCGTCTGGCTTTCAGATGACGGCGGTATAAGCTGGGCTAACTCACTGTGCCCTGTGTCTTCCCATATCAGCAAAATCTCCATCTCGGCAAAGGCCGGCGACAGCCGCAATGTAGCTATCGGCACCAGGACAGGCGCTGGTTTAGGCAACGTCTGGACGATGGATGATCAGCATCAGAACAGCTGGGAAAACCAGCTGTTAAGTGGCGATATTGTCTCTCTACAGTATTCCCCTGATTACGCCAACGATAACACCATAGTTGTAATTTATTCCGATGCATCAGGGACTTTTTTAACGGCAGGTGTACACGATAACACGGTCAACACAACCAACTGGGCAACGCTATATCCTCAAGGTCCAATAGAAGTTACAACCAATGGCGCAGGCAACTCCCCAAAAGCAAGCCAGATCATATCCGCCAATCTTTCTTTGCCCGGCAGCTATACGAGCCGTACTGCAATTGCACGCATATATTTTGCTAGTATTGATTGCCCGGCCGCTCCATCAGGCATATACAGGATCGATGGCACTTCAATCTGCCGGCTGATGATTGCTACACCCCAAAGGAGAATCTCCAGCATCGCCTTTTATGGCGACCTGACCTCCGGCATACTGCTGGCCGGTGAAGTATTGGGCAATTTATGTTCAGCTTCTGTCATGACATGGTTTACCGATACTCCTTTTATGTGTACAATCCCCTGCTGGTATCCCTCCCTAAAACCTCCAACAGGTGCGGCAGGGACTGATAACTGCACTGGAACCCCCTATGGTAATGCCCTTGTCAGATGGTCTTCTGATGGCAATACGGCCTATGCCGGCACATCCAGTACCGACACCCTTACCGGTGGAATAACCTGGACAACGCCGTATCTCACAGGAAAAACACTGGATGAATCTTCCTTCTCACGCAGTATTAACAACGGTGAAACATGGTCACAGATGTCCCTCATAGATACAATCATTACTAACCTGATCGACATCGCCCCTTCACCCGATTGTTCCAGGATATACTTGGCCTCGATCAACAGCAATACCGGATGCAGCGGCTTCGATAGTGTCTGGATGGCCGATACACTTCCACTCGGCTCCATCTGGGAGAGAATATTATGCTCTAAAACAGCGGGGGACAATTGCACAGCAATGCAAAGCGATGAGGCCATTTTACGTATAGCAGGCGATAAACCGGACGGGCAAGTAGTTACATGGTCAGCCCCCGGTACCAATGCATTAAAATGGTCCAGCAATTACGGGGAAAGCTGGAATAACCTTTATTCATCCACCGTCATCCAGGATGTTGCGGTTGAAAGCAGTAAAAATATGTATATTCTTGACCCGAACGGCAAGGTGAGTAAATATGTATATAGCCGGGCAGGATGGTCGGTCAAATCCAATATATACTGCGGGGTTGATCCTGCCTACAGTATAGCCACCGCTTTTACAGGAATGACTCCCGATAATGACGAAGGGATCGTACTGGTCGGCAGTGCATGTACCAGCATCTGGGATGCCGCCTATTCCACCGATGCCGGCAATCATTTTAAGACTGTTCCCAAGACACTGCCAATCCGTGACAATACCATGGTCATGGCAAGCGCAGGTTTCGACAGTGACGGCTATATAATGGCTATAAATTCGGGAGGCATGTTCGCTTATAGCATCTATACGAGCGGCACGGATCCCTGGGAGGAATGGTGGGGCGGCCCGGCCTACCCTGATTCGATAACAGGGCTCAGCATATCCAGGAACTCCAGCTATTATTTCTGTTCTTCGTCAGCATGGGGAGCATCTCCCTATATCCGCTGGTCCTATGCAGTCTCAGGATTAGACCCCACTATATCCTTCGGACCCGCCAGCGAGCCATCCACCCGCTTCCGCACGTGTGGCGGGCTTGAACTGGCACAGCCGACCATTACTTATGCTATCGATCAGCGCCTTTTTAGTCCCTCTGATGGAGGAGTATGGTATTATATCGACGATCTTCTCTGGTCAGGCCCCAGGCCTACCTCTCCGGTGAATCACTTCACGGTTTCTTGCGATCCGGTTACGGGAAGGAATGGAGCTATAGAATTGAAATGGCTTCCCAGATCATTATCGAAAGAATATAGCATTTACATCGCAAAGGACATAAATTTTTATATGACCGTTGCCAAGATAGGAGCCGATTATTCAGGATTGTACTACACACCTCCTGACCTTGATCATCCGACCCTGTACATACCCCCGGGAGGAGGCACTATCGTTGACAGCAATGGAGATAGCTGGACCATCCCTCCCCTTGAAGTCGGCCAATCTTACTACTGGAAAGTAAAAGTGCAATCTGTGGCAACCGGCGATTATATTACAAGCCCATGGTCCTGGAGGGAAAGCTATGATTTAATGCCCGGTTTTAAAGTAGCTACCTCCTATTCTGGTGTCCAATTGCTTAACCCCTCGAACGGATGCCTTGAATGCCCTTTAATGCCGGCATTCTCATGGTCCCCTTATCAGGGTGCTGTCAGTTATAAATTCTTTCTGGCGAAAGACCCTGGCATGGAGCAGATCGTTTTACAGGCTATTACAGGCACATCCTCATATAAAAGTGATCTTTCGTTAGATGAACAGACGGCTTATTACTGGCAAATCCAGGCATTAGACAGTCAGGGAAAATCTATTAGTAGCTGGAGCGCGACTTTTTGTTTCAGCACGGAATCTACAGGTACTTTAAAACACAAAACCAGGGAAACCGGACCGGTAACCCCTATATGGGTCTGGGCTGTCCTGATAATCAGTCTGGCACTGGTAATTATTACTCTCATATTAATTATTAAATCCAATACAATGTTTTATTAAACGCAGGGAAATTAATGGCATTAATGAACAGCGAACAGACTGCACAATTAAACTTGCATCACCGGCGCACTATCAGGGCGATAATTACGATAAGTATTTCAGCCTCGGTGCTAGTATTAATCGCACTATTCTCAATAGCCATTGGCAGCACGGATATCCCGTTACCGGATATTATTAATATCCTTATACAGAAGTTTATAGCTACGGGATTTGATATAGATTACCCTTCCAGTATAAATACTATTCTTTTTGATATCCGTCTCCCCCGCATCATAATGGCCGGGCTTGTCGGAGCAGCACTTGCTGTAGCCGGCGCAGCCTACCAGGGAATGTTTCACAATCCGCTGGCCGATCCTTATCTTACCGGAGTTTCACAGGGAGCAGCATTAGGCGCCGTAATCGGTTTCTTGATCCCGGCTAATATCCCGTCTATATATATACCTTTGCTTGCATTTGTTGGGGCCGTCCTTTGTGTCGTTGCCGTATTTTTCATAGCGCGGGCAGGTAAAATAGTACCTGTCACAACACTGATACTGGGTGGAGTAGCACTCGGCGCATTTTTATCTTCGATAACTTCCTACCTTATCACGATATCCGGCAACAAGGTACATAACATTATTTTCTGGCTCCTTGGCACCTTTTCTCTGGCCGACTGGTGGAGTGTAGCAATAATCGCGCCATATATTATCTGCGGAATAATTGTTATCATTTTCTTTTCGCGACCACTTAATGTTATGCAACTCGATGAAGAGCAAGCCCAACAGCTCGGAATCAACGTTGAAACAGTCAAAATAATCATCTTGTTAGCTGCTACAATCTCTACTGCAGCAGCAGTGTGTTTTTGCGGAACAATCGGTTTCGTCGGCATAATAGTGCCGCATGCTGTACGCATCATTTTCGGTCCTGACTACAGGCTGCTACTGCCAATGTCTATGCTGACCGGCGCCGGATTTTTAATACTCGCTGATACAGCATCCAGGACATTACTTTCCCCAACAGAGATCCCGGTCGGAGTTATCACAGCTTTAATCGGGGCGCCATTTTTCCTGTATATACTCCGGAAAAGAAAACAGGCGGTGTTTTAATGTCCAAATTAGTCATGTTAAATGCCCAATTCAAATATGGCAAAACCGTTGTCCTGTCAGATGTCAACTTTGAAACACATCCCGGAGAATTCCTAGGTATTATCGGACCAAACGGCTCCGGCAAGAGTACTCTCCTTAAAGGCATGGCAAATCTTATTCGTGCCAGCAATGGCAGCATAATGCTGGACGGCATAAATATAAGTAATCATACCCGCACATTTATTGCTCAAAGAATTGCATTTGTCCCACAATACGCGGTACTGCCTGACCTCTTCACCGTAATAGACATAGTGCTCATGGGGAGGACGCCCCACCTCGGTCTTTTAAGATATGAAAGCAGCAAGGATATCAACATAGCCCTGAAGGCACTAGACGTAACCCACACAGCACACCTGGCAAATAAACGTATTAATCAAATATCGGGAGGAGAAAGGCAGCGCGTACTGATTGCACGTGCACTGGCACAGGAGGCCACAATTTTATTGCTTGATGAACCTACCGCCAACCTTGATATTAATTACCAGGCGGAAGTTCTCAACTTTCTTATCAAACTTTGCAGAGATGATAATTTTACGGTCGTTGCTGCGCTGCACGACCTCAACCTTGCATCCCAGTACTGCAGTCAGATCATTATGCTTAAACAGGGACAAGTATGGAAATGCGGTAAACCGTCCGATATTATTAATTCAGATTCCATTAATGATGTCTTCGGCACTGTCAGCAGCGTCCAGATATGTCGGCACCCTGCCAACGGGCTGCCGGCAGTTTTGTTAACACCTTCCGATACGAACGGCAGTAAGTAATTACGCCGGTAACTTACAGAAATACGTTTTCATTTGCCAGTCAATATATCGCTGTCCGTGACGCCAGTGCCTGGAATAATATACCGCCGGCTCAGTTTCGCACACTATAATCAACGCATCACACTCTTATCATATTGGTCCACGCACGCCAACATTGACTTAAAGCTCTTAATATATAATGTATACATGATGTTAGGTAATGTAGTTATGTTATTTTCAATTGACACCCCCTGTGTCTTGGGCTACAATCCAAATGAGCCGTACTGCTCAGGAGGATCCAATGAAAGAAATGCAAATTGACAGCATACGGGTCAGTCTCAT
>JAFGLP010000187.1 GCA_016927965.1 Dehalococcoidia bacterium
CGCAAAATGCGCCGGATATGCCGCTGCGTTGCAGGAAGGAGATGCGGAACAGGTTTTATATAAAGGAATTTGCCGCGCCCTGGGGTATTCCAGGAATAACCGTGCTTTCGAGTCTCTGGCGGAGAGGCTGCCGTTGAGGTTGATCTGGAGAACTGCTGCTGGGAGCCTGATAAAAAAGAAGGCTGTGATACTGGGTACAGCAGGCATGCTGCAGGGACGGTACCAGCTAAGCAGGGCGGGATTATCCACAGCAGAGACGGAAGAGATAGAGAAACAGTGGTCAGCAATGGCTGACAGGCCGGAACCGCTGCGGGTAACTGCGTTGAGTTTCTCGTACCTGAGACCGGTTAACCATCCCCTTAAACGGCTGCTCTACCTGTGCCATCTGCTGCAGAAGTACGAGGATAAGGGGCTGGTGAACAGCTTTACAGGGATTGTCGAAAAGATGCCGGCCGGATGCGAGGGTGCCCGGCTGGAGCAGGCATTGATGATACCTGACGGACTGCCGTTAATAGGATTGGGCAGGGCCAGGGAAATAGCACTGAACCAGTTGCTGCCTTTTATTCTGGCCCATAGCGTGAAGGCTGGGAATTTTAAGCAGGTGGTACGTATGGTAAATGCCTACCTGAATTATAAACCTCTGCCTGATAATGAGTTGCTGAGATATATGCGTCAGCAGTTGAGGTTGACTGGTACAGGAGATTTAAACGCCTGCCTGCAGCAGGGGATGCTGCATATCTATCATTCATTCTGCCGGGGAAAAAACTGTTCGCTCTGTCCTGTGCTCAGGCGCCGAAGGCCAGTCCGGGAGTGACATCCAGCTTGCTGTCATCCGCGGCGCCGGACATCAGCCGGTAGTAAGCACAGGAAGCTATCATGGCGGCGTTATCGGTGCACAGCACAGGGGAGGGGATCATCACGGGCAGGGGGGAGTCGGCGAGAAAACGATCGCGCAGAGCGCTGTTTGAGGCAACCCCTCCTGCCAGCAGTATCTGCTTTACTCCCAGACGGGTGGCTGCCTGTATGGTCTTGGTTACCAGTACATCCACGATGGCATCCTGGAAAGCAGCAGCGGCCTGCCTGACCCAGTTATCATCAGAATCTGATTTCTGCTCAACCATGTGGAGGAGAGCGGTCTTAACGCCGCTGAAGCTGAAGTCATCGGTGTCTTTCAGCCAAGCTCTCGGAAGGATCAGAGAGGTAGTAACTCCTGCGGTAGCTGTCTGGATGGCCGGACCGCCGGGGTAAGGCAGACCCAGTATGCGGGCCCCTTTGTCGAAAGCTTCTCCCGCGGCATCGTCCCGAGTGTTTCCTAATTTGCGGAATTGGCCGTGTTTTTCCATCAATATAAGGTCGCTGTGCCCGCCGGATACAATCAGGCATAGTACGGGAAGCTGCGGCTGGTCGTTATTAAGCCAGTTGGCGTAAATATGCCCTTCAAGGTGGTTCACTCCCAGCAGCGGCAGCCGGTTGGCCACAGCCAGTGACTTGGCGAAGTTAACGCCTACCAGCAGAGACCCGGCCAGTCCGGGACCCCTGGTGACAGCGACGGCATCAACGTCTCTCAGTGTCAGGCCGGCGTCCTTGAGGCACTGTTCAACCACTGGCACGATCGTCAGCATGTGCTGCCGTGAGGCTACCTCCGGCACAATTCCGCCATACCTGGCGTGTATCTCCACCTGCGAGGCGATGACATTTGAGAGTATAGATCTGCCGTCTCTGACTATGGCTGCCGAGGTTTCATCACAGGATGTTTCGATTGCCAGTATAAGCATGGAAAGGATTATAGCACAGGCGGAAAAAGCACTGCTGCCCTGCATAAAAGCATGTAATTTACAGGAGATCAGTCCACAATATGCACAAAGGCGGAATATAGGTGGGAAGGCCGATTAGTGATAATGGTATAATAGCCAATTATGACGAATTTTAAACATCTTTTAGAGCCGATAAAACTGGGTGACATTCAGTTGAAAAACCGTATGGTCATGCTGTCTATGGGCCTTGGTTACGAAGAAGATGGTAAACCGACGCAGAGGCTGTACAATTTCCTGGGTGAGAGGGCTAAGGGCGGCGCCGGGATGATAATAACTTCTCTATCTTTTTTCCCGGGTCCCATGGGCGGAATCCTGGATGCAACTACTGATGAGTACCTTCCACATCTGAAAAAGCTGGTTGACACTGTGCACCAGTACGATGTGCCGCTGATAGGCCAGCTGATCACCATACACATCTGGCGCAAGGATAAGAGCGCTCCTATAGAGATCGTCGGTCCTTCTGAGGTGGCGGTACGTCCCAACGCTATAAAACCCAGGGCGCTGACGCTGGAGGAGATTGAGATTGTTCTGGACCAGTATGAAGATTCGGCCAACCGTGCGCGCAGGGCCGGTTTCGACGGCATCGAGATTATGGGCGGCATCGGCGGCCTGATCAGCCGGTTTATGTCTCCCTGCGCCAACCTGCGTGAGGATAAGTACGGCGGGAGCTTTGAGAACAGGATGCGCTTCCCGCTGGAAGTTATCGAGAGGGTCAGAAAAGGGGCCGGCGCTGATTGCACTATTGGATTCAGATATTCCGGTCACGAATACCTGGAGGGAGGATATGATATCGCCGGGGCCGGGGAAATAGGTAAAGCATTGCAGGATACCGGAGTGGCATGGCTGAATATACAGGCAGGCTGGCATGACAGCCCGGTACCGCTGGTGACCAAGGAAGTGCCGGAAGGTTATTTTACCGACCTTTCCGAAGGCATCAAGAAGGCTGTCAGCATACCTGTTATAACGGGATACCGTATTACTGATCCGGTAGTAGGAGAGACGATACTGGCAGAGGGAAAAGCAGACCTGATCGGCATGGCCAGGGCCTTTATTGCCGATCCCGAGTTTGCCCAAAAGGTTAAAGAGGGTCGCGAGAATGAGATCCGCCGCTGTATCTGCTGCTGCCGCTGTATCGACCAGGCTGTCGGTGCAGGGATGCCGCTGGATATCTGCAGCGTTAACCCCCGGGTAGGGGTTGACATCGAGACCGATATATCGGTTGCCGAAGATAAGAAAAAGGTAATGGTCATCGGGGGAGGGCCGGGAGGACTGCAGGCGGCCAGGATAGCCGCCCTGCAGGGACATGACGTGACGCTCTATGAGAGGGGTCCCAGGTTGGGTGGGGCCATGGTGTTCGGCGGTATACTCAATACGCAGACTACCAAGCTAACCGAATATTTTAAGAAAGAAATGGCGAAATTACCCGTGAAAGTGAAATTGAACACGGAAGTGGACAGGGCATTAATCGAGAGGGAGAAGCCGGATGCCGTGATAGTAGCGACGGGAGGAACGCCCCTGAGCCTGGAGATACCCGGCATCAAAGGTGATAATGTCAGTAGCCTTAAGGATGCCATAGGGCTGGTGACAGGGCGCATGGCGCAGAAGCATGGGCTCTGGCAGAAGTTTATCTGGGGCATGGGGTTATTGACCTTCCGGTATTTTTATAATGTGCCGTTTATGCGGTGGGCGCTGGGATCGGGGCTGCTTTTCGGGAAGAAGGTAGCGATTATAGGCGGAGGCTTTGCCGCCTGCGAACTGGCGGAGTTTCTCATTGAGCACGGGAAGAAGGTGACGATAATTGCTGAAGACAGCCGTCTGGGCACGGATATCGGTCCCAGCACGAGATGGGTCATTATGATGAAGCTGCGCAAGGCGGGGGTCAACATCCTGACGGAGGCACAGCCGCTGAAAGTCACGCCCAAGGGGATTATGTGCCGGCGGCGGGGTGAGGAGCAGTTTGTGGAGGCGGACAGCATTATCAGCGCGCTGGGTATGAATAAAGGTCAGGAGAACATCGATGCCTTTTCTGCGGTCAGCGTCCCTGTTCATGTCATCGGGGACTGTGCCGATCCCAAGAAGATAGCCGAGGCCAACAAAGCCGGATATCGCACTGCCATAGGCATTTAGCAGCTGCAGTTGCTGGGAAAAATATAAGGCGTCCTATAGGACGCCTTATTAATTGAAAGGCAGGCTAATTATTTGGATATTGTTGCAGCTTTGATCCCATTGAAGACCAGGGAATAGATAATATCCCCTATTTCCTGCAGCGACAGTTCTCCTTTCGGAGAAAACCAGATCCAGGTGCGGATGTTGATACCAATGATAATATTGCGTATCACTCTGACATCGATATCGGCGAATTCGCCCTGCCTGATTCCTTCTTCAAGGATGCCATCAACAATTTTGTCGTATGTATCACGCATGTTGATAATTTTTTTATAATGAGTGCGGGACAAATTTTTCATATTTAAATCCACCAGCAATCTCATATTAAGGCCAGCTGCATGTTGTAAATAGCCTTGAATTAATAATTTAAGTTTGGCCGACGAGGGGAGATTAGAGCTGGCAGCCTCGTTGCCGGTATTAATAATATTGGCGATTTCCGACTTAAAAACCTCATAAAGCAGGTGTTCCTTGGAACGGAAATAATTGTACAGATTGGCCGCCTGGCAATGGCAAACGGCAGCGATATCATTCAAAGTCGTTGACTCGTAGCCCCTCTGCCAGAAAAGATTGGCTGCCTTTGCCATGATTTCATTTTTTTTCGCCTTGTTCTTTGGTCTGCTCATAATAACGTCCTTATATAATCATATTGAATTATGCATGCATAAATATTAACACGAATTAATATTTCGTTTTACAATAAACGATTTCCGCCTTACAAAAGTTATTAA
>JAFGLP010000188.1 GCA_016927965.1 Dehalococcoidia bacterium
AATATATGAGCAGTTGCGCAAAAGCGCAACTGCAGATTAGGCATTAATGCGGATGGCTCGGGTTACAGGCGGTGTTAGAGTATGATTGACTTGGAAAAGGCAGGTCAGGAGGCAAGGAAATGGAAAAAGTATTAGAAAAGACAGAGACTACTGCGGAACCTAAAGGAGCGCGCGGTTTTAATTTCTGGACTGGCAAGAAGCCCTGCTGGGAAGTTGCACATTGTACAAATATGGTGAAAGCTGAATGCCCTGCTTTTAAATACCAATTTCTTCCCTGCTGGGAGATAGAAGGTACTTACTGTAAGCTGGATGACTATGGTGCTGACGGCAAGGATACCAGCATTTGCGAAATGTGCCAGGTATACAAGAAGTACGGTGGCGGTAAGCCTATACAGTTAAAGCTGAGGGGGCGCGGCATTGATACTTCTCTAAAAGTTCTTCAGGATATCGCCTCAAAATAAAGGGCAATTGTAATTAAGGGTTTCAATTCCCCTCTCCAATTGGAGAGGGGAATTTTATTTCCTGCTGCAGAGTAACGGCCCTGTCGGCATTTGCGCTTTTGCGCAAACTTAGTTTAAGTGTTAATACGGATGGCGGTAAGCACTTGCGGTGATAAAGTGTTATTGTAAAAAGAAGCAGCGATCCATAAAAGGAGGTAAATACGATGGCTGAAAATAAAGTGAAAGAAAAGAAAGCCGCTGAGATAAAAGAGGAACAGAGTGTAAACTACTGGGCTGACAAGACGCCGTGCCATAAGTTGTGCAATTGCCCAGAGATGATTGCCAACGAATGTCCCGTTTCCAAGTACCAGTTCCTGCCTTGCTGGGAGATAGAAGGCACTTACTGCAAGCTGGATGACAGGGGCTCCACTGGCCGTGATACCAGCATTTGTGAGACATGCCGCGTATACAAAAAGTACGGCAACGGTCAACCGATTGTTCTGAAGCTCTTTGGCAAGGGTATTGATACCCACCTCAGGGAACTTGAAAAAATAGCAAAATAAAGGTTTTTATCGTTAATAAAGAGGGATGGCCGTTAACGGCCATCCCTCTTTATTTGTCTTTTGGTTTTTGTTTTGATCTTAACCCCGGTTTGTAGCTGCCCCGTCTCTAAAAGAAAGTGATTCCCTCAGTTGCTTTAAATTGACCACATCGTCCCTGTTATATTTCAACAGGAGATCAAGTGCGGATCTGTCATTTGTCCTGCAATATTTATCCCACAGCCATACCGCATGAAGCCCTGTAAGCCCGTCTGTCTCCCTGCTTATATCCAGTTTCCGCAGTACTACTTTAAATCCTCCTTTCAGGTTATGTCTCCAGCAGTCAAACATAAGGTCGGTATGCTTATGCATGCTAATGAGGTCTGCGCCAAAATGTGCATTGATAAAAGGCAAGTCGAAGCGATAGCCATTATAGGTGAATATGTTTTCGGTTCCTTCCATTGTACTGAGCAGGTTGCTGCAGCTTAGCTTCTCATTGTAAAGCTGCACCAGGCGCCCTTCCTCTCCATTATGGAAGTAGATGCCGATCACTGTGATACGGTCCCGGGCGGCATATAACCCGGTGGTTTCTATATCCAGGTAGGCGTCGGCAAAGCCAATCATTTGCTTACAAATGATTATAGCGCATTGGCTGCTCCGGTTGTATCAAGAATGAGTCTGCGAAGCTTTTTCCAGCAGATTCGGCCTCTCCTTGATATAGTAAATAATCGCTCCGAAACCGAAAAGTATGGCGGCCAGGTCCGCCAGGATGTTAATAAAGGGGATCAGGCACAATACATATATTACCAGCAGGCCGAGGGCTAGTGAACCTATCAGGTGTGAAGTATTGTCGTTATATGCTAGCTTACGTAGCATCCATTTCCCCAGCCACAGCGCCGTAACGATATGACTCAGGTAAAGGGCAATGATATAGACCGCCAGACCTGCCGCCGCTAGGGGAATCCCTACTATTATAGCGCACAGAATTGCGACCGCAATCGGGATTAATACTGCCGTCAGTGCTCCCCAACCTAGGCAGGACCAAGGTTTATTCCGTAGCGTTTCCACGACACCGACCAAATGTTTCCTGGAAATCAATATGGTGACGATGCCCGCCAGCAGGGCTGCCGCGTATGTAGCTAGGGCCAAGATGGCCATAAATCCCATTAAGAAGGCGATTACGGCTGACAGCATGGCACCCAGTACCGCAGCCGGAGTTTGATCGGCGGGGGCCTGCTCCGGCTCGGTACGCTGAACTCCACCTTTAATGCTGGCACCGGAGGCGATATTTGCCTCATTATCCGAAGTATATTCCAGGTTGCCCTGGATACTGGCTGATGGGCCCAGGCTGACCTGCGATACTTCCGTACTGACGCTTCCTCCTATGCTGCTGTTGATAGTCAGCCTGCCCGCATTGCACTCAATGTTTCTATAAACGGGGCCGTTAACATCCACTGTGCCTGAAGCTGCTACAAAGTCCCTTCCGATTACTGCTTCAGGCGTAATGGAGGTTACGCCAGCCAACGAAACCACGTCATTCCCAATGTTGTTTTTGATGGTTACAGTATTACCGGCCGCGCGTACCGAGCCGCTGACCCGGCCGTTGATTATTACAATTGAGGCAGCTGCAATAATACTGCCGTTTACATCGCCGTTGATGATTACCCTGTTTCCGACGGCTATCACATCACCGTTTACTGCAGCGTCGACGGTCACCTCGGAGCCGGACAGGTAAAGATCGTCGTTGACCACCTCCCCCGCACCCACAACCACATCCTGGCCGTTGCGGATGTCGGCTGCTTGGACTGGGATAAACATCAGGATAAGCAGTATCAGTGCCGATGCCAATGCTGCGCTAAACTTAACCCATTTATTTATCATGTACGCCTCCCGTCTCCGATTTACTCTTGCAGATAATTCTTGCATAAATTATGGCAGTATACAATAAAGCTCATGCCTTATTATCTTTGAGGCGCAGCCTGGTGGAGCTTAATTTGGCAAAGAACAGCAATGCCCATGCGGAAAGGTAGATATATACCAGCAATGCTATTACCGTACCGATGGATCCGTATACCAGATTGTACAGGCTGAAATTTTTTACATACCAGACAAATACGAACCTGATGATTTCAATACTGGCCGCTGCTATCAGGGCCTCCGGCCAAATGTCCTGCCATCTTGGCCGTTCACTGGGAATTAGCTTATAAAGGAGTATGATAATAAGGAAAGCCATCAGGCCGCTGGCCACGGTGAAAATTGTTGCGGAAGCGGTCGTGCTGTTAAGAAATTTGAAATAATCACTGTGATAATGGGCACTGTGAATTATCCGTACACCGGCAGACAGCCAGATATAGCCCAGCAGCAGTAAAAAGGAGGCCAGTAGCATGGCGATATCGATGATTTTTCCCTTGAAGAATGAGGCATTTTTATCGATTCCCCAGGCTTTATTAAGCGCGTTGCGCAGAGCATAGAAAAACGAGGATGCGCTCCATATAAATGCCAGGATGGCAAGGATGCCGATCTCAGTCCTGGCGCTGACCACATCTTGCAGATTATTAACCAGCATGCCCGCGGCTACCGGCAACAGGTTCCCCATAGCGGTAATGACCCGAGTTTCGAATCCGGGGGACTCCATGAAAAAACCTGCAATGAATATCATGGCCAGGGCAAAGGGGAAGATGGAGAAAAGTAGATAATAAGCTACCGCTGCTGCGAGAAGTCCGCCTTTATCCTGACCGAACTTCGTGGCTGTTTCAGTTATCAGTACTACTATCCTGCTGTTTTTCAGCCTCTTCCACAAATGCATAGCCGCCTTCTTTTTAAATATACTGCCGCTGCGTGAAAACCGCACATCCCGTGTACTCCGGCGCCCGGCGGTGTTGATGCCGAACACAGATAGACACCTTTGACCGGTGTCTCATAGGGTATCACCCGGCAGGCGGGGCGACACAATGTCTGCCTCAGCGTCTGCGCCCCTCCCACGATATCTCCACCCACCAGGTTGGGGTTATCTTTTTCCAGTATTGCAGGTGTTGAAACACGCCTAGCTAATATAATATCCCTGAAGCCAGGAGCAAACCGCTCCACCTGTGATTCTATATGTGCGGTCATATCATCATTGCACCCATTAGGTACATGACAGTAGGCCCAGGCGATGTGTTTTCCCGTAGGGGTGCGGGAAGGGTCGAAAAGGCTGGGTTGGGCTAAGATTACGAAGGGTTTCAGAGGAGCTTTCCCCTGCCAGGTGGCCAGCTCTGCTTCGGCTATCTCCTCGAGGCTGCTACCTAGGTGCACCGTGCCTGCCTGCAGGCATTCCTGCGCTTTCCAGGGAATCGGTCCTGAGAGAGCCCAGTCAAGCTTAAATATGCCCGGCCCGTAGCGGTAATTTTGCAGGGATTTTCTATATGCGGCAGGGAAACGATCCTCATATATTTTAAGCATCCGGGCTGGCGAGGTATCGAAAAAAACGGCTTCTGTATGCGGCAGGTCGGTGAGGGCTTCGATCTTTTGGCCGGTGACGATTTTGCCGCCGAGTGCGATGAAATATTTAGCCAGTGCTGCTGTCAGGCTGCCTGCTCCCCCTGACGGTATAGGCCACCCTGTACTATGGGCGGTAAGACACATAATGATCCCTATGGCGGCTGAAGGTATCATGTTAAGTGGCAGCACCGAATGAGCCGCCAGTCCTGCGAAAAATCCCCTGGCTCTGCTTTCTTTGAAATGTCTGCTGGCCAGGCCGGCCGCCGAATTGAATGCTTTGAAAGCCAGCCTGGTGTCTGCCAAGGGGTGGTTTATCCGTCTCATGGTACCCAGCAGGTCGATATATAATTTGTCCGAGTCCGCTGCCAGGGGGTACATCAGTTTTTTATAAGCGGCGGCGTCCCCCCCCAGTGTTTCACCGGTTTCCACTATCGATTTTGTCAGCAGTGCTGCCGTGCCGTCATCGAATGGGTGTGCCAGAGCAGCCGATGGGGTGACCCATTGTAGTCCCCGGTCAGCCAGAGGCAATGAAGTGAAGAATGGTGAGGCAATTGCCATGGGCATAACGGCGGCCCCCTCGTCATAGCGGAATCCGGCTAGGGACAAGTCGCTGGTGCGTGCGCCTCCACCGATGCTGTCCGAACCTTCGATAACCATTACCCGCAGGCCTTTTTGTGCCAGTGAGATGGCAGCCGACAGGCCGTTTGGACCGGAGCCGACTACTGTGATTTCGAAATCAGGATCACGTATTACTAGGTCACACCGCATGTTTGTTTCTTCTGAAAGGCCGGGTCAGGTTGAAAAGTATACTCGTTATCTGCGCGTTGCGGAAAACGTTAAAGCAATTTGACCATTGCAAAGACGTATCCAGGCACTGCTTATGGATCTGTGCCAGTGAACTGCTGCCGGTATATTTGGCCAGCGATTCGAGCAGGTAGGTCCAGATTTGTTGCTGCAGTTCGGAACCGGCAATGTGGAAAGCAGCTTCGTATACCGGGTCGCTGGCTCGTGCTAATCCCTGCACCTGCATCAGTGTACGGCCGTCTTCCTGAAAAGAATGGAACGTGACCCAACCTGCCTCGGGGTGACCCTGGGGGGTGATGAATGTGAAGGAGCGCGGCCCGGCATAAAGAACCATTACTCCCGTGGCCACGAGGCCGCCGGGTGTGGAGGCGTTGATAAGTACTACCTCGCCGGGCTGAATACCCTGGCGGGAGGGATAGAAGCGGTTCTGAGGCGGCTGGAATTTGGGTAACCTGCTCTTCAGCACGTCGATTATCTGCTCGGGATCCAATTTGCTATCCGTCAGGTCGATCGAATAGGTTTTTTCCCAGAGCTGCCCGAATCCTTGGGCTGGCCCTGCCGTCCTGCGCCCGGCAACATTCAAATTAACGGCCTCGGGAGGCATCTCCGGGACGTTTAGCTTTTTTACCGGCGGCGCCCAGTATCCGGGTTGCAGCAGCACTGTTTTATCGCTTTTAACCAGTTGGTCCACCGCTTCTTGTAGGGCGGAATCGCCGCTCACGCCGGCTGCCCTCAACGCTGTTTCGGTGCCGGCGAAAACTTGGAAAGCCCTGTCCAAACCGGACATGACGAATATCTCCAGGAAACTTTTAGTCAGACCGGCTGCCGCAGGTTTATGGCGGGCTTTGCGGCAGGCTAGGCTGAATTTTACCAGCAGATTTAATCCTGTGTTGTCAATCATATCCACGTCGCTAAAATCAAGTATAATGGTACCGGCTTCGCCGGATAATACTGTATCTGCGAGTGTCAGAAGTTCATTTTCTAACGAAAGAGTAAATGCTCCCTCCGGAGCTATTACCGCTGCCCTGTCTCCTGCTCTAATAAGCTTCATGTCCTCCCTCCTGCACTGCCATGTGAACTAGTAGACTTTAATATATTATCAAATTTTAAAACGGCATTATGCAGCGCAAAGTTAATCTTTAAGCTACAATAATTCTATAACATAAAAATAAAGGGAAGTGGAAGGAGGCTAAAATGGAAGGTCAACAGCCAGAGAATAAAAATGCCGCCGATAACCTGAATGAAATGTTCGAGGCTTTCGGCAATGCCATGAGCCAGATTTTTAACGATCCTTTATTGAAAGAAAAGGCACGCGAACTGGGAAAAGCCGCCAAGGAATCAGCCGAAACGCTGGGAGAGAGGTTTAAAGATGATGAGGTTCAGGCCAAGTTCAAGGAAGTCGGCAGGGCGGCTCAGGCCTTCGGTAAGAATGTGGCTGATCTATTTACCGAGGATAAAAGCGGCAAAAATACCTCAGAGTAACTGATCGGGTCAGCTCCTGGTGGCCTAGGTTTCAGCGCTTCCTTTTTTACCGGCCTGCATCATCTGCGTATATGATACTGCTGCGGCTATAGCGGCCATGCGCTTGCGGTCATCAAAAACCTGGGACAGCCTTTCTTCCAGCGGTTGCTCCCGCGCCATGATGGCCTGCATATCGTCTATTAAGGTGGTCTCTTGGGTGATGAAGTGAGTGCCAAGTTCGCCGCTCTGGAAACGCTCATTTTCCATCACAGCTTTATGGAAGGGGATATTGGTGTTAACCCCGACAATGACATACTCGAACAAAGCGCGCTTCATCCGCTGGATAGCCTCGTCCCTGGTACGTCCCCAAGCTACCAGCTTGGAAATCATTGGGTCATACATGGGCGATATGGTATAGCGTGTGTGTACCCCGCTGTCTACACGTATGCCTACCCCTCCGGGCGAGCGGTAGCCGCGGAGCTTTCCGGGCGAGGGGGCGAAGTTATTCAGGGGATCTTCGGCATTGATGCGGCATTCGATCGCCCAGCCGTTCATGTGCATGTCGCTTTGTTTTATCCTGAGCTTCTGGCCTGAGGCTATTAACATCTGCTCCTTTAAAATATCGATGCCCGTCACCATCTCGGTAACCGGGTGCTCGACCTGTATGCGGGTATTCATCTCCATGAAATAGAAATCGCCTTTGGAAAAGATAAACTCTATGGTGCCTGCGCTCTCATAATTGATCTGACGCGCCGCTCTGACCGCCACTTCACCCATGCGGGTACGCAGCTTGGGCGTCAAAGCGGGGGAAGGCGCTTCTTCGATCAACTTCTGGTGGCGGCGCTGGATGGAGCATTCGCGCTCGCCCAGGTGGATGACATTGCCGTAGGCATCGGCAAGCACCTGTACCTCTATATGGCGGGGATGCTCGATGTATTTCTCAATGTAAATCTCTGGCAGGCCGAATGTGCTGGCGGCGATTTTACTGGAGCTTTCCAGGCCTTTTTTAAGATTGGCCTCGTTATGCACTATGGTCATGCCTATGCCGCCACCGCCCCCCGACGGTTTGATAATGATGGGGTAGCCGATATCCCTGGCGATCCTGCGCGCTTCGTCGTATTCTCTCACGCAGTCCTCAGTACCAGGTATGATCGGAACTCCCGCCTTGGTCATCTCTTTGCGTGCTGCTACCTTGCTGCCCATCAGTTCTATCACGCCGCTGGAAGGGCCGATAAATTTGATGCCCTCCCGCTCGCAGGCGTAAGCGAAATTGGGATTTTCCGCCAGGAAACCGTAGCCGGGGTGTATACCCTCAGCCTCGCTTTCCCTGGCCACCGCTATGATTTTCTTGATATTAAGATAGCTCTCGGTGGCCGGTGCTGCGCCGATACAATAGGCTTCGTCGGCATACTTGGCGAACAGGGCGTCGCTGTCAGCTTCGGAATAAACGGCCACTGTCCGTATATTGAGCTCGCGGCAGGCCCGCATGACGCGTATAGCTATTTCGCCGCGATTGGCTATCAGTACTTTCTTCAGCATCTAGTTGATCACCATCAGCACATCGTCTTTATTTACTATCTCGCCGTTGAAAGCAAAGATTTCCTTAACCGTGCCTGTAAAGGGGCTGTGCACGTCGGATTGCATCTTCATGGCCTCGGTTACGACTACGATGTCGCCCTCCTTCACCTTGTCTCCCACCTTTACTTTGACAGTCAATACCATGCCCTGCATGGGAGCCAGGACGGCACCGTCGGGTATCTGCTTCGGCTTGCTCTTCTTCTCGATGTCAATGGTCTGTCCCAGCACCGGCGTGATCTTGATGTTAAATATTTCACCGTCGACATCTACGCTGAAAGTGGCCGGGACATCGGGGACGTGCTGACTGGGGGCCGATTCCGGCGCGGGACCGGCGATGATCTCCTCCTTGGCTTCGCCCCTCAGGAACTTCACTGCTACTTGAGGGTAAAGGGCATAGGTAATAAGGTCCTCCTCTTTATGCAGTATGCCGAGCTTTTTAGCTTCATCCTTCAATTTTGTTAGCTCCGGTGCTATATGTTCCCCGGGGCGTCCCGCGATGATATCATTGTCCCCCACGATTATTTTACGGATTTCTTCGTTAAGCACTCCCGGCGGCCGGCCGTATAGACCCATGAAGTAGTCCTTAACCTCTTTGGTTACCTTCTTGTATCTCTCGCCGCTTAACACGTTGAGAACTGCCTGTATACCGACGATCTGGCTGGTGGGCGTTACCAGCGGTGGATATCCCAGGTCGGCGCGGACACGTGGCACCTCTTCAAAAACGTCACCGATTTTATCCAGGGCGTTTTGTTCGCGCAGCTGGCTGACCAGGTTGGATAACATGCCGCCCGGTATCTGGTGAAGCAAAACATTGATGCTGGGGCGGGTGGCTTCTGCCGTAAGCAGCGGGCGGTACTTACCGGCCATCTGGGCGAAATCCTCGCCTATTTCGTAGACAAGCTCTAGGTCGATACTGCAATCATAGGGCGTACCTTTGAAGGCAGCCACCACGCTCTCTGTGGGAGGTTGCGAGGTGCCCCAGGCGAACGGGGAAAAGGCGGTATCAAGTATATCTGCTCCGGCTTCTGCCGCCGCCTGGTAGCTCATGGGCGCCATACCG
Organism: Dehalococcoidia bacterium; assembly: GCA_016927965.1. Next base: position 9,363 of record JAFGLP010000188.1, read on the forward strand.
CTGGAGCAATGTGAATGGAGGTCCACCGGTATTTTAACCCGGGCCTTGATGGCCGTTACGACTGAAGTTGCTTCAGGCGGTGAGATCAGCCCTGCCATGTCTTTGATACAGACGGAGTCGCAGCCTAGGTTCTCCAACTGGTGCGCCATCTCGGCAAAGCCTTCCGTGGTATGCACCGGGCTGATGGTATAGCAGATGGTGCCCTGTACATGTACCTTGTGCTTTTTGCATTCGGCTATGGAAAGCTCCATATTCCTGATATCGTTGAGCGCATCGAATACGCGGAAGACATCTACTCCATTTTTAACCGCCAGGCGAATGAATTCTATCACGACGTCGTCAGGATAGTGGCGGTAACCAACCAGGTTCTGCCCGCGGAGCAGCATTTGCAGGTGCGTGTGTTTAGCCCTGCTGCGGATGTCCTTAAGCCTGTCCCAGGGGTCCTCATTCAAATACCTTATGCTGGTATCGAATGTGGCCCCGCCCCACATCTCCAGCGAGAAGAAACCGACTTTATCCATCTTCTCGACCATGGGGAGCATGTCCCTTGATCTCATCCTGGTCGCTATCAGCGACTGGTGTGCATCACGTAAAGTCGTATCGGTTATTTTTATTCCCATGCTGAGCCTCTCAGATAGTCGCTTGTTACCACCTTGTTTGGGGAAATTGTGCTAACCTGATAATGATATGGTTTAAGCGGGGATTCGTCAATTCGCCGAAATACTTCGGGGTGGTCATTGAGTGTCCAACATGGCATAGTATATAATTTCGCAGGGAGGTGAATTATGTTTGTACATGAAGCCAGGCTGGGATGTACGAAATAATTAATTACGCGGGCAATAGCCTGTTAGTTTCGGCTGCACGGGAACCATCATCAGGGATCGTTATCGGGCTTTATGTCATATTCAGCATTGCAATATATGTATATATGGCGGTCTGTCTTCAAACGATTGCTCGAAAAACGAATACGCCTAACGGATGGCTGGCATGGATACCCATTGCCAATTTATATCTGATGTGTATGATAGCGGGCAAAGCATGGTGGTGGCTGTTGCTTTGTCTTATTCCATATGTAAATATAGTCTTTATTATCATACTCTGGTGGAACATTGCTGAAGCCAGGACAAAGCCGGGATGGTGGGGTTTGCTTCTTCTAATACCGTTAGTAAATATTGTCATAATAGGCATGCTGGCATTTTCTGATTAAGGGATTATTAGTAAATGGCGGAATTCGGATTCGGGGCCGCTTCCAGGGAAGAAGAACATATTTTCGGCGCTCAACGCCCAGGTTTTCCCGGTAAATTTGTGCAGAAGCAGGTAGTGGATGAATGGATTGCCTTTATGAAAAAGCAGGGGATCAGCCGGATTGTTTGCCTGTTGTCTGAGGAGGAACTGGATTACTATCGGACGCTGACGGGCGGGCTGCTGGGAATCTATGCTGATGTTTTCGGTCCTGATAATATCCTTTGGGCGCCTACAGTGGACAAGCGGCTGCTGAGCGGGGCAGCAGTCCACCATATTTGCTATTTCTTTCATGATTCTGCCGCACAGGGCAGTAAAGCTGTGGTGCACTGCTCTGCAGGGCTGGGCAGGACCGGCCAGGCCTTGGCTGCCTGGCTGGTATTTCACCGGAAACTCTCGGAACGCAAAGCCATTAGAACGGTGGAGGAATTGAACCGCAGTCCCATGGAGGCGGTCTTTTACAGGAACGCGGGTGAAGCGGATTTACTGACGGTGCTGGGCGTGGCCAGGGAGCTGGATAAACCGGATTAAGCTGCCGTCAGGATATCGCTGAACAGAGCTGGCATTTCAAGATGAAACTTGTTTAGCAGAGCGGTCATTATCTCCCTCATCTGCGGGTGCGCCGCCGGCGTTGTTCTCAACTTCAGGATATTGCGCCACTCCCGTATATTGCAGGTTGTGACAATTTCAGTCTTGGTTGATTGGGGCAGCACCGTGCGGGCTTCCTCGGGTTTGGCTCCCATTTCTATCAGCTTGTTATAGTAATGCTCGGCCTGCCGCATGGCCTCTTCCCAGACTGCATGTTTTCCCCTATCGCTGTTGAAAACTACGGGGTTAATTACAGACAGGCCCTTCTTTTCATAGTTGACATAGCGTGTACTCTCCTGGGTGTAAGCTGCCAGCCTGTGCCGTACCAGTTCATGGCTTACACCCCTGTCGCAGATAAAACGGACAGTTATATTGATATGTTCGAGGACGCTCTCGTGGCCCCTGCTCAGCAGCATTTTGACGAATCTTTCGGAGGAATCCTCAGTCATCAGGTTCTCAGACTTATAGGCCGTTCGGCCTGCTGTCTCGATTGCCTTCAGCATGGCCGGATAATCAATCCGGCTAAGTATCTCAAAACTCGGGGCTATGATATCCATTATTTAAGCGGTCCGGTTATACCACAAAAGGCGCCGGCAGCGACTCTGCCAACGGGTATTACTTGAACTCCTTCTTGTATTTCTCCCAGATGGCGCCTGCTTTAAAAGCTTCGATGCAGGCGTGCATCACGTCGTACTGAGACAGGTTGGCTTCCATGACGGCTGTAATTACCTTGATCCAGTCCTCAGAAGGGGAAATTTCCTGTGAGCTCCTATCATAGCGCTTGCTGAATTTCTCGAACTTATCCTGCAGCCTGCTCCCGCCGGATTTCTTATTACGGGGAACGGGATGCTTTTTTAAAATTTCCTCGATCTGCCTTTGCCATAGAGGGCTGGACGCATTTTCCTCGTTATCCCCAAATGCCTTTTCCGGGTATATATAGCGGGGGAAGCTGTAGCGGGAAAGAATAACATTCCAGGACAGCTTGATTTTCCTGCCCTTTTCCATGTTCAGCAGCGCAGGAAATATTTTATTGTAGATTAACGTCTGCTTTTCGTGGCCGGAGATATCTTGGGCAAAGAATGCAATCAACCCGGTAAGACGGACTTTGTCAGCGTGGAGCTTGGAAAGATAACTGATAATCTGGTCTTCCATTTTGATCACCTCCTTTATTAATGAGTTTCCCCCAGTGGCACTACTTTTATTTTAGCAAAAATTTTGGACACTTAATGCATGAAAGCCTTACAATAACGCATTGCCAGGCGCTGGAGAATGTCCCCATGCTTCTGCAGAAACTCGAGGTAATCCAGGAAGGTAAAAGCAACGGTGAAGGTACCGTCATGCGCTGCCGCACCCGTAAAGGGACGGACATATTTTGCCTGGGCGTTCCCCTATTTTATGAGTCCGGAGAAGACTGGGACCTGGGTCCTACCTTCTGCTATCTGGTCCGTGGTGATAGAACCGTCCTAATTGATGCCGGCCAGTTCGACAGATATGATCTGCTGAGGTCACTGATCAAAAGGACTGGATGCGATGTACGTGATATAGAGCATGTGGTGGTAACCCACAGCCATGAAGACCATGATGGCAATCTGCCAGAGCTTCTGGCTGAAAGCGGTGCACAGCTATGGGCGCACCACGCTTTTCAGAGCATGATCAGCTATCACCAGGGGGTAGACGATAATGCCGCCCATCCTGATTTTCCCGGATCCTGCCGCTGCTGCGTGATGCCCGATAAATTCAACGGCAGGTGCCGGAACTATCAGATAAAGAGAAGCTCTTTGAAAATCGGGCAACTGGTAAAGGATAACGCTACTGCCCCTTCGACAGACTACCGGTTTCTGCTGACCCCAGGGCATTCACCGGACGCTCTGTGCACGGTTTTTGAGGAGGAAGTGCTTTTCAGCGGCGATACGCTGCTGGCCACCATCACTCCTCATCCCACACTGATGCTGGAGTACTTCGTCAACCGGCGTATACTGCCGGATGGATACGGCGCAGACAACTCTGCTTACGGTCTGATGGCTTATATAAATTCGCTGCATAAAATAAAAACGCAGTGCGGCGATATCGATTTGCTTTTACCAGCGCACCGCTTGTTTGAGAATGGCAGGATCAACTATTTGAAACCGTCGGAAAGGGCGGCCGAAATAATCGCCTTTCACTTGGAGCGTTGCCAGAATGTACTGAAAATACTCGGCAACAAAACCTTATCTCCTGACAGCATCTCTGAGCAACTCTTTGAGCCCGGGTTGCGTAGGGGATGGGGCAGGTACCTTTCGCAGCGCGAGGTGTTCAGCCATCTGGAGCTGCTAGCCGTCTGCGGCGATATAGATTGGGAGGACAAAGTTTTCACATCACGGGCGACTGGGACGCATTATTACAGGGATTTTTTTGCGCGTTACATGTGAGCGAAGATTGTGAGTATCAGCCTGCTTCAGCCTGCCGCCGGTACAAAGAAGCGGGCAGTTAATTCAAGGAGGGATCATGATAACAATTACTGCATTAATGAAGGCCGCTGAGGGCCATGCCGAGGAACTGGCAAAAGTGATCAAAGGATATGCGCCTAAATTCCTCAGTGACCCCGGCTGCAAGATGTATCAAGTCGTCAAGCGTGCCGACAATCCCAACCTTTTCCTCTTCTATGAGCAGTATGAAAATGATGAGGCGTTGAAATATCATTCTTCAGCGCCCCATTTTAAAGAGATGTTCGGTGCCATGAAGCCATTCCTCGATGGCAAACCGGAGATCTACATGTATCTGGATATCTAGCTTCCGTCTGTGTCTATTTCAGCAGTGCTGCCAGCGCACCACCTATGAGTAGTCCTAGCAGGATCATAATAATAAACGGGATTATCGATGCTACTATTACAGTGCCGACAGCCCTGCCTGTGGAGAAATCGCAGGCTTGCCGGACGGCGATCACCCCTGCAATGATAGTCCAGATAAAAGTGGCGAATGGTATGACGGCTCCGATAAACGGAATAAAGCTAAGGACATTCAGTATACCCGGTGTATAAGCAAAACCCAGGGTACGCAGCAGTTCGCCCAGGCTGGATTTGGTCTCCGGACCTTTAAAAATAGATGTGCCCAGCCAGAAGCACAGCAGAGAGAAAATAAACCACAACAGCAGGGATCCTATCACGCCCCAGGCCAGGGCTGAGATAAATGCGACTATCGATCCCCCGGTGCCTTTCATGAGGGAGGCTATGCCGTGGCCTAAACCTCCTGCGATACTGACTAGAACGACGACCAGCAGCGCCTGACCGGTGGCAGAAGCGTCTGCCTCCACCTCTTCGTACAGTTGAGAATCAAGCTTTGCCGCGCGCAGCATGCGCGGGAACAAAGAACCCGATGCCATATAACACCTCCTCAGAGTTAAGGTTGGCATATTATAGCAGGGGCCGCCGGCATTTTCAGAAAGGAAGCGCCGGTATTTTCATTTCCTGCTGCCGGTCAGGAGAACATCCCGGGCGGCATTTTATATGGTGAAGGTATCCAGAAGTAAATCAGCAGTAGTATTGCCATATAGAACAGCCAGCCCAATATGCAGGAGGCCAGGGCTTTGACCGCCGTACAGCCCAGTGATTTTTTGATGGCGATGGTTCCTGTGGCCAGTGTCCAGAGGCCTGTCAAAGCTATAACGAGCCAGCCTATCATGGGTATAAAGATGAGCAGCCTTAATATGCCCGGAGAGTTGGCGAAACCCAGTGTGATGGTCAATTTTGTCATGCCGGCTCCCTCAGTACCCCGCAGAAACTCCGTTGCGGCGAAATAATAGGTGATCAGCACCCAAGCAGACCATCCGACCAGCGACGCGAAAAATCCGCTGACCAGCCCCCACAGCAGCCACAGCAGCCCGGCACCTCCCAGCGGCGCTGTCAGCCCCATGCCCAGCCCCGTCGCAACCGCGCACAGCAGTGCTATCATAACCGCATGCGCCACGGCATCTTCATCCGTCCCTTTATAGAGGCTGGTGTCCATCCTGGCAGCCTTGGTCATCCGGTTGAGCAGCTTTCTCCATAGCTCCATTCATACCCCCTGCCTCATATGCTCTGTCCTATTATAGCAGGTTGTTCTGTGCTGAAGTTCAAAGGTGTGAATTAAACCCTTGTTGCGGAAATGCGCAAAATGATAAAATATGTATAGTTTTGTTAGCAGGTAAAATAGTTATAATAATATAATTATTTTCCTGTCAAGCAGGTGTTTATGACTGAGTTTAGCAAGTTTTTCTCTCCTGATTCCTTGGCTTTAATAGGGGCATCCAATGACCCGAGCAAGTGGGGTTTTCGTATACTGAATAATATAATTATCGGGGGTTACCAGGGCAGGGTCTACCCTGTTAATCCCACGCAGCAGGAGATACTCGGTAAAAAAGTATATAAGAGACTGGCCGATATACCGGAAGTGCCGGATTATGCGGTCATAGTTGTCCCGCCACCTGTTATTGTTGAAGCAGTGCGTGACTGCGTCAAGAAAGGTATAAAAGCTGCGGTGGTGATCACTGCTGGTTTTGCCGAAGTGGGGCAAAAAGGTGCTGCCTTGCAAGCGGAGATGGTGGCGGAAGCGAAAAGGGGCGGGTTGCGTTTTATCGGCCCCAATTGTTTTGGTCTGGTAAGCCCGTATCATAAGTTATATTCACAGATGCCGCCTGTTTATCCTCCCGCCGGTCCGCTGGCAGTAGTTTCTCAAAGTGGCAACGTGGGTTTAACTATTGCACGCAGGGCGATGATGCTGAACTTCGGCGTAAGCCGTATGATAAGCACGGGCAACGAGGCTGACCTTCATGCTGAAGATTTCCTTGAATTTTTGGGGACTGATGATAAGACCAAGATAATACTCAGTTATGTGGAGGGGTTCAAGGAAGGACGGAAATTTTTCAATATTGCCAAAGAAGTAAGCCGCAAAAAGCCTATCATTATGATAAAAGTCGGCGAAACAGAAGCCGGCGCATCTGCGGCGCGGTCACACACTGCTGCACTTTCAGGCGCCGATACCGTTTTTGATGGAGCCTGCAGGCAAGCCGGTGTCCTGCGCGTGCATAATTTAAACGACCTGATGAATATGGGCTATGGATTTCTCTGTAATCCTCTACCCCGTGGAAGACGTGTAGCAATCTCAACTTTTGGTGGAGGTTGGGGGGTTCTTGCCGCAGATGCCTGCGCCAAGCTTGGGTTAGATGTAGTTAGACTGCCTGAAGAAGTACTGCGTGAACTCGATTCGTTTATGCCTGCCTGGTGGAGCCGGAATAACCCGGTGGATCTGGTGGCAGGCGACGTCAGTATTCAGCCCCGGGTTATCGAGGTGCTGGCGCGTTGTGACCGGGTCGACAGCATTATTGCACTGGGTGTGCCCTTTCCCATGATAGCACGGTCACCCTTGCCTCCCACTGAAGAAGAGCGGAAGAAAAGGGCGCAGGATATAATTGGTCATTTCGTACACTTTTTCCGGCAAATAAGAGAGACTTCAGCAAAATATAGAAAACCGATAATCGTCGCTGCCGAATTCGTTTTCCCTCTTGCTTATGCCCATATGGAGAGAGAGATCAGGTGTGCTATAGCTGCGGAGAATTCATTCTGCTATACCATGCCGGATGAAGCGGCCATGGTGCTCAGCGCCATGGTAAGGTACAGCGAATACTTGCAGCGGTCCCGGTGATAAAGCCCTATTCTTCAGGTGCTGCTGAGGATTGACCATTGGTAAGCAGGTCCCAGGTCTTATCGCATACGGCGGATGTGATCCTGCACTTGGTGAGGATGATTTCGGCAGTATGGCCCGTTATCGCTTCCTCTAAAACCTGGCCGGACCTGTCCCCGTGTCCGGGGTGTGCCGTCTTATAAGTATAGGTCAGCTTCCAAGTTTGCCCGTCGTCGTCGGATTCAGCCTTGATCTGTTTGATGCTGCCCTTGATGCCGTCATAGCTGAAGGTGGGGCTGTTTTCTATCAGCAGCAGAGACATGGCGGAGGCCTGCTCCAATGTGCACGCAGTGCTGGTAGCAGGGGCAGCCGGAAGACAGGCGGTCCCTTTTAGGACGAACAATATAATCACGAAAACCAGTGTGACTGCCAGGAAGCTCCCCATTATCAGGATGATCGCCGCTTTCAGCATCTTGTTATTCATATCTATCGTACCTGATATAATTATAAAATGGGGCTTGCATATCTGGCAAAGCCGCAAAGAACACTCTGTAAGTTATAATTACGTACATGTATGGTCTAACGGTAATTCGATATTGACAAAAGATAAGTCGTAGTTTACTATGTGAAGTTGGAAGTGAGGCAGGGTGGATCAGTGGGCCGCTTTTTTCATAAAAGTGATTCTGAATAATTGTGGATAAATGGAGGGTACCGTGAGATCGAGAGTACTTGTATTGTCGTTGTGTGTAGTGATGGTCATTTCCTGCATCGGCTGCAAGGACATCGCAGGCAATATCAAAGCCCGCTTCGGCAAGCTGACCGAGAGGATATCGACAGTATCTCCAGCCGGCAAATTCGGCAGCACGGCGGAAGAGAAAGCCATGGTCAACGCCGTAACGGAGAAATACGGCGACCTCCAGCAGTCCGGCGACCCCAGGATACTGGAGCTGATGGTATCCTCCAGCGTGGTCAACCATATACCCGCCGACAGGGTCTCGCAGTTTTCCAGCAACGCCAAAAAGCTCCACGCCTGGTTCATCTACGACAACTTCAACGAGGGCACGGTCAGCGTCGAATGGCTCTACCTTGACGATAATTATTCCATCGGCACATCAAAGGACAAGGCCGGCAAGGATTTCGGGCGCGGCGCATTTATACTCGAGGCGCCCGACGACGGCTGGCCGCTGGGCAAATACAGGGTCAAGGTCAGCGGCCAGGGCGTAACCGGGCAAGTGGACTTCCAGGTCATCCAGGGCAATACCGTTTCCACGGCCATATTGCTGCCGGACGGCAGCGTGGACCTGGCAGGGTCAGGCAGCCCGTCAGGCAGTTCCGTAGCTGGAAAAATTCCCGTGATTACACCCGTTTATTCCGCTCCGACTGATTTTAAACTACCGGGTAAAACTACTGAAGCCAGCGTCAGCGCCAAAAATGGCGGTGAACTCAGGAAGGACGGAATAATAATAACGGTGCCGCCCGGAGCAGTATCAAGCGATTGTAAAATCACATTGGTTGAGTTTACACAGCCACCTCCGAACCCTGCGCCCTCAGACGGGGCAACGCAGAACCAGGTTGAATGCATCAGCAAAGTATATGATTTGGGGCCGGAGGGCATCAAGTTCAATAAACCTGTTCAGGTGACAATTCCTTACGAAAAAGCCCTCGTCGGCAGCAATGTAGACTCGGGTAAAATTGCAGTGGTTTATTATACCGGGAAAGAATGGATGGCAGCGGGAGGCGCTGTTGATACAGAGAAAGGAACGGTTACAATTGCCCTGACAGAGTTCCCCGGATTGGCGTTGGAAATTGGCCTGGCGACAATCATTCTCAAAACGGGTGAAGTGATAGCTAAAAAAACATATGGACTTTATAAAGCCGACCCGGTTGCCTGGAAGAATGCTAGTGAATATGTTACACCAAACGATCCACTTGTAATTAAACACGTCAAGCAAGCCGGGCTTAATATTACTGGAAAAAAGATATCTAAATGGGTGCCATTGGCGGACCCTTCAAATACAGGCAAGATCAACCCTGAATTTCTCGAACAGCTTGATGAGGATGTGACAACTGAATCCGGTACTTTCCTGATAAACTTCGGCGGCTCTGCAAGACAAATGGGGATGTTACCAAGTTACAGTAAAGATTATCAATGGAAAAAACCTGACTGGTACTTTTCCAATGGTATGCAAGGAGACTGCACCAATATAACCAGTGCATATTTGAGCATATTCCGCAATCTTGGCATCGAGGCTTACGGTGTTGATGGATATAAAGTGGAAGGCGGAAAGGAAGGACAAGACCGTCATGTCTGGATTGAGCTTTTTCTTGATAACAAGGCTTATTACTATGATAATGATTATGGCCTGATACCGCTTGAAGAAATGAAGAGCAGAATTTACACGCTGACAGGAGCATCCGGTCAGAGTTACATGTGGAATGAGAAAGGGCAGCAACCTTATGTTAAAAACTGGTGGAAATCGCTTATAGTAACAGGTGCCTTTGTCTATCTCAAGCCCGGCGAGAAGTATATTGACACCGCCAATCAGCTAGAGGTGACCCTGATCAGCGTTAAACGCGTGCCGAGAAGCACCTGGCAATCTATCATGAGATCCGATGAAAGGAATTTGTGGCGAAGTGAAGATGGTCCTGAAGGATATGCCGTGCTGCGCTACAAGGCCAGTCTTACAACTGGCGACATCTTTTTTTATTCATTATTGGGGCATCTCAGATCGGTCTTCAATAATCTAATGCACAACCACTCAGATGCCTCTCCCTGCAGCATCAGAGACCATTACAATCTGCTGCCTGCATGTCCCGTAACTGAATGCCGGGAATGTACCATGGAGGCTGTTTACCCCATGCCTGAAAACTTTACAGAAGGTATTTTCGGATATATGCCGGATCCCATGGCAGACCAGGTAATATACTGGAAGCTCCCGATTGGCGACATGCCGAAATGATATATGAGCTTCAACAATAATGGGTTTTGGACGCGCAGATTAAGGAGGAGACATCATGAGATCAAGGTTAATGCTGGTACTTGCCTGCATCATCCTGCTAAGCTCATTCATCGGCTGCAAGGACATTGCAGGTACGGTCAAGGCCAGGTTCAGCAAGCTGACGCAGGGAACTTCCTCCACAGCGGCTGGAAATTTTGGCGACACTGCTGAAGAGCAGGCCATGATAAATGCCGTCATGGATAAACATGGGGACCTAAGGGAGTCAGGCAATCCCCGGATACTGGAGCTGATGGTGACCTCAAACGTGGTGAACTATATACCGGCTGACAGCGTCTCGCATTATTCCAGCGACACACCCGTTTTCTATGCCTGGTTTATCTACGATAATTTTAGTGGAGATACTATCAGTGTCGAATGGATTTACCTGGATAACAGCTACTCCATCGGCACATCGAAGTCCAAGACGGGCCAGGACTTCGGCCGCGGCTCCTTTACACTGGAGGCCCCTGATGAAGGCTGGCCGCTGGGCAGTTACCGGGTCAAGGTCAGCGGCAAGGGAGTCACAGAGATGGTGGATTTCTGGGTGATTGACGGCGCAACACAGTCCGTAGCCATACTGCTGCCGGACGGCAGCGTGGACCTGACAGGGGCGTCTGCAAGTTCCGGCGCTGAGGTGGATTCTGGTACAGGTAGAGATAGCGGATCAGGTACGGGCACTACATCCGGTTCGGCAAGCGGACAAGGTACGGACAGCTCATCGTCTTCAGCCACATCCACCGCTTCAGGATCATCCACGTCAACCAGCTGGAATGCAGGTACGGCGACTACCACTGCTTCCACACCGGCGGCCACAAGCACATGCATCGACTATACAATCTTCAATAACATCAACACCGGCGGCATATCCAGCGGGCCGCAGGCGGGTGCCGTCTTCACAATCACCGAGCCGCACATGATCACCTCTATCCTGAATTATCACTGGAACGGCGGCAAGGGTGCCACACCGGGCAAAATCAGCCTGAAGAATTCGGACGGGACGGTTTACGGGGCCTGGCAATCATCGCCCGCCTATTCAACCGGTGATGATGATAAAGATCCTCCCTACCACTACTGGCGGGTGAAGCCCAATGTCACCATCAAGGCGGGAACATACGTGGTCAACGACTCCGAGCCGTCAACCTGGTCGTATAACTCCGCCTCCAAGAACGCCGGCTTCACACAGGTTAAGGGGTGTAAGACATCCTCCACTACTGCAAGTCCGGGTTCATCCAGCTATTTTGCCGGGTCATTGGGGGGCACCTGGGCCGTTAATTTCAACAATTACACCGGCAAGATGGAGTTCTGGCTGGAGAACGGCAAATGGGCCGGCAGGCTGTACCTGGATGCCCACGGCAATTGGGAAACGCTTAAGAATATAAGCTGCAATACGCAGACAGGAGCTGTTACATTCTACCGTGATGCAGGCAAGCAGACATATACCGGCATCCTCAGCGGCGATACCATGTCCGGCACCTTCACCAGTTCGGGAACAAGCGGGTACAAATGGACGGCCACCCTTACCAGTTTCACTACTACTGCCAAATCGTCATCATCATCATCATCATCATCATCTTCATCTTCATCATCTTCTTCTTCGGCCGCATCATCTTCCTCCTCAGGCCAGGGAGTCTGGCACCTGAAGAGCTACAGGTATGAGCCGTGGTCAGAAGACCGCAAGGAACGTTCAAGTTACCTGATGGGCACCACCAGCGTGCTGATAGACTATACAGAGGCCGGAGGCGGCAGGCTGACGGGTTTTACTGTCAGTACGAAACGCATGAATGAAGATCATAAAATAATCGGTGCGGGGACAGCCGATGCGCTTGCCTCTACCACCAAGACAGTCATACCCGACCCCCATCAATATCTCAAGCCCGGCGACAGGCCGTCATTGCCGTTATACCATAAGGTTGCCAGCACTACCAGCTGGGGCGCCAATAAAATATCTGTTTATTTTGGTTCCTGCCCCGGTTCATCAAGTTGTGCTTTCCTTCGACCGGACGGCAGCCAAATCGGACTGAACTACCACGGCCAGGTGATACTGGACAAGCCAGTAACCAAAGGGTCCAAGGGGCAGACGCGTGACCTTGTCTACAGTATCTATTTGTACAGGTTTATATTTACCTACGAGTGGCTGGAGTAGCAGCGTCCTAGCGGCCGGCTCTTGACCGCAACAGCTTTCGTGGTATATTAAACGGTAGCAGGTTCCAGGCGGAAGGTTGCGGATGCCTTTCAGGCGTGCTGGTGTTTCAAGGAGAGTAATAGATGAAAAAACTGTCGAAATCCTTTTACCTCGGGTCTATAATCGGCGGCTTTATCGGCGGGATGATCCTGCTGTGCGCCGCTGCAATAGGTTTCATCTTTGCCGGTGTGGATGCCTGGCAGACGAAGCATATTAATGCGGCGCTGTTTATCGTCCTGGTACTGCTCATATTGCTGGGTTATGCTGCATTGATATACGGCATTTTTATCATCTGCCTGCTGCTTTACCGGGCATGGCAGCAGATACAGGGCCAGGACGCACGGACAACCCCGGCCAGGGCGGTGGGGTTCATGTTTATACCGTTCTACAGTTTATACTGGTTGTTTATGGCGTACTGGGGCTATGCCCAGGATTACAACAGCTTTATACAGAGGATGAAGATAGATGTGATGCCGCTGACGGAGAACCTATTTTTGGCCTGCTGTATCCTGACCATATGCTCGGCGGTACCGTACTTAAATTTCCTGGCCGCAGTGCCGGCCCTGGTTGTTTCAATCATTGTTTACAACAAGATGATCGATGCCATAAACAGCCTGTGTGATTTCCAGGCCGGGCTGGTGCTTCAACAAGCAGCCTGAATCAATCCGCCGGTATCGCATTGAAGCCGGTGCGGATTAAGTTGCAGTGAACAAAAACAGGGAGGAAATCGAGGCCGGCAAAGGCATATCCTATGAAAACATTATTTACGCAGCCAAAGCGACCATTATTTCCTGGGATACAATAGCGAAGAGGTGGATGGAGTTTAAAAACGGAACGATAGGCAACGATAAGTTCCCGGGTTATGTAATTAAATATCAAGATGATAAAGGGGAATGGCAAAAGCTGCCGGACGGCTATGTGTCTCCGACCAGTACCATACGTATAATGCCCGGTGTTTTCTACCAGGTTAGCACTCCATCGAACATTGAGATCAGCCGGGATGGCAAATGGCTTGACCTCGATAATGAAGGCAATATCGAATTGCAGCCCGGCAATAACAAGCTGGGATTGTATATAAAGGAACTGGCTAACAACCGGAGAAAATACATCGATTTCAAGTATCTTACTGTAGTTTGCGAGGAGGAAGAGAAGGAAGATACGGAATGCAAGTGTGCCTGGGATGTCGATTACTCAAAGCTAACCAGGGTGGAGAGAAACATCGGCATGCATTATGTTGATGAACAGCAACGTGCGCAGGGCCTGTATATGAGCTGGTACGGTGGGGATAAATCCAAGCCTCTTGAGATGGGCTGCTACAAGGACGACAAGAAGGAAGGGATGTGGACCACATGGTGGGAAAACGGGGTGAAATCAAAGGAAGAAACTTGGAAAGCTGGCAAAATGGATGGGCCTTTTGCTTCATGGGACGAGGACGGCAGTGGAAATGAGCAGGGACAGTATACTGATAACAAAAGATCGGGTATCTGGACAGTATTCAACTACTTGAAAGGTTATGATTCCAAATGGGACTACGATACGGATACGCGGGTCGAGGGTCCGGAAAACGGTTTGTGGAAACATTGAGGCCGTGAATCTGACATCTGCATGCAGACGGCATGCTGTTATATAATAAGCCAGAGTATTGAATACAGGAGGTATGTATGCTGGAAGCGCTGGCAAAGAACTGGTGGCTGATGGTCCTCAGGGGCCTCCTTGCACTTTTACTTGGCATAGCAATACTGATTTTCCCGAAAATAGCTGCGGCCTCTCTGGTAATCTTTATCGGAATCTACGCTCTGGTAGATGGTGTTTTCGCCCTGGTGATGGCTATCGTCAACAGGCCACGCCATCGGGACAGGTGGTGGCTGCTCTTTGAAGGTATTATTGGCATACTGGCTGGAATCCTTATACTGGCATCGCCGCTGATGGCGGAAATCCTGCTGATCTTTTTCGTTGCTTTCTGGGCTATTTTTACAGGTATCTTTGAAATTATATTCGCCATAGCGCAATGGAAGACATTTCCCGATAAGTGGCTGGTGCTGCTGGGGGGTATCTTCTCGCTCATGCTGGGAGTGCTGATATTGAGCAACCTGGCTTTCGGACTGGTGCTGATCATAACCATGATAGCCGTTTACTTGGTGCTCTTCGGGGTGCTGCTTATATCACTGGGTATTTCGCTGAGGAGTACGGGCAAAGCACTGCCCGGGGGCGCTGTTTAGCTTTTTGTCCTTCCAGTTCCACCATTTCAGCAATGCGGGGTCCCTACCCCCGCCGGCAAAATATACGGCAGTGCGGAAAACGTAGAGCAGGCAACGGTCCTGCCTGGCTCCGGCGCAGCGATTGGAAAGGGCGTAAAGCTCTTCCGGGTTTTTACCTTTCAGGTCGCTTACGCAGCGGATGCCTATCTTGCGCAGATCCTGTGAAATGGTTTTTCCCACGCCGGGTATGTAGGTTAACTGTTCTGCATCTTCCATAATGCCTCTACCACGAGAAAAAAATGGCGGAGGGGGCGGGATTCGAACCCGCGTTAGCACGGAGCTAAAACGGTTTTCAAGACCGTCACCATCGGCCGCTCGGTCACCCCTCCGCGGTGTCT
>JAFGLP010000032.1 GCA_016927965.1 Dehalococcoidia bacterium
GGCCCTTTTAAGCACAGATGTATAGGCGGCATCAAATGTAAAACCTGCCTGCTTCAGTGCCTGCCCGGCCTTTCTGGCTTCCTGCACGCCTTTCACTGACAGGTCAACATCAGTCCAGCCGGTAAACCTGTTTTCCTTGTTCCACGTGCTCTCCCCATGTCTAAGAAGAACGATTTTTGACATCTATGCACTACTCCCCTGCTGATAGCAACAAGCAAACTATGATTTAATTAGGTTAACGGTTTATTATAACCAACGTCAGCATAGCATGCGCAACTTAAGGGGCCTGCACCCCTATCACGGCAGTTATACAATCAATTCTTTCTGTGGCGTTGTCATAGCATAAAAATCAGTTTAACAATAACATTCATAGTTATCGGGAAAGAAAACGAGCGTAGCGTCATCAGTTTTTCCCATATGTAAACGACATAGACAGAATGTTCAATCATATGCCCCGTTGACTACCGCCGGTTGTAGCAAACTTACACAGGAGGACTCCTGCCGAACCCCGCCTGTTGACAATATTTCATATAATATTCATACTTATGTAAACTTAGCTGGTTTATCAAGTCCACTACGGGTACTATAATTAATCATATAATTACTACTTAAAATGCCGAACAGATATTTGTGGATTTACAGCAATGGGTGCTCGTAACAATTTGACCTTAGCGGAGATAAACGCATGCTGTTTAATCATCTAAAACAGGGGCAAATTTTTAGGGGAGGAATAAATTGGCAGGAAAAATATATTTAAACAAGGATCTTGGTTTCCTGCGCATCGGTGCCGCAGTACCTCATTTAAAAATTGCCGATGTAGATTTTAATATCTCCGCAATTACAGAATTGCTCAAGAAAGCCCGCTCGGAAGGCGTACAGGTGCTGATCTTCCCCGAGATGTCTCTTACAGGATATACCATCGGGGACCTTGTACATCAGCACGCTTTGCTGGCCAAGGCTGAAGAAGGCCTGGCAAAGCTGGTGGAAATAAGCGCCGCCTACAGCATGATAGTAATAGTTGGATTACCTTTGTCTATCGATCAGAAGGTGTTTAACTGCGCAGCCGTGATAAACGCCGGCAGGCTACTGGGAATCATACCCAAAACATATATACCCTCTTATAAAGAGTTCTACGAAGGACGCTGGTTTGTTTCCGGCGACAATATCTGTTCGGATATGGCCCATATTAACGGTGCTGCCGTCCCCTTCGGCTCCAACATACTTTTCTCAATCCAGAGTTTGCCTTCGGCAATGATAGGCATTGAGATATGTGAGGACCTGTGGGTACCGCTCGCTCCGCATGAGTACCAGGCGCTGGCCGGAGCAAATATTCTTGTTAACATCTCCACCAGCAATGATATCCTGGCCAAGACAGACTGGCGCAGGACCATGTTGTCTTCGGAATCAGGCAGATGCTCCGCTGCATTTTGTTACGTATCTGCAGGCATTAATGAATCATCTAACGATGTCGTTTTCGGCGGACACGCTGTGATCGCCGAAGATGCTACTATCCTGGAGGAATCGCAAGACCTGGTCAGCGATACTAAATTAATGGTAGCCGATATAGATATCGATAAACTGGTACATGATCGCCAGTCGCTTACCAGTTTCAGGCAGAATACTCAAAATTTGAAAGCCTTCAGGATTATCGAGGTCTTCGCTGCTGATATCGTTGCAGCAAAGTTATTCAGGGTTATCGACCCTCAGCCATTTGTACCCAAAGACCCTTCCAGACGTGCCGAGAGATGTCACGACATATTTGCCATGCAGGTCGCTGGCCTTGCCCAGAAGCTTACCGGATCAGGGATACAGCATCTGGTCCTCGGGGTATCCGGCGGGCTAGATTCCACGCTGGCATTACTGGCGGCCGTCAAGACCATGGATTTTCTCAAACTGCCCCGCAGCAACATCTACGCCTTCACCATGCCGGGCTTTGGCACCACCAGCAGGACCAAGAACAACGCCACCTCGCTGTGTGAAGCACTTGGAGTGAATATTCAGCGTGTGGATATTACCCGCACCTGCAAGGCGCACCTAGCAGATTTGGGACACCTTGGACATGAGGACCTGGTCTTTGAGAACGTGCAGGCCCGCTACCGTACAGAGTTTCTCTTCAATAAGGCCAACGAGCTAAATGGTATTTTGCTCGGCACGGGTGATCTGACTGAAGTGGCTCTCGGCTGGTGTACCTTCTCAGGTGATCACATGTCTCATTACCATGTCAATATTTCCGTGCCGAAGACGCTTGTACGTTATCTGATACGCTGGGTCGCGGATGAAGAGATGTCCAGGACGTCCGCCCACAAAATACTATATGATGTGCTGGATACCCCCATATCGCCGGAGCTGAAAAGGCCGGCCAGGGGTAAGATCACACAGATGAGTGAAGATATAATTGGACCGGTCGAACTGGCCGATTTCTTCCTCTACCCCTTTATCAGGCTAGGGGCACGTCCCGGTAAAATCCTGTTCATGGCCAATGAAGCAAGGAAACGCAAGCTTTTTGAAGGCCGCTACAGTATGGATGAACTGCATTCATGGCTGGAGAATTTTATCAAACGTTTCTTCGCCAACCAGTTCAAACGGACCTGCCTTCCCGAAGGACCCAAGGTTGGTTCGGTCAGCCTCTCCCCACGGGGAGATTGGCGTATGCCGTCGGATGCACGGCCTGCCTTATGGCTGGAAGACATTGAACGAGTTTATACAAAACTGCGGGGCTAACCTATACTGTCTAAGATATCCGCCTGAATTTATCTTTGGGGGCATTGCAGATCGGGCACTGGTCGGGTGCGCTGCCTATCGAAACATAGCCGCAAACGCTGCATACATAGTATTCAACACCCTCGGGGTCCATCATGCGGTCGAGGGCCTTTTCATACAGCTTGGCATGCCCGCGCTCCACATCACGGTGAAAGCTGAAAATCCTGGCAACCGTCGGGTTGCCTTCTGTTTCCGCTGTTTTCATAAAATCCGTATAGGCATCATTAGCATAGTTTTCACGTTCAAAAGCCGCCTGCAAGTTCTCCTGGGTATCGGCAATGACCCCCAATAGCCGCAGATAATGGAAAGCATGGACCGCTTCCGACTCCGCCACCGCCCGGAACAACCCCGCTATTGCCGGTAACTCTTCCTGGTCAGCTTTGAAGGCAAAGGCCAGGTCACGTATATTGGCCTTTGATTCAGCCTCAAAGCCCTCCTGCAGCAGCTTAACCGTGTCAGTACCCTTTATCTTGGAACTCGTATATTCAACGAATTTTTCGGCGGTTGCCCCGCAAACGGCACAACGGTCGGGCTTCGCTTCAGAGATCTCGAGATGCCTGCAATGAGTACATAACCACATATTTATCCTCCGCTGCTTATATCAAAAGCTGTTATTCCCCTGTGGATCATGCTGATAGCAATCGCGGCCAGCAAAAGAGAAAATATCTTTGACAGGGCCAGTACACCACCCCGCCCCAGCACTTTAACCAGCCTGCTAGCCTGGGCAAAGAAAAGCCATGCCACCAGCAAGTTGGCAATGAAAGCAAAGGTCACCATAATAATATGATATTGATCGACCAGAATAAGCAAGGTAGTCAGCACGGCTGGGCCTACTACCAGCGGGGTCCCCAGCGGCACCACACCCACCGCATCATCACCCAGGATAGCTTGAGATTCAAACATCTTTCCCACCACCAGTTCCTTGGCCGCCAGCAGGAACAATATCAGCCCTCCGGCTACCAGAAAATCATTCACCGTTATCCCCAGGAACAGGAAAATTCCCTTGCCGACTGCTATAAATACCAGTCCCAGCAACACTGCCGTTATCAGCCCGTAGCGGATTACGCCGCCTCGCCGTTTTGCAGTCATATCGCCTGTTATAGCCAGCAGAATAGGCACAGCGCTGACCGCGTCCATCGCCACAAAAAGCGGGACGAATGTCATGCCGAAATCACGGAGCAGATTGAGTACTATTTCCAAACCGCAGCCTTCATTATAAGAGTCTTACCGCTAGTTGCCCGGGTAAATACTTCGAGCTTCCGGGCTATATCAACATTATGGTACCGATTCATGAATGATAACAAAACCGCCATATTCATACAATTAAAGCTACGCAACAATGATGATGCTATGCATGGCATAAACACGCAGGGCTAAAAAAATAGAATTCCCACATCTGTGTATTGGTTATCAGTACGTAACTTATCTGTATCAGCATTTCCCATCCCTACCCCTGAATCACATTTACCACATTCGCATCGGTACCTTAGTCCTACACTATATGCATACCTAATATCTATTTACTTCGTCTGGGATTAACGGGATAATTAGATCATGGTCGAATATCTATATGGTATATTTTACCTGAGTAAATATTAGGAAGTGCTATTATGACAGTCAAGGTTGTTGGTTGCGGATATTGTGGGGCTACGGGAAAGGTCGGTTCAGGCTATGGAAGTTATGCTAAGACCATGTGTCCGGTATGTTTGGGACGCGGGCGCATCTCAGTGGATGCCAATGCAGTGAAATGCAGGGGCTGCAATGGGACCGGCAGACATTATACCGGGTATCATACATTATGCGTTGATAAACACAGCGATTGTCACGGCAAAGGCTGGGTAAAACCTGTTATGCCATCGAACCTTCAGCCCTGCCTGAGCAGGACAGCCCGCAAAAGATAGGACGGATTTTAACTCAATACCGGCGATGTATTACACAACCGGTTTCAGAAACCGTCAGTGCGTACTGACGATTATGACCAATGACAGGAAATGGCTGTCGTGTTAAAATGGTTGCAATACCTACTGAATAGAAACGATATCTATGTACAGGTTAAAGCCCTGCCTTATACTATCAGTCATATTGTCTTTATTATTTACAGGTATCTCTGTGATATCTGCCTCTGCGGCAGATGAGACCGAGCTGTGGCACAGGAGCTACGACGGCGGAAATGATGATATAGGCAACGGGGTGGCAGTTGATACGCAGGACAATGTCATTGTCACGGGTTACGTCACACAGGCCCCTGGTAATGCGGACTGCTATACCGTAAAATACGATAAAAACGGCAACCAGCTATGGAGCGTAACCTATGACAGCGGACTTGACGACCAGGCATATGATGTAGCCGTCGATTCCGCTAATAATGTGATTATCACGGGCTATGCTACGGTCGCCAGCAGGGATTTCCTCACGATCAAGTATGGTCCAGACGGCAACCAGCTCTGGATGAAGACTTACGACAGCGGCAGAACGGACTGGGCCTGGGGTGTGGCCGTCGATTCTCAGGACAACGTTATAATAACCGGCCAGCGCCGCGATGCGACTTCTGAATATTACACCATCAAATACAGCAAAGACGGCGATGAAATATGGGCTCGTTTACACGCGGAGGGGATGGGAGAAGTTTTTGATGTTACAGTTGATTCTCGGGACAACGTCATCGTCACAGGACAGGTCGGTTTCCCCCAGGGGAAGTACACCACCATCAAGTACAACAGGGACGGCAACCGGCTCTGGATTGAAGTTTACGGGGTCCACCCGGGAGATAATGAAGGCAAGGCTGTTACCGTCGATTTAAATGACAATATCATAGTCACCGGCATGTCCGGCCCGTCGGTTGGCTATGACTATTTCTTCAGCGTGTCAACAATTAAATACGATAATAACGGTAACCAGCTATGGAGGACAAATTACAGCGCAGGATATAATGATTGTGCCTGGGGCGTGGCAGTGGATTCGCAAAACTGTATCATTATTACCGATTCGACACAGAAAGCTGACGGCACCTACGATTACTATACAATCAAATACAGCCCCAACGGCGAGGAACTGTGCAGCATCAGGTACGACGGCGGAGGTAATGATGCACCTTCCTGCGTGGCCATCGACTCCAAAGATAATATTATCGTCACCGGCGGCTCTGCCAATGCCGCAGGTAATTACGACATCTATACCATCAAGTATCCTGCCCCACCCCCCAACATCATTTCCTTCTCACCCGATGCTGGAGTAAGCGGCAGTACGGTCATTATCACCGGCACAAACCTGTTGGGCGCAACCTCGGTCAAATTCGGCGGCATACCGGCTGCCATGTTCAAGGTCGATTCTCCCACGCAGATTACTGCCACAGTCGGAGCAGGCAACAGCGGTAAAGTCACTGTATCTAATCGATATGGCAGCGCGGTAAGCGCTGCTGATTTCAACTTCATCAGCCAGGTCAATACTGCTTCCCACGGATCATCTGCCACCGGTACTTCATCGGGGCCCCAAGGGCCGGTGTCGCTGCCCAATATCTCCATTCAGAGCGCTTCGCTCTCAGCCGCCAGGGTGGCCCCGGGCACGCCTGTCACTGTCACCGTCAATGTTACCAACACTGGAGATGTCAACGGCAGCTCCAGGCTAACCCTCTACGTGAGCGGTCGGGAAGAGTCCAGCCAGGGTATTACGGTCAGCAGCGGTGAAAGCACTCCGGTTTCCTTCACGGTCAGCCGTAATAAGCCCGGGTCATACTCTGTTTATGTAAACGGAATACAGGCGGGCAATTTTACAGTAGGCCGGTTTGGCAATCACGATTTGATTCTATATTTAAGCATGACGCTATTCGGCCTGGCCTTCATAGTATTCCTAGTATTTGTCCTGAGGAAAAGACACGCGGAAAATTAAATTCAGAAGATTCATTAGCCACACGGAATGTTTAAATCGATGGAGTTGGTAGCACATACCAGGTCTGCCAGTTAGTTTGCCAAAGAATAACTTTACGTTCATTTTGGAATAATTATGTCCACAGGCAAAATCCTACATTGTGCGTAGAATACCAATAAATGACAACTCGTTTCGTTAAATTAATTGACAAAATACTAGCAACCATATTGCATGCACTATAATCAGAAGACCTCTAATGATCGGCAGTTTGCTGCAACCAATGTGTCCCATTATTTAAAGGCATTATTTGCAATTGACACATATGATATAATTGCCTAAATTTAATCGTAAAATAGTTGATGGGCTGAGATTACCAAATTGAGGCAGAGGCAGGTATATAATAAAAAGGCATAAGTAATATCTCTCATTTTATTTATTGGAACTGCACTGAAGTGACGTGCTACATTATTGCCAGGGTTCAAATTGGATTCTAAGGTGTGAATGAGGAAAAAGGGTATTTTACATATGAAAAATCCGGCAATTTTACAAAGGCTAATTATTTTCCTTATCGCTTTGCTTGCTATTACATCCTTCGGATGCAGCTCAGACCAGATTAGCACTGACCTATATGAATATTTACACAAACAAACCTACAATCAAACGAAGTTTTTAACAAATACTATTGAAGAATATAGCCAACATATTGATAAGGAAGAAATACTTAATTTACAGGTGACGCAATTTAAGAGACGATGGGGTGATTTTAGTTTCCTCAGTCAGCCCAATGATGGTGCAATGTGGAAGGGGATTACCTGGCAATCATCAAATGGTCACATAACTAATATGATTTGTTGCGGTTATGACTGTGTTGTTGTGGATCCGTATTACGCTGTTGCAGGATTGAATTTCCGTTATGACACAAAAAATGGATTGTTCTGCCATGACTTACCGAGTGGGCTGACACAGTGCTATCGTCCTACAACAACCTATGATCAGAGTAGCTTTGCCGATGAAGTCAGGGAGGCTTTGCAGGAGCTGCATAATATGGAAAATGAGATAGTAC
>JAFGLP010000189.1 GCA_016927965.1 Dehalococcoidia bacterium
CCTGTTCACCGGGCTGATACGCAACCAGGTCAGAACGCTTACCTTCGCTTCCACCCGCAAGTTGACCGAGCTGATCTACGTTTACAGCCGTGATTTGCTGGGCAATCCTTTGGGGGATAAGATCAAGCCCTATCGTGCCGGCTACTTGGCGTCCGACCGTCGTGAAATCGAGAGGCAGTTGTTTACCGGCGAGTTGCTGGGCGCAGTGGCGACCAATGCACTGGAGCTCGGCATTGATATCGGCGACCTGGAAGCCACGGTATTGACCGGTTACCCGGGCAGTATAGCCAGCACCTGGCAGCAGGCCGGGCGTAGCGGCAGGCGCCAGGAAAAATCTCTCACATTCCTGGTGGCCCAGAATAACCCGCTTGACCAGTACTTCATGAACAACCCCGATTTTTTCTTCGGTAAAGCTTTTGAAAACGCCTTGATAAACTGGGAGAACAGCAATATCCTCCAGTCACACCTGCTCTGCGCCACCTGGGAGAAGCAGCTGGATGAAACAGATTGCCGCTATTTTGGGGATGCTCTCCTGCCGGCTGTTAATGAACTTGAGGATGAGGGATGGCTCAGGAAAGTGGATGGCCGCTGGCATATCGCTCCTCAGCTTGCACACCCCGCCCGGGACACCAGTATCCGGACAGCCTCCCATGAGCAGTATCAGATTTTGAATGCCGCCAGTGGTTATGAACTGCTGGAAACGGTCGAAGAGGACCATGCTTTCTGGCAGGTGCATCCCGGGGCAATTTATCTTCACCAGGGCGAGTCCTATTTTGTTAAAGAGCTGGATATAGAAAAGCATGTTGCTGTAGTCGAACCTGCTGCTGTTCCTTACTATACGCAGACTATGGAGACGACAGATATCGAGGTGCTGCACAAAACACTGGAAAAAGAGATAAGGGGCACCAGTGTTTGTCTGGGTATGGTAGATGTTACCAACGAAGTGCACGGGTTCAGAAAGAAGAAACATTATACTGATGAGGTGGTGGGCGAAGAACCGCTGGATCTGCCGCCCATACGATTCGTCACGCAGGCGCTCTGGTTTGACCTGTCGGAGGAGGCTCTGTCCATGATAGAAAAGGGCAAGCTGGATTTTCATGGCGGCCTGCATGCTGCCGAGCATGCCGCTATTGCTATCCTGCCCCTTTTTGCCATGTGTGACCGTAATGATATAGGCGGCGTTTCGACGCCATTTCACGCCGATACCGGTCGGGCACAGATATTTATTTACGATGGTTTTCCGGGCGGGATCGGCATAGCGGAAAAGGGCTATGAAATTATCGAAGAGCTGTGGGCAGCCACGTTGAAGGCTATCGAGGAATGTCCCTGCCGTGCAGGTTGTCCTGCCTGTATACAATCACCCAAGTGCGGCAATAACAACGAACCGCTGGATAAAAAGGCAGCAGTCATGCTGCTGAGAGGTCTGCTGGGAGTGGTGGAGAGGATGCAGTAGCAACTCATTGAAGGCTGACGGCGCTCTATACCTTAATCCAGATAAGCTATTACTGGCATGTTGTGTAATATGTTATGTTCGATAACACATCGTTGGGAGACATGATATGCAGTTGATAGTTGCCTGAAGGCAGCGCCCTCATTTCCGCCGGCAGAGTTATTCTTTGCGTGCCGGATTTGGAGAACTCGATGGTCCAGGTATAACTGTAGCCCCCGCCCTCGGTCGATTCCCAACGGTAGCTGACCGTACCCGCACCGTTGGCAGTGATATCTGCATAGAGGTTATAGCAGGAGGAGTAACCGGCCTTTTCGGTACCGGCGGTTACGTTTGTTACGGCAAAGGTGGGCATGGATGGCTGTGATATAGCTGGAGTTGTAGCAGGCTGTGATACAGAAGGTGCTGAGGATGCAGGTACTGGATTGACGGTGATGGTTGTCAACGCGGTAGCTGTACCGCTGGAATTGATAGCACTGATAGTGAATGAAGTTGATCGAGCCGGTGATACCATCATGCTGCCCGAAGCGTTGACCTGGCCTATACCCTGGTCAATACTTACAGATGTGGCTCCTGTTACCTTCCACTGTAATGTGGATGTCTCCCCTGCATTAATGATGGCGGGATTGCTGTTGAATAACAGTATAACCGGGGCTGTTTCATTTTGCTGGTTGGGATAAGGCGAAGTGACTTGAAACGTAATGCACCCTGCCAGCAGCATGCTTGCACAGATTACAGCCAATAAACACCTTTTCATGGGCGCACCTCAAACTTCACGAATATTTACATGTAATATCATGCCTGATGCTTCAATCATACAGTAAGTGATCGGTCATTATCGATCACCCATATTTTAGCAGTTTTCTGGTCATGGATAACATGCTGGAGTTATATAGACCACCATCTGCTGGATACTTATATACTCCGCTATAGCAGTTGCAGTTAATTTTTATCAGCGCATTTGGACAGCTTATGAATGCCTGGGGATTTTCATGGTAATGCCGGCTGATGTCTTGCGATTCCTGCTGTATTAGCAGATGATTTTTGCTGATTTACAGGTATCCTGTGTCTTCCAGTTTCCAGTCACGCCGGAAATCTGGGCCTGTATCAATACCCTGCGAATTTGCGTAGAGGCGCAGGCGGAAGTGATTGTACAGCAGCGTGGAGAGCATGCGCATGCGACGGTGCTCCTCGGGGAAGGTGTAATTGTGGGTATCCAGTATTATCCTGGCGATGTCCGGCTTGTCCGGCAGGTTGAACGTGTTATCCTCCGGGTGATTGAGATGGATGGCGATCAGGTTGGTCAGTTCTTGGTCCATGCAGGCTACCAGCAAAGAGGGGTCATAAAAGGTGCCGCCCCCGTCACGGTATATCTGTCCGTTCAGTTTGGCAGGCTCGATATAAGTATTCATCGTCCAACCGGCGATCACCGCTTTGATTACGGGCGCTCCGATCACTTTCCAGGGCAGTCCACCGAATCTGAATTGGCGGTCGGGGATGGTCATGCCCATAAACTCGGTGAAGCCGTCGGAGCGTGCTGCCGTGACTGTCATGGGCAGGGCGATGTCGTCGAAAGTGACCTGTTCGGGATGGGCTGTCCCCGTGTAGATTGCCAGGCGCTCAGTGAGAAACTCCTCCAGAGGTCCCAGGTTAGCCCAGCCATGCCAGAACCTGAGCGGGTTTTTATTGAATTTAAGCAGCTTGCCCGGTTCAAGGTGGGCAATCATGTTTTCCAGGTCCTCCAGAGCGTGGCTGGCGGCCGGTTTGTAGAGGTCGGGATGCTGCGCAGCCGCCACCTCGATGGCGTGAAAGAAACCGTTGAGCACACCGGCGGATACGCCGTATATCTGGCGTATCTCCCCTCCGCCCTTTTTAAATCCTTCGTTCACAACCCTGGTCGTGACCAGCCCGCCCAGTATGCCGGAAAACCCGCCTGCGCCGTAGATTACATTGGCCGGTCTGTTAAAGGGAAAACTGTCCAGCTGCCCGTTTAATATCCGGCCAAAGCGGTCCATCAACTGGACGCGGTTTTCAACCGACTGGCGCATGTTGGTGGCTGCCTCCGTCGAGCCGACGTAGGGTAAATCGACCTGCCCCAAGGCAGCCTGGTTCTCTGATGAGCGGATGGAATCAGCGGAAAATCCCGGCTGTTTTTGCCTGACCTGTTCCAATAGATTTCTGTGCCTGCGCAGCAAATCTAGATAGTAATCTGCCAGCATGGCCTGGTTGCGTTCGTGTTGGGAATGCATGATAAACGAGGAGGTGATGAAGTTTAACGACCATTGCCTGATTACGGCGTGCGGCTTGGTGCGCAGAATAGGACGCGGGTCGTCGGCTTCGAGGTCGGCTACCATTGCACCTGCGTCGACAATGGCCGGGCGGCAGTCGTAGACCCATTTGCCG
>JAFGLP010000190.1 GCA_016927965.1 Dehalococcoidia bacterium
AAATAACTGAATAAGCCTTCAAAATCGTTTTTCTATATCCAAATAATCCAAGACGAAACAAAGAAAGGCTTATTCAGAGGTTTCTTAGTAATAAGATCGATAAGCTGTCCCAGTCGTTGCTTGTCAAGTGCTGGCCGGGCATAATCCTTGGGGAGCACTCCCTTAAGTGACGGATTGTCCCGCTCGATGGCAGCCATGGCGTCATCAACGAGCTGTCCAATGGTTGGTTGCTTGGCTTGTGCCTTCAGGTATGTCCAGCGCGCTTCTGGCGGCACCCAGAAGATGCTTTTAGCACGGTACTCGTCGGGATCTTCCGGATCTGCCCCCTGTGCTTTTTCAGCTTCCAGATTGGCATGCTGTTCCGCGAATGCATCCGATATGTACTTCAGAAAGATAAGCCCCAGCACAACATGCTTGTATTCGGCAGCATCCATACTGACTCGTAGTGCATCTGCCATTTGCCATAGCTGGGCTTCATAACCTATAGTCGCAGAATTGTTGTTACTGGTTGATGTCCTGTTTGCCTTGGTCATAAGCACCTCACAAGTTTGTTAACGATAGTCATTAGCGCTTTCGCTTTAGAATACTACAAGACAACATACGTTACAATAGCTCCTGTCCTTATTTTGACCGGAATTTCAAACAGCAATTATGGCGACCAAAGATAGCGACAAGCTAACGGACAGCTAACGGGCGGGTTGGGAGACTCTAGTACCGCCCGGGATATTCAGGGATAAAACACTCGTGAGCTCACAACCAAATGGGATTGTTTTTACGTCGAAATGTCTTTTCGGGACACTATTCACTAAATTTGTAAACCGCTGGTCGTCAGTTCGAATTTGACCGCTGGCTCCATTTAAACCACTTTCTTTTGCTAACATTTTGCTAATGCCTTCATTTGTTACAACTCAGGGTACAGCATCATATTCAGCTATCGCATTACTGCTCATTGTAGACTTCCAATGACATGGCTTTATGAAAGGTAAATGCTGGACTTGTATATGCCGGTAGATCACTCACAATGTTAAAATGCGCGGCGTATAACAGTATAAGACCTGAAAACATATGTCTCAAATTGTAAAACCGGGGTCTTTCGTTATATCGGTCAGCCTGATTGCTTCATGGTACATGTTTTCCGCCGCTCCAGCTGGACTAATGCAGGTTGATATTTTCCCGTGGGGGGTTATTTTAAAAAGAAGCCGCTCACCCAATAAGGTCAGGCAAAATAGTGACCAAGCGTGGGAATATTAATATAAGAGCAAGGCAGAGGATCTGAATTCCAGCAAAGGGAAGAGCACCGAGCATAACATCCGTCATTGATATGTTATAGTCTTCCGGTAGACCTTTTATCACGGACCTTATATAAAACAGGCCGAATCCATAGGGCGGAGATATATTGGCTGTCTGCATTGTAATCATGAATAATACGCCAAAAACATAAGGGTCGAAACCTAATGTTTTTACAACATTTATAAAAATTGGCCCGAGTATCAAGGTGATGGCAGTAGCATCCATAAGCATTCCGGCCAAAAGAAGTATTAATTGCATAATTATCACTACGACTATTCCTCCACCCGGCACTGCCATGGCCAGGCTCCGTGCCAGATCCGCAGCGCCTATTCCGGCATACACCGCAGTAAAACAACCAACACCAATAAACATCCATCCTAACATGCAGGTGAATCTGAGTGTCATAAACGTTGACTGCCATAGCATTTTCCACTCAAGGCGTTTCTTTAAAGCACTGCATATCAATGCACCGGTAACTCCTACTGCAGAGGCCTCCATTGGCGTAACTGCTCCTGAATAAATACCGATCAGCATGGCCAGAAGAAGGAATAAGGGCGCGATCACGCCCTTTAACGTGGAAAACCTCACACTCCAGTTTATTCCGGCTTCCGGAGGAGCTGGTGGACCGAGTTCCGGCTTAAAGCCGCATCTTATTCCGATGTATATCATATACAGAGCAGCGAGTAGAAAGCCCGGAATAAACGAATCCAGATACATGGTACCGACTGAAAGTCCGGTTACGGAGCAAAATGTAATCATGCCTACACTGGGTGGAATAAGGAATGCCAGGAGACCACCGGATATTATGCAGCCGACGGCCAGTCGTTTGTCATAGCCTCGTTTCATGAGCGGAGGAAGGGCTACAGTGGTAAGGGTGAAGATAGAAGCAATAAGGTCTCCGCATATTGCCCCCCAGAATGCGGATAAGAGCACAGTTCCCATGGCCAGGCCACCACGCACATTTCCCAGCCATGCATACATAGCTTTGAACAGGTCATTGGCGATGCCGGACTCATTAATAATCCAACCCATTAAGATAAATAACGGTATTGCAACCAGATTTGTATTCTGTAGAGTGGTAAAGGAAGCTATAGCCAGTATAGGCAAATGGTCAATTCCCCAAAAGGCAATGGTAAATATTACTGCCACTGCGCCTATCGAGAAAGCAACAGGCATTCCTGTCGCCAACAGCGCAAATAGACTGATAAATAGGATTATCGTTATAAATTCAATGCTCACGGCTAGCTTTTTTCCCCTCTCTTATGATATGGATATTACGGACAAAATTGACTATACCCTGGACTAAAAGTAAAACGACACCTATAGCAAGGGCTATTTTCTTGGGGTAGATCGGACCGTGGAAGGGATAATTGCCGTATGTTTCTTTGATTGCTGCTGAGTCCCAGGCCATTTTTATTGTTGCTATGGCGAGCATAGTGGTAAAAAACAGGAAAACCACAAAAGTTGCCACATCGCTAATTGCTTTTCCCCTGTCACTCCAGCGACCATACAGCAGGTCCAGCCTGATATGGGAATTTACAGATAATACGTATCCACCGGATACTGTTGCCACTGGAATAAAAAGAAGTAACAGGACTTGCCAACCCCATACTGTAGGCTGATGTAGCACGTACCTCATTATAACACCGTACAGAGTCAGGGCCAGGATAGGGAGAATGAGGAAGGCCATGGCCTTAGCAATCCAGGTGTTAGTTTTATCAATAATACGACCTAAGGCAATAAATATCTTCATGTTTTTCACCGCCTTTTACAGTATGAGGTTGGCAATTTTCATATCACCAGGCTATACCATTATCATCCAGCCATTTCTTGTATATTTCAATTGCTTCGGCAGAACGTGCACCCATACCGGCTACTTCATCCCAGTAACTTCGTGATGCAGTTCTGAGTTTAGCTTGCTCTTCAGCAGACAGAGTTATAAATTCAACTCCGTATTCTTTTGCTGCGGCCATTGCCTGGTTTTCTGCCTCTGTTACCGGACCGAATAATTCGGGCATATTGGCAGTGACATGGTCTTGAATTTTCTGCTGCAGGTCAGGTCCCAAAGCATCCCATGCCTTCGCATTTACCATTACTGGAAGGCAACAGGGGAAGATTTGTGGAAGCGAGACATATTTGATGACTTCTTTAAGATTTCTGGCTTCCAACCCCGAAGGAGAGAAAGCGATACCATCAATTGTACCGAGCTTCATGCCCATGTAAACATCTCCACCTGCGGGCATTTCGGCAGGGATTACTCCAAATTGCGCAAGAAACAAAAGTGATGGAGCAAACCAAACCATCTTGCCTTTAAGATCATCCATGACATTAATTGGGAAATTTGTCTGTAAAGCAATTGTCCCATGGTAACTCGGAGCTATGTAGTGGAAACCGGCTTCCGCATACTCTTCCCTCATTATATCGGTCAATCCATAGTTCGCGTGCAGGTCCCAGAGTTCTTCTGCAGTCCTTACCCCACAGGGCATTTCTGAGGCTAATGTGGCCGGTGCCAGACCGGCGACAAAGCCGCCAATGGGTTCGCCCATTTCGACAGCGCCGCTTCTTACCGCTTCAGCAATTTCGTCAGGGCCACAAATGATCCCTAATGGGTATGTTTCTACTTGAACTTTTCCTTCACTTCCCTCTTCGATTAATTTTGCTATTCCCAAATCTACAACCTGATATACAACCTCAGGCTCAGTGGTAACAGTTACAAATCTCCACTTGAATACTTCATCAGATGGAGTTGTATCCGGAGTCTGGGCCGGAGTTGTATCCGGGGATGAACATGCTACCAGGAGTAAACTGGATACTACTATGATACTAATTAACATTCCTAATAAGCGTGTAAATTTCATTTGCTCACCTCCATATAAAAATCAAATATGTGCAACCACTTTTATCCTTTTACAATTCAACACCTCCTGTGTTAGAAATCATCTTCTATGAAATCTTGCGATACCTCAATCGTTTTCAGTCAAATTAATGGCACCTGATGGATATTCCTTATGTAATACTTCAATAATGTCCGGATCAATGCTCATACTTATAAGACTATCGGCTTTATTTCGCGAACTCTATTACGAAATGACTATCGCCGCTCCAATTATTTTATTCCTGCCATCGGGGGAATGACCTCGATAAGTTCGTCAACTGTCCATTTGCCCATTTTACGGATAAACATATGAGGACCTGGCAATTGTAATGGTCTATTAAAAATGCAGAGGTCGCCGGCACAGGTGTAGATAAACTGGCCGGTTATTTTTTGAGCTTCATCTGTGGCTAGATAGACCATTATCGGTGCAACCAGGTCAGCCTCCTCTGTCATCCCTCCGCCAAACCTGGGCCTTGCCTCCGGGAAAAGCTTTGTTATTGCACTGGGTAGTATTGCATTGACTGTTATGCCATATTCTCCCAGTTCTGCAGATAGTGTTGCCGTTAAACCAAGAATTCCTGCTTTGGCAGCAGCATATGCCCCTAAAGTGATACCTAATTTTATGCCGGGGCCGAAGCCGTAGGAGAAGGCAGCCTGAGAGGCGATATTGATTATTCTGCCGCTATTTTGTTGTTTCATGTGTACGGCAGCTGCTTTAATACAGTTGAAATGTCCTTTTAAGTGAACACCTATAATTGAATCCCATTCTTCTTCTGTCATGTGAGTAATAGATTCCACCTTCTTCATATTGCCAGCGCAATTAACCAGAATATCAATTCGACCGAAATTGTCGATCGCTGTTTTAATGACATTCTCACTGCCTTTCATTGTGTGAACACCATCGTAATTGGCAACGGCAGTACCATTGCCTTTTTTAATTTCATCGACAACCTTATCAGCTAAACTGCTGCCGTCAGGGTTACGACTGAAATCGTTTACTACTACCTTGGCTCCTTCAGCAGCCATTCCCGAAGCTACTGCTTTGCCAATTTCACCTCCTGCTCCGGTTATCACCGCTACCTTACCCTGCAATCTTTGAGTCATGGCTTTAATACCTCCTCGTATCGTATTTATATGTGAAATGCATAATACTTATAATAATGATATTTGTTGTGACGGTCTGCCATCTTTCTGATAACAGATAACCACAAATAGGCGGGGATTGTAATGCTGCACTGGATGAAAGTGGTAAAAATTGTCGGGATATACCTTACCCAAGACGGGCAGGTAAGCATTATAGGATGTTCACAGTATACGTGCCCAAACTGATTGTTAGTGATAATGCCATGCTTTAACATAATAGCTGCTGCCAATCTCCCAACTCACATTCTTAATTGATAAATCCTATAAAACAACTGATTTACTGAATTCAGGCCGTCCAGTTTCAATAACTCAGAAC
The DNA here is from genome assembly GCA_016927965.1 of Dehalococcoidia bacterium. The sequence continues at coordinate 5,625 of JAFGLP010000190.1, forward strand.
ATTAACTTCAAATATAAGACGTTTGGCCTTTTTTATTCCCTTAAATTATTTCCTCATCCTTTAACCGGGAGATATCATCCCAACTATAACCAAGATCCAACAAAACCTCTTCAGTGTGTTCGCCGAACTCCGGAGCCGGTTTTTTCTCAGGGTCGATTGGTGTTCTGCTAAAGTCAATCGGAAATTGCACGAGTTTGATATGTCCGAAATGAGGGTGGTCATTTTTAACGATATAGCCGTTTGCCTGTACCTGCTCGTCCTCAGTCAGTTCTTCTATAGTGTATATCCCGTCATAAGCAAATTTAGCGCCACTCTCTTTGAGATATTTCAACCATTCTTCACGTGTTTTGGTGGCAAAAATACCGTCCAGAATCTTGATCAACTCCTCACTGTTATCCCTACGCTTTAATGTGTCACAAAAGCGCTCATCGTTCTCGAGAGATTCAATGCCTATGATCTGGCAAAACTGGTGCCAGAATCTATCAGCCTGAGGTTCTCCCATCATAATCCACTTATCATCTTTACATTTATAGGTATTGGCAAGCGGATTCTTCGCCTGGGTCCTCTGGTGTCTTGCTAATGACTGACCGCGCATCAGAGCGAATTCAAAATTGGTGTATTGAGTCCAGATAAGCGAGCCGATAAGAGAAGTATTGATCTCCTGGCCTATCCCCAGCCGCTCTCTCGCCAGTAGACCGCCTATTATGCCAAAAGCAGTCATAGTGGCTCCCAGAGTATCGGCTATTGCTCCTACGGTATATCCTGGCGGCCCATTGCGTTCACCGGAAGCAGTCATGATACCTGATCGAGCCAGCCCTATCGGATCAAATGCACGTTTATCATAATCACTACCTTTTTTCCCAAAGCCTGATGCTGCACCATATATCAACTTGGGATTATATTTGGACAGAGTCTCATAATCCATATTTATCCGCTTGAGAGAGTTATGGCGGTAGTTACTGTAAAACACGTCAGAATTGGCAATCAATTCGTAGACTATTTTCCTCCCTTTTTCCTTGGTAAGGTCAAGCGTCATACTCTTTTTATTTCGATTGGACGCCTCAAAAATCATATTTTTCCCGCCCGGTGAAAGGGTGTTGACACCATACATAGTGGAAATACCACGGGCAGGGTCACCGGTAATTCTGTGTTCAATTTTAATAATTTCTGCTCCCAGATCTCCCAGTATGATTCCGATTATGGGGCCGTTGCCAAATGCCGCCAGTTCAACAGCACGTATCCCCTTAAGTAAACTCTCCATGTTGCTTTCTTCTCCTTAATTACACCAGATTATTCAGTCCATCCAAACAAACCTAGATCTTGGATAGACCCAGTATTTCCTGACAAAAGACTTCAAACTGTCTTTGGACCACTTCATTATTTAAGTCCCTGTAGTCAGCGTTGCTGCCATCGTAGGCCATTGTTGGAATCCCCGATTGTTTACATGACAGTATCTGGTCTTCTTGACCGACGCTGAGAGTACGGCAGCCTTTGTCTAGCATAAAGATAACTCCATCAGCGTGCCAGTCATGCACCATTCTGTTAATCTCGGCGGGATTAACAAAGATGCCACAACGCGACGGTGGCAGGTGAGCAATATACAGGTCCACAAATGATTCCAAAGCATCTTGCCTCGTATTGAATACTATCCCCCGTTCTTTCGGTGTTTTTGCTGCTTCCCACGTGCCATCCGGATGAATATTCCAGGCGGCCATCGTGGAAAATACCCCATCACCACCAATGATCACGGCCCCATATTTTTCCGGCTCTCTTAAAACATCCAGAGAATAGAACGGGGCCATGAACATGTGCAGAAGCCGGCGTGTTTCATATCCACTGGCAGAGATTCCCTGTTGTACTCGATCCTTCACCTCGTCCAGGAGTAACCTGAAGAATTCCACGCATTCTCGCGTGTGACGCATGGTAATAATAGGGATACGTAATGATTGCATTTGCTTATAATTTAAAGGCGCAGGAATATTTTTATTAAGTTCGGCAATCCTGGCCCACAGCACCATGCTCTCCCATTCATTGTGAACGGCTTCGATAAATTTGGCATCATCAAAATGTTTTCCGGTCAACTTTTCAATTTGCACTATTGCCTCAGTTAATTCATCCGCCAGATATTGTCTCGTATGAGCATTATCTTTTGTAGGAAAGTCTATACTGATATGCTGTACCCCGATATGCTCACCGACAATCTGGCCTGTTTTGTCCATTGCATAGCATGCGGCCGGTTGGCAAATAAAATCAGGTTTGAACGATTTTCCGTCAGGGCTTTTCTGTGTTAGTCCCATATATAGCTGGCCCAGATGGCAGCGCATTGAAGCGCAAATGGACCGGTCAAACCCTTTTGATTCGCTCAGTTCAAAACATTCCTTTGCTTTTTGATTATCTCGCATCATCCGCGTGAAATATGGTCCGTATGAAGGATTACAGAACTCACCAAAACCAGCGCACAGAGCGAGGAACCATTCAAATATGCCCATAGCAACAAGCCCGCCACTCCTCTGTGCCTCCCATGTCTGCTTGAAATGCCATCGGCGCAATTCCTTCATCTTATCCCAGCAGTCCACTGGTTTTGTTTTATATTTGATTACACTATCAACCATATATATACCTTTTGAATTAATAATCTCTTATAAGCCCTTAATAATGTCCAGTAAAGACTCGACTCTATTTTGTATTTGTCCCAAAGCAGGTGGGATACTCATTTCCAATACAATTGATGGGACATTTATCTCACTCAACCTGGTCTCTATAATCGGTATATCATAGGCATGAGGTTCACAATATTTTTGAAGCAGTATAATTGCCCCTTGTACATTGAAGTTGTCCACCAGACCAAACAGATGGTCCAGACGGCGTCTCTCCGGGAAATCCTTGCCGGGACATGGAGGCCTGTTGATATAGCGGTTAGACAGGGCTGCTAACAGGTCTTTCCCAGGCTCTACTTCGTTCCAGAAATACCTGCTTCCAATACAATGTTCGTCAATAACAATATTGGCTCCCCACGACTCTATAGCTGTTACAAGATCGAGGTCATTAGCACCGCTACCTATTATCATTAACCTGGGATTAGAATCAAGACGAGACCCATTAGCAGTAATTTCCTCAAACGCCTGCCTCAGTAAAGTATTGTGTTCTGCCTTGTCCATCAACTGACTCGATAGTACCATCTCCATGGCTTCCTGTCCGGAAATTAAAGGTGGTTCCTTTTTTCTCAAATCGTAAATATCCCGTAGCAACCGCCGGTTTTCATTGTAGATAGATATAGTGTGGCGGAGATCAGCGTCGGATATCGTTGTATTAGCCATATTTTCCATATTTTGCTTAAGTTCTAATAGTTCTGCCGACAGGCATTTTCCTGCATTTCTTGATTGAATGTGAGCTGGCAGGTACACGTAATGAGAGTAGTCTGTGGGTACCTCCTTATTCCAGCTGCTGAATGTCTGCAGATTATGAAAACAACCCAAGGCTAATTCCATGCCATCCAGATAGTCATAGATTCCTTCCAATCCTTCGGATAGACATCCACATGAGAATGGGCACCATCTGTGCGGTGACATGTGAACATCCACATTTGATGATGCTTTCTGATTACATATTATTCTTACCGGGAGCATTCCGGCTGCATACGTTATCTCTTCGGGAAAATAGGTACACATATACCCGACTATTTTTTTTCCGGTCTTGGCTTTCCATTCTCTGGCATATTGATGACGCCTTTCTATGACGTCCTGGAACTTTTTCAAACTGTCCATTTCATCCTATTCTCTTTCCATAACAGTTATTGGATTCGGGCAATGCAAGAGTGAGTACTAATAGGGCTCAATAAATTTCGTGTCACTTGATACCCGCAGCTTCTTCAGATATAAGATTGTTCAGATGCTTCCTGAGACGTTTCAACATATTGCTTAACATATCCATTTCTTCCGGGCCAAAAATGGCGGTGACCTTTTCAGTAGTTCTTTGTCTTTCAGGCATAGCCTGCCTGATAAAATTTATCCCTTTCGGCGTTATAATGATTTTTCTTTCTCTGCGGTCGGTTCTCGAAGGCTGTTTTTTTACCAGCCTTTCCTTTTCAAGTCTATTAATTATCCTTGTGATTTCGTATTTTGATCGAAAGACTACTTTGCTAAGTGCAGTGGGTGTCATAATACCGTCATTTAATACAAGTGCATTAAGAACACCCATCTTGGTTGAAGCAGCTCTGGTTCTTTTTAACCTGATAACCATATATCGGTTAACTGCATCTGCGGTGGTCATGATTGCAAGCCATGCATCATGCCTCATATTGGCAGAGAGCAATCTCATGTCATTAGATAACGCATCGATATCTAACTGGGTTTCTTTCGAAACATATTTTTGATTACCCATGATATCCACCTGTACAATATTGTTGCAATTGCAA
>JAFGLP010000033.1 GCA_016927965.1 Dehalococcoidia bacterium
ATACGTAAATACCCCATTACCTTAGTACTATATCCATCCCGTACCTAATTGCTATTTACTATTAACCTCCTGGATTAAGATAATATTAGAACCTTAGATTACTGATTTTAGTTAAACCTTTCTTTTTCATAAGTTGCAGTAGACCCCGATCAGGTCATCCCACTACTCCGGGGGATGGAAGGGCGGTTGGAAAAATGGACAGGCGTGGTAGCGGTACCCCTCCCATGCCTGCCCATTTTCCTCAGGTATCATACCTGTATTGAAAGCATCCTCTTTATTCCATTTAGATTCTTAGCCTTCTAACACGCTGCATAGATATTATGATATGCCTTCAGTAATATAACCACCCTTCGCGCCATGCTGAATATATACGTGTGTCGTACAGGTTAATCTATAACACGGCTTACTAAAAGCATGCAAACTTAGGCAATACGGAACAAAATAATATATAATATGGCTTAAAATACAGCGATTTACAGCGGGAGATCCCGATAAATTATAGCTATAATTTATATATTCTGTTTCTGTAGCATCAGGAGTACTCAATGAAATTACGTATTAAAGTTATTAATGTATTTGTGAGCACACTGGTCATATTGACCGCTATACTCACGGGTTGTACATCTTCACAGGGACAAACTATAGACAGTGGCTCGCTTGTATTTCAGGACGATTTCACTGATCCCTCCAGCGGCTGGTTTATTTATAATGCCGACGATGCTAAAAGCGGCGGATATCAGGACGGAGCTTACAGCATAGGTTCCATTGGGAAAAATACGGTTATAGTTCTTAATCCGAAAACCAGGCAACAGCTTGCCAACTTCTCTGCGGAGGTCGATCTCAGGTCAACATCAAAGCAACCAGGAGCATTCATGGGTATTATTTACAGGCTAAATAATAGCGGCATTTATTACAGGTTTGCCATTTCAGACAATCAAACATATTATGTCGGCAAACGTACGGAACTGGTTGAACTCGAGATCATGCCTAAGACACATTCAGAATCCATCAAGCCGGTCAATGAATATAACCATTTGAAGGTCGTTTGCAGTGGAGATAGCCATGAATTTTATGCAAACGGGGCCAAGCTGGGAAGCCTTACTGATAATACTTCACTGTCAGGTGAACTGGGAGTAGCCTTCAGTAACTGGTCTCCTTCCGAGAACTTCACATTCACCAACTTCAAGTTATATAACTTAAAGTAAGTATGTGAACTTATACGGTATTATGCACGTTCCAACTGTTATATGGACTCATCCGCTACACATCTGACAACAACAACATCGCTTATACATGGCAACAAACGTGACAGCGCATCCAGTAATTTCAATAAAAGCTCAGTCACTTTGCGCGGTAAGCCGGCCAGAAAATCACCCCAACCAGGCATGCTGCACAACATGGACACGCCCAGGATTTTATCCACCACCAGGTATTCTTTCAGCATTTTCATGATAAGGTTAAAGTCAAATTTGACGGTGTGGTCAGCCGGTAATTCCCAGGGTAAACGCTCATAAGGATTGGCTATTCCGAGGATCTTTCGGCTCCAAAATATCAGTTTACCTATTTTAAAGCCAAGGCTTTCAAAATTTGCGATAGCTATAATCACCTGCCCTTCCGGTTTAACCGCCTTTGCCATTTGCTCAATTGCTTTTCGGGGATCAGCAAAATGATCCAGCGCACCTTTACAGATAACCTTATCCATCGAACCCGGCACTACCGGTATGCTCTCACCTATCGCCTGCAGGACAGCAGTATTATTGCCATCCATTTTAAGAGATTCTTGCGCATGTGTCAGCATTACAACGGACGGCTCTAATCCTATCAAAACAGCGCCTGATTTTGACATGTTAACTATATCAATAGCCCTTCCGCATCCAACATCCAGGATAATTTCAGCCAGATGAGGATCAGTCATTTCAATAGTAGCAGCATTCATTCTGCGCAGTAGAAATTCCACATCGGGCCTCAGCTTTTGAGGCAAAACATCTGCATCGTCCCAATTAAGGTCAATTTTGTTCATTTATTCTATCAGGTGAGTAATCAATATTCTGGCACCTATAACTATGAGCACAATACCGCCAGCCAGTAAAGCCCATCTTCCTATCCATTGGCTGGCCCGGCCTCCCAGCCAATAGCCTAAAGCAGTAATGAGGAAGGCCACCAACCCGATAATGACAGCCGATATAAGTATGTTGAGCTTAAGCACGGCAAATGACAGTCCAACCGCAAGGGCATCAATACTGGTTGCCAAAGCAAGGGTAAGTAGAGTAATCCATTTACTGATATCCACTGCTTTTGATTCAGTTTTATTTTGAATAAATTCCCAGATCATTCTGCCGCCAATAAAAACTAAGAGAGCAAAAGCAATCCAGTGATCATAGTTCGAAATCAATTTGACTACAGTTTGTCCAACCACCCAACCTATAATAGGCATCCCCCCCTGAAAAATACCGAAGGCTAAACCGGCACGTAAAATATATTTCCATGACCTGGTTGCGCCAGTTCCCCCTATTCCCAAGGCTACTGCGAAACAATCTGCAGACAGGCCAAACGCTATCAAAACAACGGAAAGAACGTCCGGCCAATTCATATTATAAAAGTATAACAGATAAAATCAGGCCGAACCTTGGAACTAACTGCGAGCGTGCTCAGCCATTCTATTTTGCCGACTGGCGCTCCACAGCTGCAAGCAAATCTTCATAGCTGATCATATTCGATACATCCCTGGTAAAACCAGCCAGTTTCTCATAGCTGCGGCGCAACTTGCACATGGCATCATAAATGGGACTGACGGCACAAGGGTCCTGCCCATAGATACCATGAAATGCAAAATATGCCTGGTTCAGCTTTCTAATAGTGTATCCCTGACGGAGAAAAAGCAGACGCCTGTTTTCCATATACTGTTCAGCCTGTTCTATATTATTAGCTTTGAGCAATATATCAACATTTTTTCTGGTCTCTTTCATCTCCCTGTCAAAATTAAAGTCAGGATCTGGCTTAGCTATTTCAACATAGTTGGCCATGGTCTGATAATATCGGTTATAGACCTTATCACCAATTTCTTCCGCTATAATTCCGGCCAAAGTTTCGTTCATCTCGATGACCTCAGGCGGCTGGCTCATACCAAGGCAATCCAGTAAATACCGAAAACCCAATGGCCGAAAAGCAAGATACTGATGTGCCCATTCCTCTGACGCTGCATATATCTGGCGTCGTAAACTCATATCAGAGGACACAATGGCAGGGTATGCTGCACCGAATCCCCCTATTTCCACAACTATCGAAGATAAATTAAGCGCATCAACCCCTTCTTCAATTGCTTCGATTTGAGATAAATTCAAATCGGGAGATAATAAAAGTCGGTCTAAATACGCAATCCTGTCTTTGGGTGAAACAACCAGCAGCAGAGGCGGCTCAGTTACCCTGGAATAAACAGCAGGAATTACCGTCATATTTTCTTCCTGCAATACACCTGCAATTTCCCCGTCGATATCATATAGGCATTTATCCGGACTCCTGTTAACCGGCGTAATCAGGTTCTTAATTTCCCAATCCACCAAGTCCAGAGAATATGGCCTGGCTGCTTCACGTATTTCCGCTTTTGTACGATTAATCTGGTTGCTGCTGTCAGGCTGCACCACAAAACCAGCATTACATGCAGTCAGCATAATAATCAGCGGGAATACTGCCTGAAAAATTTTTCTGGATGAAAACATTTGAAAATCCCTGATTAAACTGGATACGGTGGACTTCCAGCAAAATTATCACAAATATACAAGTACAAGAGAAATTTTGCAGATATTCTTGTTGAAATGCAAACAAAATATCAGCCGTATTCTACTAACTTTAATGCAACAGCCAGCTTATCACATGGCAATAATAAATTTGTTAATCTCACAGATTTCGTTTTCCGTTAGTACGATTATTATAAGAATATTTTTTCAGGGTACGCATTTCTGCTTAGTACCTAATGACTATTTATGCGCTTTTGCGCATTTTAGTATTAAGCTTGAAAACGGATGCCTTATTGCAATACTGTTGCTAGCATGATAAACAGAAGAAATATAGGAGGCTCAATAATGGCGCAGATGCTTGAAAAAGCCCCGAATTCAGTTAATGCCGGCTTATTTGCCGAATCCAGTAATTATTGGGCTGATAAGCAGCCATGCTGGGAAAAATGTCATTGTCCTGAAATGATCAAGGCTGATTGCCCTTCTGCAAAATATCAGTTTCTCCCCTGCTGGGAAATCGAGGGCACTTACTGTAAGCTGGATGATCACGGTGCCACAGGCAAAGATACCAGTATTTGTGAAGTATGCCGTGTTTATAAAAAATACGGCAATGGAGAACCCGTAAGAATGAAGCTCTGGGGTAAGGGAATGAACGTTCATATCGCGGAGATCGAAAAATCCAGAGTTTAAAATCCTGTTCGCCAGGTTACACAATGCCGGCCTGATTGGGCCGGCATTTTTTATCTGGATTAAATGTGACTTTTATTACTTCCATGATTTCAAAACTTGCTATAATGGTCGCATATTAAAATAGCTTTTATAATGTAAATAATAGATTTATTATCAGGAGTGTGGCATGGTAGTGATATTGACAGGCAATGATATTCATATCAAATATGGAGAGACGATAAATCACCTTTTTCCCTCTCGTTTAAGTGCTGTTCAATAGTGCGTAGCTGAAAGCCCTCGTTATATTAGGGAATCTATTCAACAATATATGTAGATTCGGTTAATACAAGTTATTGAGAGGATTAATATGAAAGAATTATCAAATATCGTGGAAGCAGTAAAATACGCCATTCAGATGGAACTCGATGGTAATAAATTCTATACCCTGTGCGGAGAGCAAAGCACAAACAAGGTTGGCAAAGAACTTTATTTATGGCTGGCTGAACAGGAAGACTACCATAGAAAGAAATTTGAAGAAATATATGATCTTATTGTCCGGAAAAAGAACATACCGGCAGCACGTGTGAAACCTGATAACAAATCAAATATCAGGACCATTTTTAAACAGGCAATCCAGGATGTAGGAACATCATTACTGGCCAAAAAGAGCGATCTACTGTCAGCAGAGAAAGCTATTGAGATGGAAATAAAATC
>JAFGLP010000191.1 GCA_016927965.1 Dehalococcoidia bacterium
ATGTCTTTTTTCGCAATCTTTTTCATTGGAGAACTCCTATGCCTAAAAATAAAAAACACCCAAAGGATATGACAACCGAGGAAATAGCGAAGGCTGTATTTCCTCCAAAATTACACCAAAAATTGAAGGAAATAATTGAGGAAATTGATAAGGATAAAAAGCCGAAACCAGATTCAAATTATTCATTACAAGGATAGTATAACATGAAAGATAATCAGTGTCAAGTATATAATCCCCGACTCATATATAAAAGGTCACAATAAAATAATTATTAATCACCCTGATTTGTTGACCTTTAGCCAGCCTTAAGGCATTATTAAAAAAAACGGAGGGCTGCCATATGAGATATATCTGGTTATTTGCGTCTGTGTCTGCCGTATACGGGGCAATCGCCGGATCATTTTTTGATAATACCCCCCTGGTTGCGGTAGCTTTCGCCCTGCTTGCCATCGTATTTGCACTGGCTGCATGGCGGGATATGTCGAGAAAAAGTTAATATCTGGACAACATCTGACGGTGTTAGTGCCTGGCATATTATATATATAAATGTTAATGTACCTGTTTATTTTTTTGTTTTTTATCCTGGGGCTTTTCTGTGGGAGCCTGGTCAATTATATTGCTGGGGGGGTGACGCGGGAGCCCAGGTCATTTGTTTTTTCCATCTGCCGTGACTGTAACAACATCTGGCGTCCTTTGCTTATGCTGCCGGTCATCGGGTTTCTGTTGGCCAGGGGCAGGTGTCCGCATTGCGCAAAGCCGCTACCCATACATATCATCCTGGTGGAAGTGGGAACGGGATTGCTGCTGGCGTATCTTCTCTGGAGTTACGGCTTTTCATGGGATCTGTCGGTGCTTATTATATATTGCCTGCTTTTGCTGATCCTGCTGGTGACGGATATCGAGCAGATGCTTATTCCCAACGTTGTTACTTACCCTGGCTTTCTTATAGTGCTGTTAATTTCCCTGGCGATTATGCTGCTGAATGTTAAACCGCACTGGTTTTATGCCGTGCCTGCCACCGGATTTTTCATGATTACTTACAACTACCTGGTCAATATTATCCTGGGTGGGTTGGCCGGGTTTGTGCTGCTGCTGTTGGTGCATATTTTATCCCGCGGAGGCATGGCGCTGGGGGACGTGAAGCTGGCGGCGCTGATCGGCATGATGACCGGGTTTCCCCTAGTTGTAGTTGCCCTGTTTTTGGGGGTTATCGGCGGCGGGCTGGTGGCGCTGATTTTACTGCTGACCAGACGGCGCGGCCGCAGGGACCCCATGCCGTTCGGACCGTTTCTCTGCCTGGGTGGGATAGCGGCGTTGTTGTGGGGAAAGGCGATACTGGCCTGGTACCTGGCGCCAATAATGTAAGTAATCACTGCCGCTATTGTTTAACCCATAACTGATCCTCAATCACTAGAGATCCCATTTTAAAGACCCCATTGGCTCATTAAAATTAGCCTGTTGCTCCTTGTTTGACAGCACGAGTGCTGACAGAATTGATTGGATTAATAAATCACTTGCCTTTATACCGCAGGCTTAACGGATTCAGGAATAGAGAACGTGTATATGCAAAATAAATTTCGAGCAAACTTGTCCTGATGCACGCATTAAATAATTGAATTGAACCGGACGGCAGCCGCTGCGCTGCCGCCTTAAATTACATGAGATAGATGTTAATTGTTATTTAAAGAGGAAATTAATGGCGGATATGGACAATTCGATGAACGAGATCCAACAGGTGGTCTTTGACCTGGCTTCGGAACATTATGGTGTCGATATTTCAGACGTGCGCGAAATAATGCGTATGCAGAATATTACCAAGGTCCCGGGCGCGGTGTCATATGTTGAAGGAGTGATAAACCTCAGGGGAAAAGTGCTGCCGGTGCTGGACCTTAGAAAAAGGCTGGGACTGAAAGTGGCTGAACAAAGCGAAGAAAGTCGTATAGTAGTTGTCGATATTGCTGATGGCGAGGTGGGCGTGATAGTGGATGCTGTGACCGAAGTGTTACGCGTGCCGAACTCATCCATCGAGCCGCCTTCTTCCATGGTGGCACAGGGGAACTCTGATTATCTCCGTGGAATAGCTAAATTGACAGGCAGGCTGATCATTTTACTTGATTTAAATAAATTGCTTTCGTCGAAGGCCGATGCCGACATGATAGCCAGGGTCATCGGCGACAGCATGTCCGCTGTGCAACAACAGGGCAGTGATATGGAACCTTCGGTCGAGAAAGTGAGCAGAAACGGAAAGAAAAAAGCAGGAGATACCCCGGGGAAAAACAACGGGAAAGAATGTGCAGTTGCTTGATCCTAGTTGTGATACATCCCGGTCTGGCGGCGTCAAGTTAGTCTAACCAGGCAGGATAATAAAATGATTATAAGCTGTGAAATTAGCCCAGAAGAGCTTAAGGTTTTTATGGAGGAAGCCGAGGAACATATTCAGCTTCTCGATGAAGATATTATAAAGCTCGAAAACGAAGGAAATAACCAGGAATTGCTGCAGGAGATCTTCCGCGCAGCGCATACGTTAAAAGGGTCTTCGGCTATGCTGGGCCATGAGCGTATGGCTGAGGTAACGCATGCCATGGAGAGCCTCCTTGATAGGCTGCGCAACCATAAGGTAAATGTAAATTCCGGGATAATAGATGCCCTGCTTTTTGGTTTGGATGCTCTGAAAGTCCTCAAGGGTGAAGTGTTGACTCAACGCGAAAGTGATGTGGATGTGGCGTCCATTGTCGATCGTCTCAATACATTGGCAGAAGCCAGGGCTGATGGGGAAGCAGAGGAAACGGACCAGGTGCAGCCGGGTGGTGGCAAGGCTGGCAAGCTACTCACTCTGAATAAAAACGCATTAGGGAAAATAGCTAAAGCTAAAAAGAATGGGCAGAATGTATATGCTGTTAGAGTCTCAATAAATAAAAAAAGTGAATGGATGGCTGTCAGGAGCCTGCAGATTTATAACGACCTGTCAACGATGGGCGAATTGATAACTGCTATGCCCTGCTTAAAAGATATCGAGCAGGAGAAGGTTACCCCGGAATTTACCGCGGTACTATGCTGCCGTCGCACTAATGACGAGGTGGAAGCGGCGCTCAAGCTGATCTCGGATATTGAAAAGGTGGTTACAGCCGATTATGGGACGGAGGAAGCAGCAGATCTTTTAAAATCAGTAGAGAGCGAGGGGCCGAAAGCAGAGCCTCTGCAGGAAGCGCAGGTAAATGCGCCGAAGCTGGGAGGCAAGATGCCTGGGGGCAGCGCCAAACAGGAAGACATGCAGAGCATACGTGTAGATGTAGCGGTACTGGATAATCTGATGAACATGGTAGAAGAACTGGTAATCGACCAATCCCGCATAAGTCAGGTTGGCAAGATGCTGGAGAGCAAATACCCTGAGGATGACCTTGTAAATGATCTCGGGGATACCTCCAATCATACTGTGAAAGTTATTAATGAACTCTATCAGGATATTATGAAAGTCCGCATGGTCCCTGTCAGCCTTGTTTTCAGTAAATTTCCCAGGTTGATGCGTGATATTGCTCAGAAATTACACAAGAACTTGGACTTTGTTATAAAAGGTGAAAATACCGAGCTTGATAGGACCATCATCGAGAAAATCCACGATCCTCTGGTACACCTGCTGAGAAATGCCGTGGACCACGGCATTGAATCTCCGGAAGAGCGCAAGGCTAGGGGCAAGCCTGAAAAAGCACTGGTCAGGCTTTCAGCGTACCAGGAAGAAGGGCATATCGTCATTAAACTGGAAGACGACGGTAGGGGAATTGACGCCATACGTGTGAAAGACTCCGCCGTCAAGAAAGGATTCCTGTCTGCGGAAGCTGCAGACAAAATACCCGATTTGGAAGCTATTGATCTGATATTCTCACCGGGCATGTCAACTGCAGAGAAAGCTACGGACATCTCCGGCAGGGGCGTTGGGCTGGATATAGTCAGAACCAATATCGAACGCTTGAGTGGCAGTATTACTCTGGATACGAAAATCAATGAAGGTACCACATTTACTATCAAGCTGCCGCTTACGGTAGCCGTGTTCTAGGGGCTGGTAGTAACTGTATCTGGTTCGAGTTTTATTGTTCCGCTGGTATCTGTCATGGAGACAATCAAGGTCAAAAAGAGCGATATCATGGCAGTGCAAATGCGGGAAGTCATGGTGTTGCGCAATATGATCGTGCCTCTTATGAGGATGAGCCGAGTCCTGGGGATAGGTGCTGAAGAGGAGAGTGAAGGTGAAGATTATGTGCTGGTTGTCAAGGCTGGCGACAGGGTGGTGGGCATAGTTGTCGATGAGCAGGTGGAGCATATCTCTGTGGCGGCGCAGCAACTGGGCGCAATGAGTGCGGAAATGGTCAAGCTCAGTGAAAACATCAGCGCTGTAGTTGAGCAGAACACGGCGGCGACCGAGCAGATGTCGGCGACTGCAAATTCTGTATCCAGGTCCGTGGAGGATATCGCAGGTGTAGCCGAGCAGAATAGTGCGGCGACCGAGGGGGTATCTGCTGCCGCGGAGGAGATTAGCGCCCAGATGCAGCAAATGGTCGCTTCGGGCGCTGGCGTTTCGCAAAGGGCACAAGAGTTTAAAGAGATTGTTCTTAAATATAAGATTGGAGAAAAATGATTCAATAGCCTGTTGGCTCATAAAACTTAAACCGTAGTCTCTTGTACAAAAATGATGCGGCTGTGACAATTGATTAAGGGGTTTATCGCCAAAAATCCTTCTGAAAAGAAGGGTACTGAAAAATAAAATAAATTAAGAAGGAAAAGATTGGCAAAAATACTTGTTGTAGATGATGCAGCTTTTATGCGCATGAGATGCACCAAGCTGCTGGCTGATAATGGCTTTGATGTAACTGAAGCAGCAGACGGCGCAGAAGCAATTGAAAAATACAAAGAACACAAACCCGATGGTGTTCTGCTGGATATAACCATGCCGAATATGGATGGCCTATCCACTCTCAAGGAATTGATCAAAATAGACCCGGGCGCCAGGGTAGCTATGGTGACGGCCATGGGCCAGCAATCCATGGTGATGGAAGCGCTAAAGACCGGGGCCAGAGACTTTGTAGTCAAACCTTTTGATGCAGACCGTGTCATGGCAGCAGTAAAGAAAATGATCGGCTAAGATGAAGAACTATGGTGTCTGAATTCACTAATATGGACGTGCCGGGCAAACGTATCAGGGTATTGATAGTAGATGACTCAGCGTTTGCGAGATTGATGATCTCCAAGCATCTTTCATCTGATCCTGAGATCGCGATAGCCGGTGTTGCTAGGGACGGCGTTGATGCGATTAAAAAAATTAAGTCGCTTAAGCCGGACGTAATAACGTTGGATGTTGAGATGCCCAGGATTGACGGTATTACGGCACTGGAACGTATAATGTCTGATTGTCCAACGCCCGTAGTAATGCTGAGCAACCTGACTGCCGAAGGCGCTGATGTAACGATCCGGGCGCTGGAATTCGGCGCTATAGATTTTTTCCTTAAGCCCTCGCTGCTCAATCTCACCGGCGCTGATAATTCCAGCGATGAGCTTATCACTAAGGTAAAGCAGGCATCCAGGATTGATGTTGCCAGGGTGACATCAAGGCTTTTACGGATATCTCAGGGACTCCAGCGAAGCAAGGCAAAAAAAAACCAGGAGCCCAAACCAAAACGCAGCAAACTTAACCACGTGGTCATAATCGGAACTTCGACCGGCGGACCGCGTGCCCTATACGAAGTGGTTCCTAATATAGCGGCGGATATTGATGCGGCTTTCCTCATTGTTCAGCATATGCCGCCCAAATTTACCAAGTCCATCGCAGACAGGCTTAACGATCTAAGCCAAATACGAGTTAAAGAGGCCGAAGCTAGCGATGTGGTAGCTAACGGGCAGGCGCTGGTAGCCCCCGGCGGATTTCACATGGTGGTGAATCACAGCGGTCAAATTGTGCTTAATCAAGACAGGCCGCGCTGTGGTTTGAGGCCGGCCGCTGATGTCACTATGGAGGCGGCTGCCAAGGCCTGTGGCGCAAAGTGCCTGGGGGTGATACTTACTGGAATGGGATCGGACGGTACACAGGGCGCTGCCATGATAAAGGCAGGCGGCGGCTTGATACTGGCAGAACATGAGTCCACCTGCGTTGTTTACGGCATGCCCCGCAGCGTAGCTGAAGCGGGACTGGTTGATAAGGTAGTGCCGTTGAACCGGATCGTGAATGAAATAGGCGAGGTCTGTTCTAAATCTACTACATCTTTGGTGAATATATAGCCATGACAGATCAGGAATATCAATTTTTAAAGAAGAAAGTACTGAATATCACAGGTATTGACCTGGAGCATTATAAAAGCCAGCAAATGAGGCGCAGTCTTTCTACATTTATTGAAAACTCATCCGAAAAGGATGTTTTAGCCTATTGCCGTACTATAGAACAGGATCAGACCGGGCTGAAAAAACTCTGTGATTTTCTGACCATAAATTTGACGGAATTCTACCGTGATGCCTGGGCGTTCAAGGACCTGCAGAATATAATTCTGCCTAAATTAACGGAAAACAACACCCACCTCAATATCTGGAGCGCCGGCTGTTCAAACGGACCTGAGGTGTATACCATCGCAATGCTGGTCATGGATGGAACAAAGAAGGTGACTTTCCGGATAATGGGAACGGACATAGACGATTTGAGTCTGGCCGAGGCCATGGAAGGTGGGCCATACCGGGAGGATATGTTGAAAAACATGCCGCAGCAACTGGTAGCCAGGTATTTCACTTTGCAGGACGGCAATTACTGGGTACGCAAAGAAGTTAAGGATAAGGCGGTTTTCAAGAATCACAATCTCCTGGCAGATCCCTTTGAAAAAGGCTTTGATCTGATTGTTTGCCGCAACGTCACTATCTATTTTACAGAAGAGGCCAAAGATACGCTGAATAAGCATTTCTATGATTCGCTTAATGATAACAGTGTCCTTTTTGTCGGCGCTACAGAGTTCATGATCAACGCGGTCAAAACCGATTTTTCCAAGCTTGGTACCTGTTTCTATCTAAAGAGTCCGACGACGCAGATGGCAAGGAACTAATATAAAAAATCATGGATAAATAAAATGAGAAGGATTTCTGCAAAATACGCAAAACCAACGATGCTGCTGGGTCGGGCATTATATGATTGTTTCGGTAAACTCCTGCTGAGAGAAGGAACGAAGCTGTCAGCTGTACAGGTAGCGACACTTAAAGAACTGGGCGTGGGCGAGCTTTTTATCATGGATAAAAGGGTCGACGATGTTATCGTCTGGCCGCTGATCACCCCTGAACTTGAAGGCTCAATTGCCGGATCACTCAGACAGGCTTTACAAAAGACACAGCATATTATCAGTTCCGGCAAGGCACAGATGATTGACCTCTCGCAATTGCGGCAGGGGATTTTTGAAATGGTACAGCAATTGTTTCCGGTGGCGATGGGGGAGCCGGTTGTCGTCGGATGTCATTCCATGAAGGACTATGATTACGTCCACCCCGTCAAGGTCACCAGCCTTTCATTATTGATGGGTAAGGCAGCCGGTCTGGGGCAGACCGAACTGATAAACCTGGGTATGGCTGCACTTCTGCAGAATATAGGCTATGGCGCTATCCCGCAAGGGATAATTGATAAAGAAGGCCCGCTGACGGAGCAGGAAGCGCAGATGGTGCAGAAGCATGCAGCCCTGGGGGCGGAGATTGCAAAAAGATACGGACAGGTCTCCCAGGAAACTTCGCTGATAATACAGCAGCATCATGAACGCTGGAACGGCAGCGGATATCCCAATGGTTTGCGGGCAAGGAGTATTTGTCACGGCGCCCGCATTCTGGGTATTACCGATAGCGTGGTGGCGCTGGTATCCAAACGTCCGCACAGGGGGTGCATATTACCAAAAGAGGTCCAGGAATTTGTGAATGCTTTTTCCGGAGACTTGGATGATGCTGATTTCCTGCGGCCGCACCAGGCTATGGAATTCATTGTAGCTTACAGCGGGGAACTATTTGATCCGGACCTGGTAAAAATATTTACCTGGCAGCTGCCCACATATCCTTCCGGCGTCATGGTCAAATTAAATACCGGTGAAGTCGGAATAGTATCAAATGCCAACTGCGGGTATTTCTCACGTCCCAAGGTCCGCCTTTGCTATGATCACGAGATGAGGGACATGGATAAACCATATGATATGAACCTGGCGGACGCAGAGCATCAGCGCAAGCTGATCATCCAGGTAATGGAATATTGATTTTATAAGATGGGGTTAAATAAGGGAAAGTAAGTAAAATGCAGCGCATTTCGGCAATTTATGCAAGGCCCGGGATGGAACTGGCCAGCCCAATTTTCGACAACTGGGGTGATGCAGTACTTCAGGATGGCATGATTTTGGATGCACGGAATATTGCCCAGATAGAGGATATTGGGGTGGGTGAATTATATGTTGTCAATAATAAGACAGAAGATATAAATGTTTTACCCATGTTGCCCCCCGAACTTGAAGGGGCCATCTCCAAGGCGTTGCGCAGAGTAATGATAGAATGCCGGGCGATGCTGACAAGCAGAAACCAGCAGCCCATTGACCTTGTATTAGTCAATAACCTGATGGATGAGATGATGGAGACGGTTATATCTGAAAACAAGGGAGATCCCTCCATTGCAGGATGTTTTTCTTTGCGGGATTATAACTATGTTCATCCGGTAAAAGTGGCTGCTCTATCCATGTTGATAGGCAAGGCCAGCGGTATGGGGAAAAAAGATATTAAGCAACTGGGTATGGCTGCTCTGTTCCAAAACGTTGGTTATGTATTATTGCCGCAGGGCATACTTGATAAACAGGGCTTTTTAAATAATGCGGAGATGAAGGCCGTGCAAAGACACCCGCTTTATAGTTCACAGATAATGGCCCGCTATACCGAAATTGGCCCAGAAGCGGCCAATATGGTATTGCAGCATCATGAAAGATGGAACGGCAGCGGCTATCCGTACGGCCTGCGAAAGGATGGCATCAGCAGATCCGCCATGATACTCGGTATGACGGACGTATGTTTTGCACTTACTTCCAAGAGGCCGCACCGTGAGGAGTTTCTCCCGGCATTTGCTATTGAACATAGTATCGTTTCTTCACAAGATGCTATTGAGTATGTTATTGCTTACAGCGGCGAGCTTTTTGACCCGTCGCTGGTAAAAATATTTACGCATGTTGTCCCTATATATCCCACCGGTACAATGGTGAAGCTCAATGACGGACGTACAGGAATAGTTGTAAAATCCAATCCTGGCTGTATCAGGAGACCCCGGTTGAGAATCATCAGTAGCCCTACCATGAAGATAGCTGAAGATATACCGGACATATGTACCAACTGTACGCTTGAGTGCAGTGAAAGGTCGTCGAAGAAGGAAAGTAAACCTGATTTAGACCTTGCTAAAGAAGGGAAGAGGAACGTCCTTATCAGTGAACTCAGCGACTATTGAAAACGGCGTTAATTTATTAAATGAAGGTGAGCGATGGAAGATACAAGTAAAATGTTATCGCAAGACGAGATTGACGCTATGGTGTCTAAAACATCCATCAAACCGGTGCCTGCACACAAAATGGCGCCTGCTGCGGTCGGTGCCCCGGTGAAATCTTCCCCGCCGGCGCAGCCTGTACAAAATATACATAAAGTCAGTATCGCAAACATGCCTTCCCAAGAGACGCCTGAATCCGCAACGCAGGTAGGACACGTACATGAGGTGTGTATTGCGGCTGGAGAAATCAATACACTGAATGAGCGGTTGAGCGAAATAGCCAACCGGCTTTCGAGGCTTGAGCTGATAGTGAATAAATTGGAAAACAATACCGGCAGCCCGGGAGCTCAGGCAAATCCTGCTGCATTGAAGACGGCCATGCAGCAGATACATAATGTAAGCAGCCAGGTTGAAGTAATTTCCGAAGGTCTGCGCGGCACTGCAGGTTATAACATCAATAAAGTATTTAGTTGCGGATCATGCGGCTCTGTTGGTGTGGTTGCCGTAAAGGTAAAATGTACCAAATGCGGACAGGAAAACTGGTGGGGTTGGTGGCCAAAAAAAATAAACAATGAATAATATAAACTGCAGAATTGATTTTGAGGATTAATAGAGTTATTGCCAGGGCATAGTAATGTATAAAGAAAATATTTTGCTGGTTGATAATAACCAGTCCACGATGTCCTCTATAAAGAATATTTTATCGAGTGACGGGTACGCGCTGATAAAAACGGAGTCCTGCACGGAAGCCTTATCGATAATTCAGAAGAAGAATATCGATGTTTTGATTCTCAGCCTGTCAATACATGAAAAAGATTGTCTGGATGTGCTCCGACGAGCACGCTTTTTAAGTCCTGAGATAGGTGTTATTGTGATGACCCAGGATGATTCTCCTGAACTTCTCATTAAAGCGTTTCAGGCCGGGGCACAGGCGATACTCGAAAAACCTGTGAACAAAAAGAATCTCAAAGAGGTAGTGGAAGAAGTTTTGCAGCGCAGCCGCCTGGCAAAAGACAATATGCGCCTGAAAACTCTGTTGCCCTTATTTGAGTTGAACAAGTCCCTGGTGTCTGAGCTTGATGCGGATAAAATATTTAACAGGATTGTCAATCTCGTGTGCATTGAGACCAGGGCTGACCGCGTGTCGCTGATGTTAATGGATGAATTTTCGCAGCAGCTGATTATCAAGGCGGCTATCGGACTTTCCGCTGAATTGATAGGCAAGGGGGAAGAAATTTCAGATGACAGCATCGCCTGGTCTGTTGTTGAAACCGGGCGTGCAATCTTGCTCAACGGCGAAGCAAAGCAAATTAAGCTCACCGGAAACCCGGAAGTTGTTTCGTCACTCTGTGTGCCTCTTCTGTTAAAGAAAAAGGTCATCGGCGTGATTAATTGCAGCAAAATTACTTCGCGCACACCGTTTACCGAAGGTGACCTCGAGTTGTTGTATATTTTGGCCGGACAGGCTGCGATAGCGATTGAAAATGCTACTCTGTTTGACAGCGTCAGGATGCAACAAAGAAACCTTGAGAGATTTCTGAAAAAATCATTGACTGCCCAGGAAGATGAACGAAGAAGGATCTCGTCGGAGCTTCATGACGGTCTGGCCCAGTGGCTGGTAAGCGCTTCATATGGTATGCAGTTGTGCGAAGCATATCTTACGTCAAAGCGGCATGATGATACGCTGAACGAAATAAAACGTACCAACAATATACTGAACCAGAGCGTCAAGGAACTGCGGCGTATTATTCTCGACCTGCATCCAATTGCTCTGGCTGAACTGGGGCTGATTGAAGCATTGCGCCGCCAGGTGGAGGGTTTCAACCGTGAGAATGGCTTCAGGTGTGATTTCCGCATAGTTGGTAGTATGAATAATCTCTCGTTAATACAGGAAGTCAGTATTTACCGTATAATACTTGAGGCAATGAACAATATCAGGAAACACGCCCGGGCGTCTCACGTTGACCTGGTTTTGAAATTTGATTTAGAATATGCAAGTGTGGAGATAGCAGATGACGGGCAGGGCTTTGACCTGTCAGCTGCTTTAAATAATAAGGTAGCAAAGAGCAGCATAGGTTTGATTACGATGAAAGAAAGGGCTGAAATGCTGGGGGGCAGAATGGAAGTCGATACTGCCCCGGGAAACGGCACGAAAATAAACGTGACGTTACCTGTTTCAAGGCCAAGTGATACTACTCTTGTTAATATAATGACGGCTGAAAATGAACAATAATAATAACGACAGTAATAGAATTAAGGTAATGCTGGTGGATGACCAGCAATTGGTAAGGGAGGGACTCAGGCGAATGCTTGAGCTGGATGATGGGATAGAAGTAATCGGAGAAGCAAAATCCGGTGAGGATGCTATTATAAAAGCTGATGAACTGGGGCCGGATATCATTTTAATGGATGTCAGAATGCCGGGCATGGGCGGCATCGAGGCCACACGGCAATTGAAAGCCAAGGAGTGCAAGGCCAATATCATTATCCTGACTGTATATGAGGACAAGTACCTTGCACAGGCTGCTGAAGCCGGTGCTGTGGGTTATTTGCTCAAAGATATCGGGCGTGAGGAGCTGTCCAGGTCAATCAAACTGGCTTATGAAGGGCAGTCGCCATTTGCGCCTTCGATCACACGTACATTGTTTACGCAGTTCGGTAATGTAGCGCAGCTCAGCCGCAATACTTTGCTTTCACCCAGGCAGCTTGATATACTCAGATTAATTGCTGCGGGTATTACCAATCGGGAGATAGCCGGTAAATTGTGTGTCAGCGAGGCAACCATTAAGCGGGAGACCAATACGATTTTTGCCAAACTGGATGCGGTCGACCGTACGCAGGCGGTAGCAGAAGCATACCGCAGAAACATGCTCTGATCCTGCGCAACAGATTATCATGAAGGCCCTTGAAAAGGGGCCTTTTTTTATTGCCCGGCAGGCCCGTTCACCAAACGGGTGTCAAACAATGAGCTAACACGGTCATGACTTTTGTACTATTTGGGGCTTACTACACAAGTACTATCATGACAAAATAGTACAAAACAGGGGATTACGAATCGAAAGCAGTGAATAACATAGGAGGGTCATGATTACACGGTCTTCGAGCACATTTATAGAGTCAACGAATGACATCGTTGAAGACGCGATTCGTGTATTGGTGGTTGACAGCAGTGAGGCCATGCGAGAAGGCATACGTCATATGCTTGCCGGCGATGAGGGTATAAAAGTAGTAGCTGAAGCCCGCAATGGGAAGGAGGCCCTGGAGCTGGTGGAAAAGGTCACACCGGATATTATCATACTGGACGGCAGCTTGAGGGGAACGGACTGTACCAAGATAATTTCGCACATCAAGGATTGCTCGCCACTGGTGGGGATCATTGTTCTCAATGATCAGCAGAATTTCCTTGTGCCGGCGATTGAAAATGGGGCATCCGGTTTTCTTACTGGCGATGTCGGACGCAATGATCTTATTGGCGCCATCCGCATTGTACATCTCTGGCGCATGGTTTTATTTCAGCAGGGGAGCAATTTCACGCTGGTTAAATTATGAGGTTACTAATCCATTTACTTGACTGTACCGCAAGGAGGTGGAAAGAAGTTCAATGTGAATGAATATAAACGAAATCCGCAGGAGGTGAAGGCCTATCCGGGAAAAAGGCAAAAACTTCGGAACTTAACACGGCTAAATAATTAAATGTAAATTGGAACTGACACAAATTTAGGAGGAAAACAAATGACTAAGTTAATGAAAGCAATGAGTAAACTGAACAGGGCAGAAAAAGGTATGACTGGCCTTGAGACCGCCATCATCCTGATTGCCTTCGTGACAGTTGCAGCGGTATTCAGCTATGCAGTGCTGAGTGCTGGCCTCTTCTCCGCTGAGAGAGGCAAGGAAACCATCTATGCCGGCTTACAGGAAGCCAAGAGCAACCTGGAACTCTCCGGTTCAGTCCTGGGCAAGAGCACGGACGGTACCAATCTTGATACCATTAAATTCACGGTTAAAAATGCTATTGCAGGCACTCCCATTGACATGACCGAGAACGACGGCAGCGGTACCAACAAATGCGTCATCAGTCTTACTACTTCTAACGATTACCTCAACAACATCGAGTGGTCCAAGGCAGCCATCGGCGCTGCTGATGCAGACAACCTG
>JAFGLP010000192.1 GCA_016927965.1 Dehalococcoidia bacterium
GTACGGATATCTCTGCCTGTTTTATCGGGATCATAGCTTACAATTGAGCCGGTAGTATAGCGTGCGCTGCTGGCGATAACACCCGGTATGGCGTCGATTTTGCGTTTAAGTATAGCTACCTGGGTAAGATATGGCTCAGCATTGCCCCACTGATCTTTGCCCGGCTGCACTACCAGGTTTGAGACGTAGTTGTTTTTACTTTGCTGATAAATTAAGCTGACGGCACCGCTCAGTATGCCTGAAATTGTATTGATCTGCAGAAAGGCCAGCGTGGCGACCAATACTGTTAGTATGAGCGTTCCCTTGTTACCGCGGGTAATATATTTGTAGAACAGGAAAAGTGAAGCCTTTAAATCATTTAATAAGTCACGCATTTTTTCATCACCTGGCTGCCAGTCCGTAAATAAACAGTTTTCGCAGTTCCTCTGCCGTTTCTTTAATGCGGGACTTCTTAAAGGGACTGTCTCTACCTTCAAGCCTGTAAAGTATCATATTGCCAATAATGGACGCGGCGAGCGTGCGGGATATTACCCTGGCATCCATTTTACGGAAATGGCCTTCTTCGACCTGGTCAAGCAGATATTTTTCTATTCTTGTGAGTAAAGGGCCAACCACCTGCGTAACATATTGCTGGCGGAGTTTAGGCTCACGCTGTATTTCAAAGAAGAGGAAGAGTATTTTATGCACATTATCCAGGCCGAAGGACAGCCGCTCCTCAAATAGTGATTGTATAAGCTCTTCGCTATTCCCGGCTGGCGCATTTCCAAGTATCTTTACGAATTTAACAGAGAGCAGTGTATGGGCTATCAGCGATATCAATACATCCTGTTTGTCCTTGTAGTAATTGTAAATTGTGCCCACGCCGATGCCGGCTGCTGCTGCTATATCAGCTACAGTTGATTCTCCAAAACCCCTGGAAGAAAATACCGTAAGCGCAGCATCCAGTATCTGTTTCTGGCGTTCCCTGGTGATCTTTTCTTTGCGTTTCTGACGTGTTGCCATGGTTTAAAATATAGAATGAATATTCATTCAATATTTATAGTAGCAGCTAATATGATAAAGTGTCAATGTGACATGATGATATTGGGAGTATTCATATACTGTTGATAGTTTTAATAGGATGAATCTGATATGATATGGGCACCGAGAGAAATCAGGGCCTGTTGCTATGAGAATATGCATACTTAGCTATCGCAGTTACCCGTATTCCGGGGGACAGGGTATCTATATGCGCTATTTAAGTAATGCCTTGAGGGACCTGGGGCATGAGGTGGATATGATGTCGGGCCCACCATATCCTATCGTTGATGACGGTGTCGGGCTGATAAAATTGCCCAGCCTTGATCTATATGCCTGCACCTCCGTGCAGAGGCTTTTTATAGACCCGCGTAAATTGAATACCTATGCTAATTTTATAGAGTGGGGAGGTACCGTCACCGGTTATTTTTCTGAGCCGCTTTCTTTCGGGATGCGTGCTTACCAGTACCTGTGTAAGGAAACTCACAAGAAATACGACGTAATACATGATAACCAGACGCTTGCCTACGGCATAGTAGATATTCAAAAAGCAGGCTACCCGGTTGTTGAGACCATACATCACCCGGTTACGATAGACCGTGACCTGGCGATAAGCACGGCTAGGACACTTAAAGAGAAGCTGGGATACCGGCGATGGTTCTCTTTTACAGCTATGCAGATAAAAGTTGCGCAGCAGTTAAATCATATTATTACTGTCTCCGAAATGGCCAAGAAACATATTCGCGATGTATTCAACGTGCCGGAAAGCAGTTTGAAAGTGATATATAACGGTATCGATACGGAGAAGTTCAGCCCTTCTGATGAAGTTAAGCGGGCCGAAGACACGATATTAATGGTTATGAGCCGCGACACTATTGTGAAGGGGCTGCGTTTCCTGTTGGAAGCTCTGTCAGAACTGAGGAAAAAATATGATTTGAAGCTGGTGGTGGTGGGGCGTACTATGGGGGATGGCGTTACAGAGAATTTAATGGAAAAACTGGGGATCACTCAGTATGTTGATTTTAGGGATCAAATTGAAACAGAGGAGCTTATAAGGCTTTATAGAATTGCGACATTGGTTGCAATACCATCCACCTATGAAGGCTTTGGATTACCTGCTGCGGAGGCCATGTCCTGCGGTGCGCCGGTAGTCTCCACTACAGCGGGAGCTTTGCCGGAGGTTGTGGGAGATGCTGGCATTTTGATTCCGCCGGCAGACCCGGTGAAGCTTGCTGCAGCTATTGCACAACTGATAGATAATCCTGCCAGAAGAAATGAGTATAGTATCCTGGGCAGAAAGCGTATTCTGAATAATTTCAGCTGGAAGGATGCAGCCATGCATACACTCGGCGTATATGAACAAGCAATTGATCATAAACGCGTTGCTAAAAGATAACGTGTGCATCAAATTAGTTCGCTATTGAAAAAACGATAAAATAAATGTAAAATTTGGCGTTGCTTTTATATTAGGGGTTTTGATTCGGGTTGAAAAAGATGCGTATATGTTTGCTCAGCTACAGGGCATATAAATACTCAGGCGGCCAGGGAATATATGTCAGGTACCTCAGTCAATCTTTACAAAAGTTGGGGCATCAGGTGGATGTTGTGGCAGGTCCGCCGTATCCTGACCTGGTGGATGGCGTCAAGCTGATAAAGCTACCCAGCCTTGATCTGTACCGTTTTCCTGAATACAGGCGGTATTTTATTAATCCGTTATGGCTGAATACATGGCCTAATTTTGTTGAATGGATAGGCGAATGCGGTGGATTCTTCACAGAGCCGGCTACTTTCGGTATGCGTGCTTACAATATGTTTCATCAGGATGGCCACCTTAAAAGATACGATATCATCCACGATAATCAGTGTATAACCGAGGGGATATTTAAAATCAGGCAGCTCGGCAAGCCAATGGTCACTACCATTCATCACCCGATCACGATAGACCGCCAGCTTGCTCTCAAGGCCGCTGATTCATTTATTCGTACACTGGGTATCAAACGCTGGTATGCCTTCGTTGATACTCAGATAAAAGTGGCCAGGCGGCTGTCGCATTTCATCACTGATTCGGAGAATTCCCTGAGAGAGATCATGGACGGTTTCGGCCTGGGCGCGGATAAATTTAAAATAATTTATTGCGGCGTTGACCAGGATATCTTCAAGGAGCAGCTCGGAGTCGAGCGTTCTCCTAACCGCATACTGGTCATTAACAGCGGTGATACGCCTTTGAAAGGGCTGAAATACCTGCTTGAGGCTGTTGCAGAAATAAGAAAATCCCGGTCAATTGAGCTGGTTATAGTGGGTACACCGATGCGCAAAGGGTACACAGAAGGGGTCATAGAGGAATTGGGGTTGGCTGATTGTGTCAAGTATACCGGGAAAATTGATACCGATGATCTGGTACGGCACTACTCATCGGCTGCAATGCTGGTCGTGCCCTCGATTTATGAAGGTTTTGGATTGCCGGCCGCTGAGGCAATGTCCTGCGGAACACCCGTAATTTCAACCAGAGCAGGCGCGTTGCCCGAAGTTGTGGGGGACTCAGGCATACTGATCCCACCGGGCGATACGAGAGCGATTGTTGAGGCAGTTAAAGGATTGCTGGATAACGAAAATAAGCGAAGAGCGATGGGTACGAGTGGTAAGAAGAGGGTCAGTCGACTTTTTAACTGGGATAATACTGCCGCGCAGACAGCGGATTATTACCGGGAAGCTATTGAAACGCAAGTGCAGGAAAAGACGGAGTGAATAATGTATGAGGAAAGCAATGCTAAACCCGGGTCGTATAGCATCGACAACATGTTATCCGACTGGTTCCTGAAGCCCACGTTGGAAGGCATTGTAGGTTTGCAGGAGAAGCAGGGTTCAGTTCCTGAACTGGCGGGAGGTATTGTCGAGCCATGGACACATGTGGAGTGTGCCATGGCTATTGACGCCGGCAACTATCATGATGAGGCTGAAAGAGCTTATAAATGGCTGGCGGATGTTCAACTCGCTGATGGGAGCTGGTATGCTAATTACCAGTATGGCTTGCCAAGGGATTTGTACAAAGTCTCGCATGCGATCTCGTATATAGCGGTTGGTGTTTTGCATCATTACATAATAACAGGTGATTTAAAATTTGTACGTGACTTGTGGCCAAGTGTGCGATCTGCAATTAATTTTATACTTGAAATGAGGGGACCTGACGGCGAAATTTATTGGGCAAGAGATGTAAATGGCCAGGTATATCCCTCGGCGCAGATAGCAAGCTGTAGTTCATCTTACCTTAGCATCAAATGCGCTTTGCGGATAGCTGAGATGATGGGAGAGGAATACCGGGAATGGATGTACGCCAATGAACGCCTGCGTTATGTAATTTTAAGAATGCCGCTGCCGTATGCAACTCCTGCTAACGGCGAAAACATTTCTGCCTTTGCTATGGATTGGTATTATCCTGCATTATGTAGCGTGATTAACGGACAGACTGCGGTAAGCCGGATTTATGAAAGCTGGGACAAATTCATTGTTCATGGCAAAGGGTCGGTATGTAACCTGGAAAAGATGTGGGTAACCGCTGCAGAGACCAGTGAGCTTGCTATGTCTCTGGCTTTACATGGCGAATACAGACAGGCGGCAGTCGTTTATAACTGGATACACCATATGAGAGATGACGATGGCGCTTACTGGTATGGTATTGCATATCCGGAAAATGAAATATGGCCGCTTGAAAAGCCTTCCTGGACTTCGGCGGCAGTAGTATTAGCTGCGGATATGTTAAGACCGATGTCATCGACCAGTATATTACTGGACCATAACAGTTCTACGTTTCTTTAGTATTCCAAGCGAGTCCACCATCGGCTGCTCATCGAATTGCCCGCTGGACAGGGCTTGCTTATATACCTCGTAAGGGGCTTGTCCACCTTTGGCCGGATCTGGATAAATATCATGGAATATCAGGTAGCCTCCCACTATAAGGTGCTTGTGCCAGCACAAGTAATCGGTATGCGCTGCCTCATAGGTGTGTCCCCCATCTATAAAGACAAGGCTGAGAGGAATCATCCAATTTTTTGCTGCAACTTGTGACCAGGTAACCATGGGGACAACAGTATCTTCCAGTCTGGCTTTTCTCAAGGTTGTTTTGAGCAGCGGGAAGCTGTCAATCTCTCCTTTTCTATCATCCCATATCTCGGGATCATAAAATAATTGCCCTGGCTGCTGCTCTTCTGACCCGGTGTGGTGATCGATTGTAAATAGTGTTACTCCTCTTGCTTTACAGGCAGTACCCAGGTAAACTGCAGACTTGCCGCAAAAGCTGCCGATCTCCATGCACGGCCCGTGTACAGCCGCTTCCAGAGCAAGCTTGAAGAGAGTATTGCCTTCATATTCAGACAGGTATCCTTTCACCTGAGATGCGAATGAGGGTGGATGATATTCGCTATTCATGTTTTATCACCATGCATGGTCCCATACGCCAGCGCTGCTGCATATTGTACAGGATATAACTCCTGGTAGTTAATCTCTTTTGCGTGAAATAAATGCGTATATATTGATCAGTATCAGCAAAACCATGGCAATGACGATGATAATCCAGATCCAGAAGCCTGAGGGTGTGGGGAATGATGCGGCCTGCTGTTTCTGCGTAGTTTGTTTTTGTCTGGCCTGCGTTACATCGGCTGTGCTGACCAGCGAGAACGTTCCTATCGGGCTGGCGTCGCTGATAACAGGCGCTACCGCCTTGACCTGCCAGTAATAAGCCTTATAAAACTCCAGTGTAGCTTTATATTCAAATGCTGTGGAAGAGGTCGTTGTCTTTTCAACGATGTCTTGCAGTTCCGGATCAGCAGCCAAGACAAATTCATATTTGGTGGCGTCTTTAACCGGGGTCCAGGAAAACCGCATAGGCAGCACACAATTGCTGCAGTGGCCCTCTATGGGTGTCAATAGAGTGGGACCGTTATAATTTGCTGCTACAGCGAATCCCGGTTTTATCGAGAACAGCATCACCGGTGACCATGGGCTGTGAATTATTTCCCCGCTTATAGCGCGGCTGCCGCGTACCTGCCAATAATAGGGTCTACCGACTTCCAGTATACCCGGCGATATCCACGCTGATGGCTGCTGCGAATCTGCCGGAATGACCACCCATGCTCCTGTTTTGTCATCAACCGGCGTAAGGTTGAGCGCCTGGCTGAGAAGAAGCGTGAAATTAACGTCTTTAGCGAGAAGGATGTCATAGCCGTATATGTCGTTCAGCGGCCGCCACCTAATATCTACTTGCTGAGACCTTCCTGTTACCGGATCTGCTCCTATTAGTGCTCCCGTCTGCGGTGATGTAGGCCACGGTCCCAGCTTGGCAACCGAGTCAACATATGACCAGAGACAGCCGACTCCGCTGGTTGGGTCGAATTGGTATGGCCGGTTATCGATAGCCCAGAGTGTATTATTTGAATTAACAGATACTTTAAGTGAAGCAGGTTCACGTGTAAAGACCACACTGTTGTTTAGCATGGCAGTGAGGTCGTCCCATTCGGGTGGGGGTGGGACCCTGGCAGTCGAATATAATGTGCGGTCAACTCCTCCATCAATCACTTTGTTGGCGGCATCGAAATTCCAGGCCCCGTAGAGCACGCTGTTAGCTGTTGCAAGACCAAAAAATGCCGCATTTGGCGGACCGAGTTCATCCCAGTTGCTGCTCTTCCCAATCTGCCAGCGGTAAATAGTCCCGGTATTGCTGTTATCCAGCGGCTGGGTATTGTTATTTAAACCGGCATAGATATACTGGTTGCGGTCAAAAAGGCTGTCCGGGATAACATGGACGTAGCTGTTTCTTGAGGGCAGCGTCTTAAGTATATTGAAGCCAGGGAATAGCTCTGAAAAATCGGCCCAGGCTACAGAGCTGGCTTCATAATTAGAGCCGATCACCACTATTTCTTTGCCCGAAGGGTTTTTTAAAGGGATCGTGATGGTGTGGCCGGCAGATTCCATATTTGTATTAAGTTTCTTGTCTGTGGTCCATCCGCTGTCGCCTCTGTTGAGCTGTTTCACCGTGTAATCTTCAAGTACGTACATCCTGTCGTCATTCAGGATCGATATGTCATTTACCTTGACGCCTGCACGTATGTTCTGCCAGGTCTGCCCCTGGTCAGATGAATACGTTATATTATCAGTTTGCAGCTCAGCGAATACTATTGCTGTACTTGCCTGCTCCCTTCTGGGATTGACTCGTAATATGTTGTCATTATTAGCTTGCTTTGGATATAGTAAAATACGCTCCCAGGAATCACCTAAAGGGTCGCTGGTGCTTCTCCAGACGCTGTAGAAGTCTAGGGTTGAGTCTTCAGCAGTCGCGAGATAAAGGACACTTTCCAGGTCTTCGGTATCAGTGCCCTCTCCTGCTTCCATGGCTGCAACATCCGTAAGATGGTGGATCTGTGTATCGATCAAGCTGGTCTGGTTCCAGGTTATACCATTGTCGAGGCTGCGCGAAAAGGCCGATTCATCCAGTGCTTCCCAAGTTAGTTTTGAGTTGGGCCATTGCCCGGCAGCAAATCCGGTTCCTCCAGCGGTGGCATCTTCCGAGCTGGTGCCGCAGTAAACCGAGTCCCCATCAGGACTCCATTTGACGATAGCGTTAGCACGTCCGAAAATACCTACGCCGGTAGTGTGCCCGCCGGTAGGCGATTTAATTTCGTCGGATTTTAGCCAGGTTGCTCCGCCTATAACCAGTGACTGGGGGTTGGAGCTTCTCCATACATTCACCAATCCTTTTCCTGAGTCTGCGAACACCTCCGCTGCCAGCAGAATGCCCGAACTTTCGCTGCCTTTATACGATATTGATGAAATGTATCCGGGGACAGTGCCGGACATGGGCGGAGTGATATTAAATACAGTAGGGGATTCATTGGCATTGATATATAAGACGGCGGTTGCTGCTGCCTCCTGGAAGCTGGCAAAAACGCCGAGCTGCCCGGTGGAGGTGCCGTCGAAATCACCGGGGAGGGCCAGACAGGATTTTATGATAGTCGCTGGACTGGCAATTCCCAGGGAAATGGGATATACCAAGCCGAAGGGGTCGCTTGAGCCGTCACCCCAATCTGTTGAGTTAGCTGCCGTATCATGTTTGCCCAGATTAAACAGGGTATCTGCACCCAGACTGTATATCACGCCGATGGTATAGTCGCTGTCATAGTTCGGTGAGAACTTGAGCGATGAGAAGTCGCCGGACAGCACAGGCAGCAAATCGTCTTGCCGTTTCCATGTTCCAGACAGGGTATTATTTGATTGGATCAGGTAGACACATCCACTGCCTGCTCCTGTTCTTGTCCCTACAGCGATATCCCGCGAGTTGCTGCTTTGGGAATAGACTTTTGAAATATCGATGCAGCCGATGTATTCCCCTGGCGCCAGCAAAGACAGGCCGGTATTTTGCCAGTTATTGCCGCCGTCGATGGAGAAGAATACCTGCCGCGGGCCGGAAGGAGGCGCTGGGGGCACAGAGTCATCGGTTACTGCGACTAAAATATTGGTGTCGTCGGGCGATACGGCCAGGTCCCATACCGGCAGATTGGCGCCAGCGGCCACTAATCGGTTGCCGATGTCCGGAAACCATGTGACACCCGCATCTGTCGATTTATAAAACGAAGCCGTGCTGTTAGACGTATTGGCCAGATAGAAAGTCCTATTGTCGGGTCCCAGTGCGAATGCATTTATCTCAGATGGGCTGACGATAATCCCGCCCGTGCCGTCGTTCGGGGTGCTGACAATCGACCAGGAAAGAGTGCGCTGAGCAGCATTGACCGGACAGGTCTGCGCTAAAAAACTAACAGGAAAAATAACAATACTTATTATAAGGGCGAGTATTATAAAACCCGCATATCGATCAGGCATAAGGACTTTAGTACTTAGTACGTTATATACACCATATTTACGCAAAGTATAATCTACTTTTGTATTTAGTCGAAATCTACCACAAACGTCATTGTATTTGCAAAATGCCATATCACATGCTAGATTTAGCTATGCTGACTCAAATTACGATGGGACCGGTCCATAATTAAAAGCTGAGGACACCGGTTAATTAACCGTATTGACCGGCAAATCGAAGCAATAAAAGATACGGGGATTTAAATGATTGAGATAGTTGAGGCTTCGCAGGCGGCAGTACAGGACGTAAAAGTATTAAATCTGATTAAAGAGATGATGGAAGGCCGTATTGAAGAGATACGTCCCACCATTGATTTTACACAGGAGTCCGGCGCTGTATATCCGCAGGTAGAGATGATGCTGGGGAAAGGCACTGATGAAGTAATCAGGATGCTTAACAGGCTGGTTGAAGACAGTATTTTAGAAGCCCGGTTTTATGACCGTTTATTATTTTGCCCGTCATGTAATTCCATGAATTTACGGCCTTGCTTAAAATGCCCGAAGTGCGGGTCAGGTAATGTTAGTAAAGGGCGGATCATTGAACATTTTGCCTGCGGAAAAAACGGTCTGGAAGAAGAATTTATTGCCGGCGGCAAATATATTTGTCCGAATTGCCATAAGCCGTTAAAGTTTTTAGGCACGGACTACAGGAGCCTCGGTGTAAATTATAAGTGCAAGAGTTGTGGGGCCCTTTCCGGCGAAATCACCATAAAATGGCAATGCCTTAAATGCGCATCGTTTTTCTCTGACGAGGAATCGAAAATTCAGATTATCAACTCCTATGTTTTAAATGAACAAAGCAGGAACTGGTTAACGTTCGATACCGGGTACAAGGCACGGTTCATTAATTACCTGAAGCGCCAGGGATATGACGTATTTGAGAAAGCAAAAGTTGTGGGCGGTTCTGGTTCAGGAGTAAC
>JAFGLP010000193.1 GCA_016927965.1 Dehalococcoidia bacterium
ACATCCTTGCCATCGCCCACTAGCCCGGCCATTTCAAGCACGCGGCTGCGTGCGCCTTCCTCGTTGTATTTAAAGCGAAGCTTCAAATGCTCAAAGCCGACAGTCATGTTCTCCGGCTCCTGTTCTAGTTTAAAAATATTGTTCATCAGGGCGGCGTCATAGTCCCAGATGCGCTTCTTGCGATAGACAAGCCGGTCACCAAGGGGCTTCATATATCCGAAGGACCTTCCCGACACCCCGGCCAACCCGATAATCAGGCTGGTCTTGCCGGAATTAGGGTCCATGGAACCGACTATCAATTTCTTCATTTTGCTGCCTCCTGTCTGGAAAGTAGGATGCGCACATCCACCGCCCTAACTCCTTCACCGTGGTCATAAGCTATCAGCGGATTGATCTCTATATCGGATATATCTTTAAACTTCCTGATAATAGTCCCCACCCTTAAGATAGCATCCGCCAGCGCATCGATGTCCTTGCGGGTCTCGCCGCGCACTCCGAGCAGCAGCGGGTAGGTCTTGATCTGGCTGATCATTCGGTTGGCTTCCCTGGTATTGAGAGGAAAAGAGCGGAATACAATATCCTTCATAACTTCAACATATATGCCCCCCAGTCCGAACATCACGATCGGCCCGAAGGACAGGTCACGGCGCGCTCCTACGATGGTCTCTATCCCCGGTTTGACCTGTTCCGATACCTCTATGCCGTCTATCATTGCATCAGGATTATAACGTCGGCAATTTTGCATGATGGCTTCATAAGCGTCCGTCACCTCGTCCTCATTGTCTATATCCAGAGCAACACCGCCAGCATCACTTTTATGTAAAATACCACGTGACACTACTTTCATTACCACAGGGTATCCGATCTCTACGGCAAACTTTACAGCCTCTTCCAGAGTACGGGCTATTTTACCGGCAGGAATCGCTATATTCACAGCACTCATGATGCGCCGCGATTCACTGGAGAAAAGAAACAGCCGTCCGTCCTTGCGGACGCCATCGATAACTTCACTTATCATCCGGTCATCGATGGCAATCTCCATTAATTCGGGCGAGTACTCCTTCTTCTGTAGGGAGTTGTAATAAACTGCCCCCATACAGGAAGTAGCCAGCAGCACATCATTATAGACAGGTACACCCTTGGATTTGAGACGGTTTATATTAGCTTCAAGCCGTGCCCCGCCCACGAAAGAGAATACGATGGGCTTGGTCAGCTTATTGCTGAAGTAGAGCTCCTCCGTGCGGGAGGCGAATTTCTCGGGATCGAATACACCCGTTTCACAACCGAGGCATAAGATGGAACTGATGTTATCGTTGTACAGGGCGAAATTAATGGCCCTGAAATAGTCTTCTGCAGTAGCCTCGCCGGTAAGGTCGATGGGATTTTTCAGTGAGCCGAATTTAGGCACTACGCTGGAGAAGGTCTTGGTCATCTCGGGCAGGTTATCGTACAAATTGATGTTATATTTCTCACAGGCATCCGCCGTCATAACGCCAATTCCGCCCCCGTTGGTTATGATAACTGCATTGTCACCAGCCGGTTCAGGAGCGGAAGCCAGCATCTTGCACCACTCCATGGCATCCTGCAAGCTCTCGGCACGCAGCACTCCGCACTGACGAGCAATATCATCGAAGACCTTATCTTCACCGGCCAGCGACCCGGTATGTGAAGCAGCCGCCATGGCGCCGCGCTTGGAACGGCCCGATTTGACTACGACAACCGGCTTTTTCTTGGTGGTCCTGTTAAGAGCATCGACGAATTTTTCGCCGTGGGTCACGCCTTCGATGTACATCATAATGACCCTGGTTTGATCGTCCGCCGCCAGGTAATCCAGCAAGTCGATCTCTGAGACATCCGCCTTGTTGCCGACGGAAACGATGGCTGACAGGCCGATGTTCTCCACTTTAGTCTTTCCAATCATGGCAATACCCAAGGCGCCGCTCTGCGTAATGATAGCCACATTGCCCGATGCAATATCACCTGGTCCGAAGGTGGCATTCATCCTGGCAGCGGACGAGTATATGCCCATCATGTTCGGTCCGATTACGCGTGTGCCGTGGTCGAGAGCATAGTTCACAATCCTGTGCTCTTCTTCAATGTTCCCGATCTCGGCAAATCCAGAGGTTATAATAGCTGCAAATTTAACGCCTTTATCGGCGCAAGCTTTTACAGCGTCATATGCAGCGTTGGCGGGAATTACGATCACGGCCAAGTCTATTTCACCTGGTACTTCGCTAACATCCGTGTAGGCGGCAAGTCCCAGTATCTCCCCCCCAGACGGATTTACAGGATAAATTTTCCCCTTGTATTTGCTGAAGATGAGGTTGCTGACAATAGTATTTCCCAGCTTCCCTGCCTTTGAGGAGGCACCAAGGACCGCCACTGAACGAGGTTCAAACAAGTACTTAATATTCTGCATCATTTACCATGGCCGTGATGATCGGTTTTATCATCCCTTTCCCTTATAACAAACAGTCCGACCGCGATCAGCAGATTATACATACAAGTTTATATAGCCATAGTTTATCCCAAATCGGTTAACAATGAAAAACACCGGTGGGGATATATCCCCACCGGTGTTATCTAAGCGGCAAGCTGCTTTATAAATTCTCAGTTTATATAGGCATTAACTATTAGAGAACCGCCGTCAACTATAATCTCTGCCCCCGTGGTATAACTGGATGCGCTGGACGCAAGGAAAATAGCTGCTCCTGCCAGTTCATCAGGATCGCCAATACGCCCCATAGGCAACTTACTTGACAGTAAATCCTTTTGTTTCTGGGCCTCTTCCGGTGGCAGATGGAACCAGTGTGAATTCATCATTTTCGTTTCGAAAGGCCCCGGAAGTATAGTATTTACCTGGATATTGCTTTTAATTAGCTCGGCAGCGAAAGCAGTAGTGAGCATACGCACAGCAGCCTTGGAAATAGAATATATACTTACACCGGGCTCAGGCTTGACGCCATCAATCGAAGCAACATTGATGATTTTGCCGCCACCCTGCTTCTGCATGATCTTGGCAACAGCCTGGCTGATGAAATAAAAACCCTTAACATTTACGTTCATGATCGTTTCCCACAAACGTTCATCAGATTCAAGCACGCTGGAAGTAGCAGGGCTGGCGCCTGCGTTATTGACCAGGATGTCTATTCTGCCGCCCAGTTTTTCCATGGCTGTCTCAACCATCTTCTGTATCTCTTCCATCTTTCCCAGGTGAGACTGCACGGGGAAAGCCACGCCTCCGAATGACCTGATATCTTTGGCAGTTGCTTCCAGGTCATCTATCTTGCGGCTGGTCAATACAACCTTGGCGCCGGCTTTCGCAAAGCCAATAGCAATTGCACGCCCGAGTCCGCGGCCACCGCCGGTTACTATGGCAGTTTTGCCTTTTAAAGAGAACTGCGACATTTCAAACATGCAGGAAACCTCCAAATCACTATTATTATTTTTCAGGTACAAAATATGCGACAATAAAAAATGATACGTGAATCAGCTACGTTTTTCAAACCGGGAGGTCTATTTACCCGGCATTGGTTGCTCGGCCAGATTATCAACACATTATCAATACAACAGATTTTCACTACACTACTTGTTTTTAAGTCAAAATTAAAACCCCTAAGTACAGTAATGCGCTGCGGGGATTTAACAGCTTAAAATCGCTTTACCCACCCTGTGAGTCATTCATGGGGCTGGTCAAATGCAGGGCCCCATCTATGATCACCTCGCTGCCCGAGGTATAGCTGGCAGCATCGGAAGCCAGGTAAATGGCCGCACCAACGATCTCATCCACATCTCCAATTCTGCCTGTAGGTAAAGAACTCTCCCATTTGCTGCGGCGCTCATCCTGTATTTCCGACGGCAAAACAGCCCAGGTTGATTGAAGCATCTTGGTCTGGATGGGTCCGGGGGCTATGGAATTGACCTGTATGTTGGATCCGGCCAGCTCAAAGGCATAAGCCTGCGTTATCATTTTTACCGCCACCTTGGAAATCGAATAGATACTGACATTGGCATGCGGCCTCAGACCGTCGATGGAACCGATATTGATTATCTTGCCGCTGCCCTGCTTTTTCATAATGCGGGCAACCGCCTGGCTGGTAAAATAGAGGCTCTTGGCATTCAGGTTGATAATAGTATCCCACAGGCGCTCCTCGGTATCCAGTACGCTAGCTGCTGCCGGGGCAGTGCCGGCGTTATTTACCAGGATATCGATCCTGCCGCCCAATTTTTCCACCGCTGAGTTCACCATAGCATGTATTTCATCCATTTTGGACAGGTGCGCCTGCACAGGGAAAGCCTGGCCGCCAAAGGCTCTGATCTCTTCCGCTGTAGCTTCCAGGTCAGCAATCTTGCGGCTGGTGATAACCACAGTAACCCCCTGCTTGGCAAAACCGAGGGCAATGGCTTTGCCGATACCGCGACCGCCGCCTGTCACAATAGCTGTCTTGCCCTTGAGAGTAAACTTGGATATATCAAACATACTAAAACCTCCTGTAAATCAATATCTATAACCCATGATTTCCGGCAAAAATGAGATTAATGACAAATAATATTTGAAATAGCGCAACTTATCAATTATCCATATGCAGACGGTTGACGTATTCCATATTAGAAATCACTATGGTAAACTATTCTTGAAGATTAATTTAATATTAATTTTAGCTATCGTGCTCAACGGGAGGAAGTGGGGCAATCAGGTTTCATACAAAAATGTATAGCGGCCCCTTGAATATTAACATCTGACATTTCGGACCTGTTTCCTTTATCTACATACAAGTAAAGTCTGAG